>NZ_CP095049.1:4852500-5157500 GCF_022919135.1 Hymenobacter cellulosivorans | reverse complement strand
AACAAAAGGAAGGTTTCGGTGGTGACCTTAAAATTGATTGTTTAATACTTTGGATAATTTACTTGTACTTATAATGGCTATCAGCAAGTTCATTGCTAAAATAATCAAATAAAGGTTTAATTAGTAAACTTAATATGAACTCTCATAATACATCACAGGAATGGGGCATCCTTAAAGGGTATAAGACCAATTGAGTTGGTTTTATACCCTTTAAGGAGTAAATCTTAATTTCATAAGATGCGAAAATTTAAAGTATATATTCAACTGGACATGATGGATTGCGGTCCTTCTTGTTTACGGATGGTTTCAAAGCATTACGGAAAATCATTTAGCCTACAGACCCTGCGTTTGGCTAGTGGAATAAGTCGTGAAGGAGTATCTCTGTTAGGAATAAGTCAGGCTGCAGAGAAGATAGGTTTTCATACGCGAGGGGTTCAACTTTCCTTCGATGACCTTGCTGAAAACTCGCCACTACCCTGTATAGTTCACTGGAAACAGAAGCACTTTGTTGTAGTGTATAAGATAAAAAAAGGGCATGTCCATGTTGCTGACCCAACGCTCGGTCTGGTGACATATTCCAAAAATGAGTTTTGCGAAAGTTGGAATAGTATTCTATCACCTTCTGGTGAGTCTACTGGTATTGCCCTTTTATTAGAACCAACAAATGCGTTTTATGAAGAACAAGGAGAAGTCGGCGGGCAATACGGATTCAAACAATTATTTGCTTATTTATTCTCGTATAAGAAACTACTTGCTCAACTTTTCGTCGGTTTAGTAGCAGGCAGCATCATACAACTAATTCTCCCTTTTTTAACACAATCAATTGTAGATATTGGTATAAATACACAAAATATAAGTTTTATTTATATAATTCTCGCAGCACAAATAGCGCTTTTCACTGGTCGTACATCTATTGAGTTTATTCGTAGTTGGATTTTACTTCATATCAGTGTAAGGATTAATATTTCTATTCTTACTGACTTTTTAATTAAACTAATGAGACTTCCGTTGTCATTCTTCGATGTGAAATTATTTGGTGATATCATGCAGCGCATGAGTGATCAGCAGCGAATAGAAACTTTCTTAACTGGCTCCTCCTTAGATATTGTTTTCTCTTTATTTAACTTGGTTATTTTTGGAGGAGTCTTAATGTATTTCAATAATACAATATTTATGGTTTTTTTATTTAGCAGCATATTATATACAGTCTGGGTTATTCTATTTTTGAATACACGTCGTAAACTTGATTTTAAACGGTTTGAGTTACAGTCGAAAGAACAAAGTGCGCTGGTGGAGCTAATAAACGGAATGCAGGAAATCAAGTTGGCAAACGCAGAAACGCAAAAACGCTGGCGTTGGGAGGGATTTCGTTCTCGATTATTTAAGTTAAATACTAAATCCTTATCACTGAATCAAATTCAGCAAACAGGTGCTCATTTTATCAATGAGGGTAAAAATATACTTACCACGTTTTTGGCCGCCAAAGCAGTCATATCGGGCGATATGACATTAGGGACTATGTTGTCTGTGCAGTATATCATTGGGCAGCTAAATAGTCCAGTAGAGCAACTCGTCACATTTGTACAATCATTTCAGCAAGCCAAAATTAGTTTGGAACGTCTGAGTGAAATTCATGAAATGGAAAATGAAGAGTCGCAAAATCATGTACCATCGAATGCAAAAAGCCGCGAACAGGATATTACAGTTAATAACTTGTCGTTTAACTATGGCACGGCAGGTGGCACTAATGTCCTAGAGAATGTAAGCATTAAGATTCCCGCCGGAAAAACAACTGCTATTGTTGGCATGAGTGGGAGCGGCAAGACCACGTTATTAAAGCTTTTATTGAAATTTTATAATCCTACATCTGGAAATATTCAATTAGGAAGGTCCAATTTGAAGGATGTGAGCCACTATTTCTGGAGAGAAAGTTGTGGCGTCGTGGGGCAAGATGGATTTATCTTTTCCGATACTATATCAAGTAATATTGCAGTTGGGCAGGACGTGATAGATCCTGATCGACTCCGTCATGCCGTTAAAATGGCAAATATTGAAAGCTTCATTGATTCGTTGCCACTTGGTTATAACACCAAGATTGGGGCGGAGGGCAATGGTATAAGTCAAGGACAAAAACAGCGGATCCTTATTGCCAGAGCCGTGTACAAAGACCCAGACTATATATTCTTCGATGAAGCAACTAACGCGCTTGACGCAAATAACGAAATCACAATTATGAACAATTTGGAAAAATTCTTCCAAGGTAGAACCGTTGTTGTAGTTGCTCATCGATTAAGTACTGTCAAGAATGCGGATCAAATCATTGTCTTGCAGAACGGCCACGTGGTGGAACAAGGAAATCATTTTGAACTAGTTCGACAGAAAGGTAAATACTATGAGTTGGTAAAAAATCAACTAGAATTAGGGGCCTAGTTTTGTGCTTATTGTTGTATAGAAAGATGGCCACCTTTATCGTAACTAAATTCGGCAGAGAAGCCGGATACAAGTTGAATATGATCTATACTCAACTTTGGCTGACTATGAATCAACTTTCTACATTTATATGAATCAACTTTCTACATTTAAAGACAGCTGATTTTATAAAAACTCTAGTAACCTTTCGCATAGCGATTATGCAACTGACATCTATGGATACTCATCGGCCCCCCGTTCAATATTCCGAAAATACTGCAACAAACAACCTTCGGACTCGAAGTGAAGAAATGCAGGATATAATCGAAAAAATACCTGCTTGGATTACTCGCTGGGGAATTAGCTTAATTTTTATTTTATTATTATTGGTTATTTGGGGTAGCTATGAAATCAAGTACCCTGATATACTTAAGGCTTCTTTGCGTCTTACTACACAAAATTTTCCTAAGGTAGTTAACAGCCGTATAGAAGGAAAGCTGATTAAGCTGTTAGTAAAAAATCAACAAAGTGTTGAAAGCGGAGTTCCCGTTGCTTATTTGGAAAGCACGGCTGAACATGAAGAGGTTCAGCGGCTGGAAACGTGGTTGGAGGCACAAGAGCAGGCGTTACAGTCTAGTCAAAACATATCGCGCAATGTCGGCTTTGATTATAATCAATTAGGTGAATTACAAAACGACTTTCAGATTTTTGACCGCGCGAAAATGCAATATGAAGCCTTTGCTGTGGGTGGCTATTATCAACATAAGCGGCTTTTACTGCAAAGTGACTTAGTTAACCTAAAAAAGCAACAAATTAGCTTGTTAGCACAGAAGGAGCTTTATAAGCAGGATATTATTTTGGCTCAACAAGAGTTTGAAGCTCAGAAAAAACTCTTTGCACAAAAAGTTATTGCATCCCTCGATTACAACCAACAGCAAAGTAAATTTTTAAATAGACAGTTTCCCCTCAAGCAAATTGAATTGAGTGCTATTGCTAATTTGGCACAGCAATCGTCTAAGCAGAGTGAATTACTGGATTTGGATGACCTGGCTTCAAAGCAACAGGGAATTTACATACAGGCACTGCGTAGTTTGAAAAGTGCAGTAGCAGGCTGGAAAAGTAAATATATATTATCTTCTCCTATTGCTGGTTCAGTGATTTTTACCTCGTTTTTACAGGAAAAGCAGATAGTGCAAAGCGGGCAGGAACTATTTTTCGTGATCCCGCATTCTGACAAAATTTTTGGCGAGATAAAAATCCCTCAGTATAATTTAGGTAAAGTGCGTACCGGTCAACGGGTTCTTTTGAAGTTTAGCAGTTACCCATTTCAGGAGTTTGGTGCCGTCCGTGGTACGATTGATTATATCTCGGATATTCCTGCGAAGGATGGTTCATTTCTGGCCCGTGTTGTTCTGCCAGAAGGGTTAACGACTACGTACCATCGTCAAATCGTCTATCGTGCTGGCATGGAAGCTTCGGCAGAAATTATTACTGATGATCTGAGGCTGTTAGCCAGGATATTCTATAATTTTCGTAAAATAATGAGCAGATAGAAGTACGTATTCTTCTCCGAAAGTTAAACAAATGGATCGGACTAGTGCTTCTCCAGCTTAATTCTTAGACGCAGGTTGTGGTCCGTTGGCGGAATTGACTTTGGCATACTAGTGGCGCAGTTTGTCTTCAGCAGCTTTGATCGTAAAGCTCCAGTGGTTTTATTCACAGTTAGCTAATCACAAACCTAATTTTTGAGCTGCGTTTTGCTGTCGTATATTATCTAGTCGGGTATAACGGCGAATCATCTCGCTAGTCTTATGTTTGGTCTGATTCATTACTTCCGCATCGTCAGCACCTGCCAGCTTAGCCACTGTTACAAATGATGCCCGTAGCGAGTGGGCAGAAATGAAGAGCATTGTACCAGCAACTGCGCAGCTGCTTTGGTCTCACGCTTCACTTCTTTCACCCATGAAAGTTATTACCCTCAACTTGGAGAACCTCCACTAGGAGCTGGACGCGCGCTTTGCTCACCTGCTGCACCACTTGCGCGCTACGCAGCCGAGTGAAGCACAATACCTGACTACCCAGGAGACCTTGGCGTTGCTGCACCTGAGCCGTAAAGGTGGTCAACTGCACAGGCAAAAGAGCCGGTACCTGCTGCCGAACGACGGCAAAGGCGGAGAAAATGGCTTCCTGCTGGAACTAGAGGGGTGCCGTAAACCAAGTTGGGCAAAACGACTTGCGCTACACACAGGTCCCGAAACCTAGAACTCGATCCTGCTTACTGTTCTAAGTTATCAAGTGTAACAGAGGCGGCATAGGCCTCCAGGTTCTGTGGACTCGTAAAGGCCCGGATGCGTAGTTGCTTCTGGCTTAGGTCGCAACACACCTCGGCAAAAAAGGTGCTCATGTGGTAGAGATATACGCGGTCTGACCCCGCCCAGCGCGCCGCTAAAAAGGTGCCTTTCCTCCAAAGAGCCTGAAGCTGTTCTTCGGTGGAGAGTGCGCAAAAGGTGCATTCGTAAAGCGTCATGAGGGAAGAGAATACAGGATACCTGGTAAAAGAAAAGTCCGCTTTAATATGGCTACTGGAGTAGCTGCACGGCTAGTTAGGTAGCCTGGATGATGCGAAAATGAGCATAGCGCTAAGGCCCCGCCTCTAGGCCGCTAGGTGCTTTGGCAAATAGCCCGCTCCCTGAGCAAGAATCCGCAGCAGTGTAGATACTCTGCGCCTGCGCCCCATACCTTATAGCAAATAGGCTACAGCTGACCAGCACGCATTCGTATCAGGCAAAAAGCTTCCCCTGTGCTAACCCTTCACCAGCTTTGCTGCCTCCTATACCTTCGTCTAGGGTACTCTACCTCTGAACAAATTTGAACAGTGGCTGGAAGAACGTATGAGTGGTCAGGAGAATCGCTTTCGACCGGGTTCTACTCCCGCCGCCCCAGCTAACACGTTCAGATGAACGAGAAAACTAGGAAAAGGGGCCAGCTGTAACTGCAACGAGCTGCCAGGGTATTGACGAGCGTCATCCTCGCGTAAGCAAGTGCAAGGCTATTGCGACCGGCTAAGCTTGCAAGCGACTAAATAAAAAGGCGCCTACCTGAAAAAGGATTGTCTAGATTAGAATGCTACTATATATCATCCGTAGATTTGTCGGACGTGTCGTCACGTTCCTAGTGCCAAAAAATCTTTTTGCACCCGACCCTTTCTTACCTTATGAAGCATACACTCCGCTTGCTAGGGCTGCTTGTGCCCCTTAGTTTTTGTGCCGTCTCCGCAGCGGCTGGTACCCTTTCCGGCCGCGTCTTTGAGGATGTCAACTACGGGGGCGGCAGTGGGGAGCCTTACGCTACCACTGGCGGCTTCGTGGGACGCCCGGCTCGGGTCGAAATTTATCGGGGCGGGACGTTCGTTACGGCCATTACGGCTGCAACCGATGGTACCTGGAGCTATTCTTACTCATCGGGAAACAATACGTTCGTGGTACGAGTGGTCAGCGGTTCGGTAACTTCCAGCCGGGGCACGGCTACCAACTTGATGCCCGTCGTCACGTTCCGGAAGCGCTACACGGGCAATAATCCGAACAGCCAGGTGAACGACCTAAATTACGTGGGCGGCGAGGACCCCACGCAGGCTGATGTTGGTAACACCACTTCCGGTAGTTTAAGCGCCGGTGCCCAGGTGCAAACGACCGTGAACGACGCCGACGATAACGAGACCTTTACGGGCATCGACTTTGGCTTCAGCTTCGACGTGGTGACAAATACCAATGATGCGGGTCAGGGCTCGTTGCGCCAGTTTATACTCAATGCCAATGCTTTGTCGAATACCTCCATCGACCAGCGCCAGTTCAACAACGCGGGCACGGCCACGGGCACCAACTTCCCGGCTGGGCAGGAAACCAGCATCTTCATGATTCCGGACGGGACGGCCCGGCCCGGATTACGGGCGGGCCTCGACAACCAGCTCACCAATGCCAGCGGCTCAGCCGCCACGACTAACAGCCGCGCCCTGATTACGCTGGCTTCTATCCTGCCGACCCTCACGGACCCTGGTACTGCCATCGATGGCACAACCCAGACGACTCTCTCGAACTCCAATTCGATTCAGCTGGGAACCGGCGGGGTTGTGGGCACGGAAAGCAAGCCCCTGGCCCGGGTGGCGGGTCCGGAAGTGGAGTTGGCCGTGCTGGGTGGCACCATTGGCCTAACCCTGAATGGCAATAGCATGGTGGTACGGGGCTTGTCGATTCACGGCGGCACCTACGGCGTGCAGGCCGACTCGGGTACCAACCTGCTGATCGAAGGCAATGCCTTTGGTACCACGGCTTTCTCTATTGCGGCCCCCGCGGCTAATCTTACCAGCAATATCCTGCTGTATCTGCGTAATCCGTCGGGTACGGTCCGCAACAACATATTCGCCCACGCCGGCTCGTCCAACCTGAATTACTCGGGTGGCTTCAACGATGCCAACAGCGGTTATACCATCACCCAGAACGAGTTTTTGCAGGCCGGCCGCACCACGGCGGGCGGCGACAACATCTCAGTGGGCGACCAGGCGGCCTCGGGTCCGCTGACCATTACCGAGAACCTGATCCGGGACAGCAACAGCAGCGGCATTCAGTTCGAGATTAGTGCCATCAAAAACAACCTGGTCAGCAATAACACGATTCAGGGGAACGGCAAAGGGGGCACCAGCAGCCGCCTGGAGGGCTCCGGCATCCATTATCTGCTGCGCGCCGACGGCCGCCAGAGCTCCAACACCGACGTTATTAGCAAGAACATTATCAGCGGTAACCAGTCGTCGGCCGTGGTGATCAACTATGGTCAGCGCAACGTGCAGATTACCCAAAACGCTATTTATGGCAACGGTGACGGCACCACAGGCGGTCAGGGCCTGATTGCCATCGACTACACGCCGGCCACCTACCGCGTGGGCGGTAACAGTGCTTATGGCCAGGGCGACGGGGTAACGCCAAACGATGGCACCCTGGATTTGAACAAGGCCAACGGGGGCATGAATTACCCCATTATCACGAAGAAAAACGTGACCACCGTCGGGACCAACACTGTGCTGCACGTGGAAGGGTTTGTGGGGCGCACGGCCGGCCAAACCCTGTTTGCCGGTACGGTAGTGGAATTTTACCGGGGCGACAACACCACGGACACCAACCAGAATGGGGAAGTCTTCGCCGGGGACGGGCAGAGCTTTCCCCATGGTGAGCCCAGCGCCTACATTGGCTCCCTGACCACGGGCGCCAACGGCTCGTTCAACACGGACATTACCTTCCCGACAAGCGCCATGTCGCCGGCCCTGCAAACTTCTGACCCGATTAACGCCACGGCCTTCAAGAGCGGCTACGGCACTTCGGAAGCGGGCATCAACCTTATTCCCAACACCATTCCAGCCGGAACTCTCCCCGTTTCACTGGTTGGCTTCCAGGCGGCCTGCGCCCCGGCCGGTGTCCGCCTGACCTGGCAGACGGCTTCCGAGGTAAACAATGCCGGCTTTGAAGTGCAACGCAGCCTGGATGCCCACTTATTCACCAAAATCAGCTTTGTGCCCGGCGGCGGCTCTACCTCCCAGCGCCGGAGCTACAGCCTGCTGACGGAGGTACCGGCGGCCACCACGGCTTACTACCGGCTTCGCCAGTTGGATCTGGACGGTAAGGAAAGCTTCTCGCCCGTGGCCGTGCTAGCCTGCGACCCTGCGGCCCCGGCTACCTTGCGCCTGCAGCCCAACCCCGCCCGGGACGCGGTGCAGGTGCAGAATGCTACAGGTCCGGTGCAAGTTCTCGACCTGACCGGCCGCGTGGTGCGGGAGCAAGCCCATACCACGCAGCCCCTCGATCTGGTCGGGCTGCACCCGGGCCTTTACCTGGTGCGCGTGGGTAAGATGAGCGTCAAGCTGGTGGTGGAATAGAAAAACTGTCGCAACGCTGTCCTGACAAGGCCTCAACCCGTGCTGGTTGGGGCCTTGCTCGTTTTGGTCCGGCCTCAGGCCGAGCCCTGTTACCCTGGGACCACGGTACTAGGTGGCGCCCCACGTGGGCGCAAGCTCAAAAGGTTATTTCGACCGGATGGGCTTGCAAGCGTCTAAGCACAATAGCTCTTCTTGGGTAAGCGGCGCCGTTGTACGAACGATTTATCTGTTAGGCATGTCTCATGCATGCTGATAGGAGCCATTGGTAGCACGCCCCGCAAGGAGGCCATCAGGCCTACTGCAGGAGAACATACTACCTTACCTGACTTTGGATCAAGGCATGTGTAGTAGCACTAGGCAAAACATTTGCTTATAAAGCAGTATTACTGCTACAAGTTGCAGCAGCCCCGACAGGTGCTAGGGGAGCGGAAGAGCTTAATGGTGGAATTAATTGGTATTCAATTGTATATTCGCTATTACTTGTAGTATCTGCTAAATTTTAATTTTCGTGAAGTCTGCTGCTCTACTAAATCATGCTTCCCGGCCGGATGCGGCCTTGCTTGAGGCCATGCAGGCAGGCGATGAAACAGCTTTCGCCGAGCTGTATAAGCGCTACAGTTACCAGCTGTTCAACGTGGCGTACGGGAAGCTGAAGAACCGCGAGGTAGCCGAAGAGCTGGTGCAGGATTTATTTGAAACCCTGTGGAGCAAACGCAGTACCGCTCAGGTTCAGCAAGTAGGCAATTATTTATTTGCGGCCCTTCGCTACCGCATCATCAACTATATCAAATCCGAGAAGGTCCGGACCAGTTATGAGTTTTTCTGCCACCTCAACCAGTCCGAGGCCGATAGGGGCACGGAAGCGACTGTGGCACTCAACGACCTGAACGAGGCGCTGGCCGCGGGCATGCAGCACTTGTCCGAAAAAACCCAGGAGGTCTTCCGCCTGAGCCGGCTGGAACAGTACACTATCCCCGAAATCTCGTTACGCGTGAACTTGTCCGAGAAAACTGTGGAATATCACCTGCGCAAGTCGCTTAAACTAATGCGGCTCTATCTGCGCCATTTCCTTATGTTGATCTGGCCCTTGTTATTTTTTATCAAATAGGTAATGCTATGTTAATTAGATAATTACTGGTGTTAAAGGTTGGAATTGGGATGAGCGGGTAAAAAATAAATGGGGGTTGGCTTGAGGGTAATCGGCGACTTGGGTGACTTCCTTGTCAGCAACCCGCCAAACCCTTCGCCCCGTGACGGAACCCGAATTTCACAAGCTCCTGCAGCGCTACCTTGCCGGCCAGTGTACGACTGAGGAACAGGCGTTGGTCGAGCACTGGTACGACCGGCTCGAACAAGCGGATGGACAAGTCCTGCCCGCCCAAAATCAGGCAGAAGTAGAACAGGCCATCTGGGCACGCTTGCTGCAAAACCGCCGCCCGGTCAAACCGGCACCCCGGGTGGTAGCAATGTGGCCCTCGACGCCCTGGCGCTGGGCCGCGGCCTTGGCACTGCTGGCCGTCAGCCTGGGCTTGCTGATGCTTGCTACCAGCCGTTTGCGGACGCCTGCCCAACTCAACCAGGTTGCTTCTGCCAATGGGTGGTTGCTGCGAACCAACCCGACCCAACAGGTGCAATACTTCCGGCTGCCCGACAGTAGCCGTATCAGCTTGCATCCGGGCAGTAGCCTGCGCTACCGCACGGCCCTGGCCGGTCCCCGTCGGGAAGTGCACCTGGAAGGCGAGGCCTTTTTCCAGGTGAGCAAAAACCCCGAAAGGCCCTTTCTGGTGTTCACGAAGCAAGTGGTTACTACTGTACTTGGCACCAGTTTCCGGGTGAAAGCCTACGCGGCCGGTAAAGATGCCTCGGTGGCGGTGCGGGAAGGCAAGGTAGCCGTTCAGGCCCGGGAAGGGGCGCAGCTAGATGCCTCGCCCGCGCACCCGGCGGCCCTGGGAGTACTGCTGCTGCCCAACCAGCAAGTGGTGTACTCGGCGGCGCAGCGGCGTCTGAAAAAGGAATTGGTAGACCGCCCTGTGGTGCTGGCGCCCCAGCCGTTTGAATTTGAGGCGAGGCCCGTGGCCGAGGTGCTAGGGGCACTGGAAAAGGCGTACGGGGTCGACATCGTCTACGATAAGGCCAAACTGGCCAACTGCACCGTCAGCATTACCTTCTACGACGAGCCCCTGTTTGAAAAGCTGGGCTTGCTGTGCAAGTCCTTGGGCGCCCACTACACGCTCTCCGACGCCACCATCCTCATTCATAGCGAAGGTTGCCAGAGCCATTTAGGTGGCTAGGCCTCCCCAAAAGTTGAACCCCTAAGTCGAACAACTTGCTGCTGAACAGTCTGTAACTACCGACAACTACTTACTCAATCGATTGCGAAAGCACCGATCGGTTTCTCTCTTTTTCAAATTCCCACAACCTACTACTCTATGAAAAAAACTGTACAGTTCTCACCGCCTGCCCGGTCTGCGGTGAGGGGGCTTCTGTTGCAAACAGCAATAGTTTGCTTGCCGGTACTAGCAACGGGCGCGCATTCCGCTGCTGCGGGCGCTGCAGCCTCCCGTCTGGCCTTGGCCCAGGGAGTACTTGAGCAAAAGATTACGCTGCAGGTAGAAGCACAAACGATAAAGGAAACCCTCAGTCAGATTGCGCGGCAGGCTAATATTCGGTTTGTCTATAGCCAGCAGCTAGTTGGCGCCGACCGCAAAGTGACTATCAACGCCCAGGACGCGCCTTTACTGGCCGTGCTAGACGAAGTATTGGCACCACTCAAAGTTCAATATGAGGTAGCCAACAAGCGTGTAGTCTTGCGCGCGTCTTCCGAGTCTGGCTCCGCAAACGATTCCGGTAGGCCGGATGTCACCATCTCCGGGCGGGTAGTCGACGCCAAAGGCGAAGGTATACCGGGCGTAACGGTCGTCGTGAAAGGCACGGCCATTGGTACTGGTACCGGCCCGGATGGTAGTTTTACGCTGCAAGCTCCCGAAAACAGCGTGCTCGTGTTCAGCTTTGTGGGTTACGCCCGCCAGGAGGTGCCCGTGACCGGGGCCACTACTGGCCTGCGCGTGGCACTTACGGAAGATGCACAGGCCCTGAGCGAAGTGGTGGTTATTGGCTACGGCACGGCCCGCAAAAGCGACCTGACCGGTGCAGTAACTTCCGTAAGTGGGGCCCAGCTGACGCAGGTAGCCACCTCCGACCCCGTGCAATCCTTGCAAGGCCGCGCGGCCGGCGTGGAAGTAACCTCCAACAGCGGGCAACCCGGCTCGGGCACCCGCATTCGGGTACGGGGCGTGGGGACCATTAACAACAGCGACCCGCTGTACGTGGTGGACGGCATCCAGACCAGCGACATCGGCTTTTTGCTGCCCGCCGACATCGAGTCGACGGAAATTTTGAAGGATGCGTCGGCTACGGCCATCTATGGCTCGCGCGGGGCCAACGGCGTGGTGCTTATTACCACCAAGCACGGCAAGGCCGGCGCCACGCAGTTCAACCTGTCGGGCTACACGGGCTTCCAGCAGATCCGGCGCACGCTCCCTCTGACCACCGCCGCCCAGTACTCGACGCTCGTGCTAGAAGCCTTTACCAACGCCGGTAAAGCGCTGCCCGACTACGCTCCGCTGCTGCAGAACGCCATTGCCACCAATGCCGAAGGTATTGATTACCAGGACCTGGTGACGCAGAAGGGCTTGATTACCAACTATAGTCTGTCGGCCTCGGGCGGTACTGAGCAAAACCGCTATTTGGTGAGTGGTAGCTACTTTCAGCAAGACGGCATCATCAAGAATTCGGGCTTCAAGAAGTTCGTGATTCGGGTGAATGACGACTTCGTACTCACCAAGCGCATCAAGGCGGGCGTGGCGGCCACGTTCACCAACAACAAACAGACGGGCAGCGGCGATGGCCAGGGGGGCTCACAACCCTATCTGGTGCTGCAGTACGCCCTGCAAACCAACCCGGTCCTCAATCCGTTTGGCCCCAACGGGACCTACAACGAGGACAACATCACGCGCAATGCGCTGAACGTGCCGCGCTACCTCGACGAGCAGCAGTACAACAAGGTGCAGAATAACAATCTGTTCAGCAGCAGCTACCTCGACATTGAGTTGTTCAAGGGCCTGTCGTTCCGCTCCACTTTTGGCATCAATTACTTTAACAACCACCCCAAAGTATACCAGCCGCAGTACTACATCGGCCCGGTAGACCAGCGGGCCCAGAGCGCACTGATTGAGACGCGCAACGAGAACGTTTCGTGGGTGTGGTCGAACTACGCTAACTACACCAAGACTTTCGACGACAATAGCTCCTTTTCGGCTACCCTGGGCCAGGAAGCCCAACGCGGCTACGGCAACGGCATTTCCATCACGGCCTTCAATGTGCCGGCCGATGCCTCGCTGCAATACGCGTCGGCCTCGCGCAGCACCGGCAACGTGGTGCGCAGCAGTCAGTACGACGGGAGTTTAGCCTCGTACTTCGGCCGTGCCAACTATAATTTCCGGGACCGTTACCTTGTGACGGGTACGTTGCGTCTGGACCAGACCTCGAAGTTCCTGGGGCCCGTACGTAAGGGCTACTTCCCATCGGTAGGCGCCGCTTGGAACATCTCCAACGAGCAATTTCTCAAGGGCCTCAGCTATCTGTCGGTGCTGAAGCTGCGGGCCAGCTACGGCCAGGTGGGCAACCAGAATGCGGCTCCCAACTACGGCTATGCCTCGGTGGCCAGCAACAACCAGACGTACTCTTTCAACGGCGTACCTGCTCCCGGCCTGGCCATCAGCCAGATTAACAACCCCGACCTGAAGTGGGAGACGGCCATTACCACCGACGTGGGCCTGGATGCCGAGCTGTTTGAGAGCCGCCTGACGCTGACGGCCGACTATTTTGAGCGGCGCACCCGCGACATGATTGCCCTGCTGCCCTTGCCCGACTACGTGGGCCAGGCTCCGGCCAGCGCCAACGTGGGTGCCCTGCGCAACCGCGGCCTGGAACTGGCCCTGAACTACCGCAACGAGCTAGGCAAGCTCCAGTACAACGTAGGGTTGAACTTCACCAAAATCAACAACGAAGTAACCAGCCTGGGCGGTGCCAGCCCCATTGCCAGCGGCAACGTGCTTACGCAAATCAACAACACCACCCTGACCGACGTGGGCCGCGAAATAGCGTTTTTCTACGGCTTGCAGGCCGAGGGCGTATTTCACAATCAGGGGGAGATTGACGCCTATAGAAACGCCAACGGGCTGTTGGTGCAGCCTGGGGCTCAACCCGGCGACGTACGCTACCAGGACACCAACGGCGACGGTGTAATTACGGCCGCCGACTACACGTATTTGGGCAGCGCGACCCCCGACTTTACCTACGGCGGCTCACTGGGCCTGAACTACTCGGGCCTCGATTTCAAGGTGCTGCTCTACGGCGTGCAGGGTGCCGAAGCCCTGAACGGCGCGGCTTTTAACCTGAATAAGTCGGCCGACTTTGTGGGCGTGTGGAGCAACTTCTACGCCAGCCGCATGGACCGCTGGACCCCCAGCAACCCCAACAGCAACCAGCCCCGCGTAACCTCGACCGACACCAACGGCAATGACCGTATGAGCAGCCGCTACGTGGAAGATGCTAGTTACCTGCGCGCCCGCAACATGGAGCTGGGCTACACGCTGCCCCAATCGTTGCTGGGCAAGGTGAAGGTGAACGGAGCCCGGGTGTTCGTCTCGGTGGATAACGTGTTTACCCTCACCAAGTACACGGGCTACGACCCCGAGATATCGACCGCGGCGTTCTACAACAACCCCCTGGCCTACGGCGTGGACTACGGCAACTACCCACAGGCCCGTACCTACCGCCTGGGCTTCAACCTGCAGTTCTAACCACGTATGTCCTACCTACCTTCTATGAAACCCACCCGCGCCGCCGTCTTGCTCGGCCTGCTCATAACTACCGCCATAGCTCCGGGCTGCCAGGATTTTCTGGACAAGGAGCCCCTGGGCACTACGACCCAGGATAACCTTTTCCGGGATCCGACCAATGCTGTACAGGCCGTTAATGCCGTGTACGACGTGGCCGCCTGGGACCAGGGCCCCAAGTGGGGCGACCCTACCGGCCAGTACGTGGCCCAAACCTACGAGTGGATGTTTGGGGACCTGATGACCGATGATGCCGAAAAAGGCGGCAGCTCACCCAGCGACTTCCTGTCCCTGATTGAGCTCAAAACCTGGAACATTCCGCCGTCCAACCCGCCCGTGACGACGCTGTGGGTACATAGCTTTACGGGCATTGCCCGGGCCAATACGGTGATTAACAACATCGACGCGGGTACCATTGACGCGGCCCTGAAAGCGCGCCTGAAGGGCGAAGCCCTGTTTCTGCGGGCGTATTTCTATTTCAACCTGGTAAAGGGCTTCGGGGGCGTGCCGCTGTTTGAAAAAAACGTGACGCCCGCCGAGGCGCCCAACGCGACCCGCGCCACCATTGCCCAGACCTACGCCTTCATCGAAAAAGACCTACGGGCCGCCGCCGCCCTGCTGCCCGAAAAGAGCGCCTACGCCGCCGCCGACAACGGCCGGGCCACCAAGGGCGCGGCCAACGGCTACCTGGCCCGCGTCATTATGTACCAGCTGGGCACCGTGAACGGCAACAACCACACCTGGCAGGAAGTGTACGATCTGACGAGCACGGTCATCACCTCCGGCCAGTATAGCCTGCTGGCCAACTACGCGGCCATTCACCAGGAGATTGGCGAGAATAGCAGCGAGTCGCTGTTTGAAATCCAGTTTGCTACCTCCAACGACGGCTACGGCCCGATTTCGGTGGGTACCACCAGCAATATCTTTCAGAACAACCGCAAAACGTTTGGCTACGGCTTCAACAACCCCACGCAGAGCCTGGTCGATGAATTTGAACCCAACGACCCGCGCCGCGAAGTCACCATTATTAAGAACAACGACATCGTGCTGGGCATTCTCAACCCCGTCGACCTGACGCAGAATGCCACAGGCTATTTCAACCGGAAGGCGGCCATCCTTGCACCTAATGCTCCGGAGTCCGGCCCGCAAAACATCCGTAAGCTGCGCTACGCCGACATCCTACTGATGAAAGCCGAAGCCGCCGCCCAGCTTAACAAGCCCACCGAAGCGGTGGCACTGGTAAACCAGGTGCGGCAGCGGGCCCGTAACTCCACCCGGCCGCCGGGCACCACGCTGGGCTCGCTGGCCTACGAACCGGCCAACACCCCGCCCGGTACCTTGCCTGATTTGGCCGCCGGCTTGTCGGGTCAGGCCCTGCTGAACGCCATCTGGCACGAGCGCCGGGTGGAATTCGGGGAAGAGTCGCTGCGACTGTGGGATTTGATTCGAACGGGCCGCTACCTGAGCATTTTGCCGGCTGATGTCCGGGCGCGCGCCCTGTCGCACGTCGCCACCGAGCCGTCCGTGAATCCGACGCCCTTGCTGCCCATCTCCCTCAACGACGCCCAAACCTGGAAGCTGGCGCAAAACCCAGGATATTGATTTCTAGCCGCTTCGACAAAAGCCGGCCCGCTGCCTTCTGCAAGGTGGCGAGCCGGCTTTCTTTCGAGTGCCCGATCCAAAGCCCCACCGCATAACCGCGTAGGTTTCAGAGCCTAGTGGCTGGCGCACCTGCGCCGACTTACCCTGGCTGCGGATGGGCCTGGGGAACAGGATCCAGAATCCGATAATTTTTTTAGCTAAAGCGCTTAAACTGTACCTTCACCCGGCAAGTGTACACGTGAAAATCAAGAGTATGAAAAAACGTCTGGCCACTTTGGCCGCCCTGTTGCTGCAAACTGCGGGCTTGTTTGCACAATCGATTGACTTGGTTAATCCTATCCTGGCCGGCTTTTACCCGGACCCCAGCATTGTGAAGGTGGGTAAGGATTACTATCTGGTCAACTCCACTTTCTCGTACTTCCCCGGCATCCCGGTAATGCATAGCCGGGACCTCAAGAACTGGAAGCAGGTGGGTAATGTAATTGACCGGCCTTCGCAAATGACCTTTATGGGTGACCGAATGACCCGTGGGTTATTTGCGCCGGCTATTGAGTACTACAACGGCACGTACTACGTCACGTGCACGCTGATTGACCACAAGGGCAACTTTGTAGTGACGGCCAAGAACCCCGCTGGGCCCTGGAGCAACCCGGTGTTTTTGCCCGAAGTGAAGGGCATCGACCCCTCGCTGTACTTTGAGGGCGACAAAGCCTACGTCATCTACAACAGCGACCCGCCCGACAATAAGCCGCTTTACGATGGTCACCGCTCCATCAAGATCATCGAGCTGAACCCGAAAACGCTGCAAACCGTGGGCGAGGCTAAAATCGTGGTCAACGGTGGGGTAGACCTAAGCAAAAAGCCGGTCTGGATTGAGGGGCCGCACCTGATGAAGCGCAATGACTGGTACTACCTCTATGCGGCCGAGGGCGGTACGTCGGTTAACCACACGGAGGTGGTATTTCGCAGCAAGGCGCCGCTAGGGCCGTTTGTGCCCTACGAGAAAAACCCTATTCTCTCGCAGCGCGAGCTGCCCAAAGACCGCAAAGACCCCATCACTTCGGCGGGGCACGCGCAGTTCGTGGAAGGGCCCGATGGCAAGACCTACGCTATTTTCCTGGCCGTGCGGCCCTACGAAGACAACTTCTACAATACGGGCCGCGAAACCTTCATTGTGCCCGTGGTGTGGAAAGACGAGTGGCCGGTGATGGACCCGGGTCCTAACGGCGTGCAATATTCTTACAAGGCCAACTTCCCGGAGGTAAAGCAGCCCGGTGTGCTGCCGCAGAGCGGCAACTTTGGCTACACGCTCACCTTTGAGAAGCAACTCGACCCGGCGCTGCTGTTCCTGCGCACGGTAGACAGCACCAATTTCTCCCTGAGCAAGGCAAAAGGCCTTACTCTGAAGCTGAAGCCCGAAACCTGTGCCGAAATGGGCAACCCAGCCTTCATCGGCAAGCGGCAACAGCACATGGTTGGCAGCGCCGAAACTGAACTGACCTTTGCGGCCAAGGCGGCGAATGAAACAGCAGGCCTGGTGGCTTTCCAAGATGAGAAGCACTTCTACTACCTCTGCAAATCAGTAGAGAATGGTAAGCCTGTTGTTCAGCTATTCAAGAGCACGACCGATGCGAAAAGCCCGGAGCTGCTGGCCAAAGCCCCTCTTAAATCGGCAGCCGGTAAGGTGCAGCTGCGCATCAATGCCGACGGCGACACCTACAGCTTCCGTTTTTCGGAGGATGGCAAGAACTATACGGTGCTGAAAGACAAGGTAGATGCGCGCTTTTTGAGCACGCAGGTAGCGGGGGGCTTTATCGGCTGCCTGTACGGTATGTATGGCACATCGGCCGGGCAGCCTACTACCAACACCGCCTCCTTTAAGTGGCTGAAATACGAGGGGCACGACCCCATGTATAAGAAGTAATCCACGGTCTGCCAACGACGCTTTCATGTTCCATTTATGCGCTTAACCCCACTTATTTGCCTGCTCGTGCTACCACTCGCCGCGGCTCAGGCGGCCAACCCTGTCCGCATTACCAGTCCTGATGGGGCCGTGCAGGTGACCGTAGACGTAACGCCCCAGGGCCAGCCAACCTACGCCGTGCGCTACCGGCAGGCGGAGCTGCTGCGCCCCTCGCGGCTGGGGCTGCAACTGGCCAGCGCCGACCTCACACAGGGCCTTAAGCTGACGAAAGCCGACAAACAAACTACCATAACCGACAACTACCAGCTCACCACCGACAAGCGGGCCAACTGCCGCTACCGAGCCAACCGGCGCGTGGTGCACTTCCAGGGCCAGGCTAATGGGCCGCAGTTGAGCGTGGTGTTTCAGGTATCCGACGATGGGGTAGCGTTTCAGTATGTGGTAGAAGGCAACAGCCAGGAAGTGCAGCGCATTTCAGCGGAAGCTACCACCTTCCACTTGCCGACCAGTGCCAAAGGCTGGCTGCACCCGCACGCCAAAGCCCAGACTGGGTTTGCCAATACGCAGCCCTCGTATGAGGAGTACTACCAGCGGGGTATTGCAGCCGGCACGCCTTCTACAATAGGGCAGGGGTGGTCGTTTCCGGCGCTGTTTGAGGTGAGCGGGCACTGGGTGCTGCTCACGGAGGCCGGCATGGGGCGTACCTATAGCGGCACCCACCTAGGCCACGCCGCGCCCGATGCGGAATACAGCATCGCCTTTCCGCAGGCCCCGGAGCGCACTACGCCCGAGGCTGCGCTGCTGCCCGAAAGCCGGCTGCCGTGGCGCACGCCCTGGCGCGTGCTGGTGGTGGGCAACTCCTTGCGGCCAATTGTGGAGTCGACGCTGACCACTGACGTAAGTCCGGCTGCCCAATCGACAGCTTTGCCTGCTGCACCGGGTAAGTCGTCGTGGTCGTGGGTGTTGCTTGGCGACGAGAAGACCACCTACGACGTGCAGCGTCGCTTCATCGACTATTCGGCTGGCATGGGCTGGGGCTACTGCCTGGTCGATGCCCTCTGGGACAAGCAAATTGGCTACGACAAAATGCAGGAGCTGGCCCAGTATGCCCGCAGCAAGAACGTAGGCCTGTTGGTGTGGTATAACTCCAATGGCCATTGGAACGAGGCTCCGCAAACTCCCACCAATGTATTATTCGAGGCCGAAAGCCGCCGCAAGGAATTTGCCCGCATCAAGCAAATGGGAGTTGCAGGGGTGAAAATCGACTTTTTCGGTGGGGATGGGCAGTCGTTTATGAACTACTACCAAGACCTGCTGACCGATGCCGCCCAGGCCGGGCTGCTGGTGAACTTTCACGGCACCACTATTCCCAGGGGCTGGAACCGCACCTACCCCAACCTGATGACCATGGAAGCCGTGCGCGGGTTCGAGTTCCTGACCTTCGACCAGGCCAACACCGACCAGGAGCCCACGCACTGCGCCGTGCTGCCCTTCACCCGCAACGCGGTAGGGGCCATGGACTTCACGCCCATGGCATTTTCCGAAATCAGGGGTAAGCAGCGCCGCACCTCCAATGCGTTTGAGCTTGCCCTGTCGGTGCTGTTTCAGTCGGGCATTCAACACTATGCGGAGGTGCCCGAGGGCATGGCTGCGCAGCCAGCCTACGTGCGGGAATTTGTGCAAAAGCTGCCGCCGCGCTGGGCCGATGTGAAATTTCTGGATGGCTACCCCGGTCAGTATGCCGTGCTGGCCCGCCAGGCCCCCGGCGGCGCGTGGTACGTGGCCGGCATCAACGGCACCGACGTCCCTAAAACCATCCAACTCGACCTCAGCCAGCTAGGCCTGCAAAAGGGTACCCTCATCACCGATGGCGCTACCAACCGCAGCTTCAGTACCCAGGCCGTGGCCGGGGCCACCATCAGCGTGACGCTGCCGGCGCGGGGCGGCTTTGTAGTCCAGCCCTAGCCCTAGGCCTAGCCATAGAACACGCAGTTACATCCAGCGGATTAGTCGATGAACCACTATCTCCAATTTCTTCAACGCAGTAAGGGCATCTGTCTGCTGCTGTGTGTGCTGAGCCTAGGCCTCGGGAGCAGTACGGCGCAACGCCTGCCCAAACAGGCCAAGCCAACCCGGAAAGGAGCGTTTTACACGGGGCAGTACCCTAATCTGCTGCGGGAAACGGGCTATAGCCAGGCCGATATAGACCAGAAGGTGAAGCAGGCCTACCACGACGTTTTTGAGGGGCCTAACCGGGTGTACTTCGAAGTGGGCGACTCCATGGCCTACGTGTCGGATTTGAAGAACCACGACGTCCGGACCGAAGGGGTTTCGTATGGGTTGATGGTGGCGGTACAGCTGAACAAGAAGGAGGTGTTTGACCGAATCTGGCGCTGGTCGAAGAAGTACCTGCAGCACCAGGAAGGTCCTTTAAAAAGCTATTTCGCCTGGAGTTTCAGCACCACCACCATGAAGCTCAACTCCGAAGGGCCGGCCTCCGATGGCGAGCTGTATTTCGTGACCAGTCTGTTGTTTGCTTCCAACCGCTGGGGAAACACTACCGGCATCAACTACTATAAAGAGGCGCGCAACATCCTGGATGCCATGTGGAAAAAGGATGGCACCGGCGGCGTCTATAACCTCATCAACACCCAGCACAAGCAGATATCCTTTGTGCCGGTCGGGGACATGTATAACTGGACTGACCCCTCGTACCACCTGCCGGCTTTTCTGGAAGTATGGGCCGAGTATGCCAAGGATGGGCACGAGCAGTTTTACCGGGCCTGCGCCGATACGTCGCGGGCGTTTCTGCACCGCGCCTGTAACCCCGTAACCGGCCTCAACTACGATTACACCGAGTTTAGCGGGAAACCACACGCTACCAAATGGGCGCCGCCCGCCTTCCGCTATGATTCCTGGCGCGTACCCATGAACATCGCCATGGACTACGTGTGGTTTGGCAAGGACAAAGCGTGGCAGGAGCAGTACGCCCAACGTTTCCAAAGCTTTCTGCGCAGCAAGGGCCTCAACACCTTCGAAGACCAGTTCAACGTGGATGGCTCGCGGCCCGATTTCATTCTGCAGGCCGGCGAGGTCAAGAAGCTCCGACATTCGCTAGGCCTGGTAGCCACCTCAGCGGCGGCCTCCCTGGCAAGTCAGGACAAGCAGAAACTGGACTTCGTGCACGCGCTCTGGAATGCCAAGCTGGCGCCCTACGAAGACGGCTACTTCGACCCGTATTATGACGGCCTGCTATACTTATTCAGCCTGATGCACCTCAGCGGCAACTACCAGGCTATCAAGCCGGCGTCTCACTACTAACCCACTTGCCCCGGTATTTTCTGCCATGCCTTACTCCCTAAAGCGAAGTGCTTTCGTCCTCGGATTAGTCCTTGCCACAGCTTCTGTTTTGCCGCTCGCTGCGCAAGTGAGGCCGGCGCAAAACCCGGTCATCTTCGCCGATGTGCCGGACCTGTCCATGATTCGGGTGGGCAAGACGTACTACATGAGCAGCACCACCATGCACATGAGTCCGGGCGTGCCCATTATGAAGTCTACGGACTTGGTGAACTGGCAGCTGGTCAGCTACGCCTCTGACACGCTGGGGAGCCAGGATGAATTGACGCTGACCAACGGTAAGAGCACCTACGGCCGGGGCTCGTGGGCAAGCAGCCTGCGGTTTCACCAAGGCACGTATTACGTCTCGACCTTTGCCCAGACGACCGGCAAAACCTACGTGTATTCCACCAAGAATATCGAAAAGGGCCCCTGGAAAGTCGCGTCGTTTAAGCCCAGCTACCACGACCATTCCTTGTTTTTTGACGATGATGGCCGCGTGTACCTGGTGTATGGTGCCGGCAAGCTGCGACTGATTGAGCTGACGGCCGATGCCTCCGGCGTGAAGCCCGGCACCACGGAGCAGGTACTTATTGAAAATGCCAGCGCTCCGTCCGGCCCCAATATCAATCTGCAAGCGGAAGGCTCCCAGCTGTTTAAGATCAAGGGCAAGTACTACCTCTTCAATATAGTGTGGCCCAGGGACGGTATGCGTACCGTGGTGGTGCACCGCGCCGACAAACTCACCGGCCCCTACGAAGGGCGGGTGGCGCTGCAAGACCTGGGCGTGGCCCAGGGTGGTCTCATCGACACACCCGATGGCCGGTGGTTTTCCTACCTGTTCCGCGACTACGGCGCCGTGGGCCGCATTCCATACCTGGTGCCCGTGACGTGGACCGATGGCTGGCCGGTGCTGGGAAGCCCGGCCGGCAAGGTGCCCCAAACGTTGCCCTTACCGCCCAGCAAAGGCCTGATACCTGGCCTAGTGGCCTCGGATGAGTTTAACCGGCGCAAGGGTGAGCCCACCCTGCCGCTGGTGTGGCAGTGGAATCACAATCCCGAAAATTCCCTCTGGTCACTTACCGACCGCGCGGGCTACCTGCGCCTGAAAACCGGCCGCGTAGACACCACGTTTCTGCTAGCCCGCAACACGCTAACCCAACGCACCATCGGGCCCACCTGTGCTGGCACGACTGCCCTGGAGGTGTCGCACCTCAAGGAAGGTGACTTTGCTGGCCTAGCCCTGCTGCAAAAACGGTATGGCCTAGTGGGGGTAGATTACCGCAACGGCGCAAAATCCATCGTCATGATTAGCGCCGAGTCGGAAAAGCCCGTGGAGCTGCAACGCCTGCCGCTCAAGCAAAATACCGTCTATTTCAAAGCGGAATGCGACTTTACGGAGCGCAAGGACGTGGCCACGTTCTACTATAGCCTCGACGGGAAAGCCTGGAAAGCCATTGGCGCGCCGCTCAAGATGGCCTACACGCTGCCGCATTTTATGGGCTACCGGTTTGGGCTCTTTACCTACGCCACTAAGACGGCTGGCGGCTACGCCGACTTCGACTATTTCCGCATTGCGGATACCACTACCGGAACCAAGTAACCCCTTAGCCCCATGCTACATAATAAGCTGCCGTATCTGTTGAGCGGGCTGGTTCTCCTGCTGGGAGGTGCTGCGCAGGCCCAGAACCCGTTTATTACCAGCCAGTTTACGGCCGACCCCACGGCGCGGGTGTTCAACGGGCGGGTGTACGTGTACCCCTCGCACGATATTCCGGCCGCGCCCGGCCGGGGGCGGGCCGGCTGGTTTGTGATGGAAGACTACCACGTGTTTTCATCGGCTAACCTCACCGACTGGACCGACCACGGCGTCATCGTGACCCAGAATAAGGTGCCTTGGGTGAAGCCCGACAGCTACAGCATGTGGGCGCCCGACTGCATTGCCCGCAACGGCAAATACTACTTCTACTTTCCCACTACCCCCAAGGATACCACCATCAACAAGGGCTTTACGGTGGGGGTGGCCGTGGCGGATAAGCCCACCGGCCCCTTCGTGCCGGAGCCCCAGCCCATCAAGGGCGTGCGCGGCATCGACCCCAACGTGCTGATTGACAAGGACGGACAGGCTTACCTATACTGGTCGGAGGGCAACATCTACGCCGCTAAACTCAAGCCGAACATGCTGGAGCTGGCTTCGGAGCCCGTTACGCTGGGCGAGCTGCCCACCAAAGGCCTGAAAGAAGGCCCGTTTGTGTTTGAGCGCAAGGGCATCTACTACCTCACGTATCCGCACGTGGAGAACAAGACGGAGCGCCTCGAATACGCTACCAGCATCAGCCCGCTGGGCCCGTTCACGGTGAAGGGTGTCATCATGGACGAGTCGCCGACGGGCTGCTGGACCAATCACCACTCCCTGCTGGAGCTCAACAACCAGTGGTACCTGTTCTACCACCACAACGACTTGTCGCCGGCCTTCGACAAGAACCGCTCGGTTCGAATGGACAGCTTGTTTTTCGAGCCCAACGGGGCCATCCGCAAAGTGGTGCCTACCCTGCGCGGCGTAGGCCTGACTGATGCCCGCCAGAAAATCCAACTAGACCGCTACAGCCGCCTGAGCAGCCGCGGCGCTTCCATTGCCTTTCTGGACCCGGCCAACGCCTTCCAAGGCTGGAAAACCGTGTTTGCCGATAACCAAGGCTGGGTGCAGTACAACGGCGTAGCCTTTGGCAAACTGGCCCTTAAAACAGTAACCCTACGTGTGCAGGCCGCCGCCGGCGCCACAGTCCAGCTGCGCACCGACGGGGCCACGGGCCCCATGCTAGCCCAGGTAGCCGTGCCGAAGGGCGACCAGTGGCAGGAGGTAAAAGCACCTGTAGCAGCCTTCAAGCCCGGCACCCATGCACTGGTCGTTTCTTCCAAAACCAACACGCCCGTGGCCATTGACTGGGTCAAGTTTGAGTAAGAAGTCAAGAAGCCGTGCGCTTGCAAACCGTCTGATATTCCCACCACTTATCTGGCCGGCTAGGCCTCTATCCAAGGTATGAGAAACATAGTCCCCGCCATCCTGAGTGTTGTGGTGCTGAGCGTGAGCAGCGCATTTGCCCAAAAAATGGCCATGGAAGCTCCCAAGGGCTTCGACCAGCCCACGGCCGGTATTGCCGCTGGCAGAATAGACAGCATCAGCTACACCTCGAAAACCGTGGGAACAGTGCGCAAGGCCCTGGTATACACGCCGCCGGGGTACTCCAAACGGAAGGAGTACCCGGTGCTCTACCTGCTGCACGGCATAGGCGGCGACGAAAAAGAGTGGCTGAAAGGAGGGCGCCCGCAGGTGATTCTGGATAATCTGTACGCGGCGGGCAAACTCAAGCCCATGCTGGTGGTGATGCCCAACGGCCGGGCCATGAAGGACGACCGGCCCATTGGCAATATCTACGGGCCGGATAAGGTAGCCGCGTTTGCCAACTTTGAGAAGGACCTGCTGACCGACCTCATTCCCTACATCGAGAAGACGTATCCGGCGCTTAAGAGCCGCGAGAACCGGGCCGTGGCTGGCCTGTCGATGGGAGGGGGGCAGTCGTTGAATTTTGGGCTGGGTAACCTGGATAAATTTGCCTGGGTAGGCGGCTTTTCGTCGGCCCCCAACACCAAACTACCCGAGCAGCTGGTGCCCGACCCCGCCAAAGCCACCAAGCAGCTCAAGCTCCTCTGGGTTTCCTGCGGCGACCAGGACGGCCTGCTGCCCATCAGCCAGCGCACCCACGACTACCTCTACGAGCACAAGGTGCCACATGTGTACTACCTGGAAGCTGGCGGGCACGACTTTAAAGTCTGGAAAAACGGGCTGTACATGTTCTCGCAGTTCCTATTTAAGCCCGTCGATGTGGCCGCGCTGCCTACCTACACCGTGCTGGGCGCACCGGCCGCCACCAACGTGCGCAACGCCAAGTACCCCCAGATACTTCCCGATAACCGCGCCGTGTTTCGCCTGAAAGCGCCCGGCGTGCAGCAAGCCCAACTAGACATGGGCCGCAAGTACGACATGGTGAAGGACAGCAGCGGTACCTGGACTGTGACCACCGATACGCTGAGCCTGGGCCTACACTATTATTCCCTGGTGCTCGACGGCCTGCCCATCGCCGACCCCGCCAGCGACACCTTCTACGGTATGGGCCGCATGGCCAGCGGCATCGAGATTCCGGGCCGCGGCACCAGCTTTTACGCCCTGAAAGATGTGCCCCACGGCGAGATGCGGATGAAGCGGTATTATTCGAAAGTCACCAATTCGTGGCGGCAGTTGTACGTGTATACGCCAGCCGGCTACGATGCCAATACGGCCGCCAAATACCCCGTGCTCTACCTGCTGCACGGCGGGGGCGAAGACGAAACTGGTTGGGCCCGGCAAGGCAAAGCCGATCTGATTCTGGACAACCTGATTGCCGAGAAAAAGGCCAAACCCATGCTCGTGGTGATGCTAGACGGCAATATGGGTGGTCCTGGTGGCCTAGCAGGCTTCAACGAGGGTACGCTGAAGCGCTTTGAAGACGAGCTAAAGCAAACCGTGCTGCCGGTAGTGGAAAGCAACTACCGGGTGGCGGCGGGAGCCAATAACCGGGCGCTGGCAGGCCTATCGATGGGTGGCCTACAAACACTTTATGCCGGCATCAAGAACACAGACATGTTTGCTCACCTGGGCGTGTTCAGCTCGGGCTTTTTTGCCAATAATACGGCCTTGTCTGACCCGCAGTACGCGTTTATGAAAGCCAATGCGGGCACCATCAATACCAACCTGAAGCAGCTGTGGCTCTCAATGGGCGGGCCCGAAGATATTGCCTACGCCAACAACAAGGTGATGCGGGCCAAAATGGATGAGCTAGGCATTAAGTACATGTACAGCGAGTACCCCGGCGGCCACACTTGGCCCGTGTGGCGCCACGATTTGTACCTGTTTGCGCAAGGGCTGTTTTAAGTCACCTGGCCAGTACAGGCTTCTTCGCCCCAGGCTGGGCAAACGTTCTATCCTTTACTCTGGCTTTATGAAAAATACCTTCCTCGTCGCCCTGCTAGGCTTTGGGGCCTCCCTGGCCGTGCGGGCGCAAAACCCCATTATCAAAGACGTATTTACGGCCGACCCAGCGCCGCTGGTGTACCGCGACACGCTATTTCTGTATACCGGCCACGATACGGCTTCGGTGCAGGAAACCAACTACAAGATGCCCGACTGGCGCATCTATTCCACCACCGACATGGTGCACTGGAAAGACTACGGCACGCGCCTCTCGCCCAAAACTTTCTCCTGGGCCACCGGCGATGCCTACGCGGCGCAGTGCGTGTATCACAAGGGCAAGTTTTACTGGTTTGTGTCGACGTTTCACAAGAAAGACGACAACAGCCAGGGTGGCGCGGCCATTGGGGTAGCCGTATCGGACCGGCCCACCGGCCCGTTCAAGGATGCTATTGGCAAGGCGCTCATCGTGAATGAAATGACTAAGGACAAGCCCCACGCCTGGGACGATATAGACCCCACGGTTTTCGTGGACGACGACCAGCAGGTGTACCTGTACTGGGGCAACTTAAGCTGCCGCTGGGTGAAGCTCAAGGACAACATGACCGAGCTGGCCGGCCCCATCAACGTCATTACGCCCAAGAACTACATCGAAGGCCCTTGGGTGTACAAGCGTCAGAAACTGTACTACCTCGTGTACGCCGGCGCCGGTACCAAGCCCGAAATGATAGAGTACTGTACTGCTCCCAGCGCCGCCGGGCCCTGGACGTACCGGGGCATCATCCAGGAAAACGTGCCCAACAGCTTCACGACCCATCCTGGTATTATCGACTACAAGGGCAAGAGCTATTTCTTCTATCACAACGGCTCCCTGCCCACCGGCGGCAGCTACCGGCGCTCCATCTGCGTGGACGACCTGCGCTATAACCCCGACGGCACCATTCAGCCCATCGTGCAAACCGTCAAGGGTGTAGCGCCCGCCAAATAGGAACTTGCTGACGTTCTGGTCTACCGCAGCGCTAGTGAAACCAGGCCAGGTACAGGGCCCGGGGCGGGCGTTCCTGTTGCCGATTGGCCAGCTTCAAGCAGTGGCCTTTGCTAAGGCCGGCTAGCTACATGGGCAGTGGGGCGCGGCAGCCCGCCCCGCCCGTCACTTAGGGCACCGCAATTTGAGCCCAATCAGCGCGGCCACCGTAGCTTGTTGGCAGAGGTAAGCTACAAGAACTTCGGGGTGAAGTAAGCCCAAGAGCCCGTCGGTACATTACCGACGGGCTCTTGGGCTTGTGGGGATAAAGTCAGGCTAGCTCAACACCGCCGAGTGGGCCTTCAGGATCTGACGGGCCTGGGCCAGGTTGGTATCCCGGGCGTTGACGGCCAAATAGATGAACATGTCCCCGTCGCTCGACAGCTTCAGCAGGTGCAGCTGGTCGGTCAGGGTCAGCAGGATGTCCTGCACTTTCTGGTTGAGCTTCAGGGCCTGGATGGCTTTGAGCTTAGCCTTCACTACCTCCGTGTTGTAGGCAGCCGCCGTTTCGATGTCGAAGTCGGCAATGTTAGCGTGCGAAGCCAGCGGCATGCCGGTTTCAGTTTCTACAACGGCTACAGCCAGTAGGGTGGGCAGTTCGGACAAGATATCTTGAACGGTTTGTTTGGGGGTTGCCATGGGAAGCAATACGTAGTAAAGTGTTGAGAAAAGTTAAGTTGAGTGCGGGCGCACCGGCAGCAAGTACTTGGCCGTGCGCAGTCCGCGTTTTGCCATTCTAAAACCCGGCAGTGAGTAGCCGCCTTTCTAGAACTGCCACCAGTGGCGTTTCTTGGTGGTCGTTTCCGTATCGTTCATGCGCGGCAGCAAGGTTACGTTCTGGGTGCTGCTTCCTTTTACCCGTACTTCGTCTTCGGTGTAGCCGCCGTAGCCAAACTGCAGCTCCGAGGCCTGGTTTGGCGCTACAAACATCGAATAATCACCCTGCGCGTTGGTCGTGACACCGCGGCCGCTGATTTTGTCCAGCACCGTGGCGCCTACCAGTGGGCGACCATTCTCGTCCAGAATCCGACCCTTCACCACCGCCATCTTCTTAGTGGCGGTAGCCTCAGCGGCCACGCTCACCATTTCTGCGCTGGCCGCAGCAATAGTCGTGGTGGGTACGGCAATGCGGCCGGCGGACGGCAGGTTGGTACCGGCCAGCACGGCTCCACTCAGCAGAGCGCCCACCAGCACGATAGAGCCCGCGCGCCGACGGAACCGAACCGGCTCGGTGCGCATCAGGTGAAACTGGTGCTGCAGCCAGCCGACGGGGCGCACATTGTGACCCTTCTCGCGCAGGGCGTAAAAACGTTTTAGCGCCTCATCACCCTCGTTGGGGTTGGCTTTGAGGTAGGCGTCTACCAAATCAGCATTTTTACCGGACAAGTCGCCCCGCAGGTAGGCGTCGCGGTAGGTGGGCAGCAGTTCTCCCGTAGTCGGATGGAACGGGTGTGCAGTTAAAGCCATTGTTGTGCAAGTAGTGTGTAGAAAAAGGGAGCGGTTGCTGGGTATTGCTAAACAGCGAGGCAATATCTACCGGCCACGATTCTTAACGCAGCAGTACTTGCCGAAGGGCTTATATCCGTATCTGAACAAGTCGAATTGGTCTGTGAAAGGCTGAGCCATTTTTCAGCAGAAATACCCAAGAGCCGCTGTCCGGCTTTGGCATAGACCGGTCTGGCCCCTACCCGCTGCTACTCAAATACCTCGGCCTATGGTGCCTACTGCAGCCTTTTAGCATGTTGTAGAAGGCCTCGGCGTAGGTATCGCTGATAGGAATGAGGTGGTCGGCAATCTGAATCCGGTTTTTCTCGATATGGTCAATTTTGTCAATGGCAACTAGGAACGACCGGTGCACGCGGGCAAAATGCTGGGCGGGCAGCAGCTCTTCCAGCTTGGCAAAGCTCCCGCACTTGCAGGGCGCCCGGTTCCAAGCGGGCAGGGCTGTGTTTGTAGGCGTTTCCTCCGTTATCTGCAGGTCTACCACCGGAGTGCTTTTGTAGCGGAGCTGCTGCAAACTCACGTAGTCCCGCAAATAGTCCAGTTCCCGGGCCAGCGGCACCGTAGCTGCGTTGGACTCCCTTCTTCTCGGCGGATTACGCGGTGCAGGAAGGCAAATGGCGCAGCTCGGTGGGGCCGCAGACGGAGGTTGCCATCCAGATTTACTACCCGCCGGGGCCGACGGAAAACCCGGTGCGCATGGTCCGGAGTGCCCAGGCTTCGCTCGACTATTACACCCGGCAGTTTGGCCCTTACCCGCACCGGCAGCTGCACTTTGTGGCTCATCCCAGCTACGGCTTCGGCCACCACGCGGCACCCATCAACATCACGGCCGAGGAGGGCTTTTTTCTGCTGAACCCCAAAGCTGATGAGCGGGGCTTTGACCTGGTAACGGCCGCGGTGGCGCACGAGGTAGCGCACCAGTGGTGGGGCAATCAACTCAAGCAGGCCTACGTGGAGGGCGCCGGCCTGATTACCGAAAGCCTGGCGTGGTACTCGGCTATGGGCGTGCTGGAGGACCACTACGGAACCGAGCACCTGCAGCGGCTGCTGAGTTTTCTGCGGGAAGAAAACGAGACCCCGCGTACCCGGGCCGCCCTGCCGCTGCTGCAAGCCAATGGCTGGTACCAGAGCTACCGCAAAGGCCCCCTGGCGCTGTACGCCCTGAGTCAGTATATAGGCCGCGACCGGGTAAACGGGGCGCTCCGGCAGTTGCTGGCTCACCACCGCCCCGGCACGCTGCCCCGGCCCACCTCGCTGGACCTGTACCAGGAGTTGCAGACCGTCACGCCCGACTCGCTCCAACCGTTGCTGCACGACCTGTTCAAGGCCAATACCTTCTGGGAGCTGGCGACGGAAACGGCCACCGCCAAACCGCTCAACGGCGGCGCCTGGCAGGTCACGCTCACCTTGCAGGCCAGCAAGCTGGTCGTAGACAGCATCGGCACGGAAATCAAACAACCGATGAAGGAGTGGGTAGAAATCGGCGTCTTTGCCCCAACCAAGGATGGAAAGGAGCCGGGCCAGCCGCTCTACCGGCAAAAGCATCTAATCCGATCCGGCCGGCAGACTGTTGTATTGACCGTACCTGGCCGGCCGGCGAAAGTGGGGTTTGATCCGCAAAATCTGCTGATTGATTGGGAGTTGACGGACAACTACAAAGCAGTGAGGTTCGAAAAATTGGGGATAATCCCAGCCGTTGCTGTGCCCAAGCCACAGCAACGGCTGGGGTATGCCTATAAGGAAGCCGCCGGGGCCGCCGCAACTCGCCTGGTTGCGGCGCTTACGCTCTCCAGGCCCTTTTGCAAGGCACTGGGTTCAAATTCCGGCAGCTTGACTCCTTCCGCCCGGGCTACGGTTACATCCGTCATCCCCAGAAAGCCGAGCATCCAGCGCAGATACGGCGTGGCAAAATCGTAGGGCTGCATGGGACCTTCGGAGTAGATGCCGCCGCTGGCCACGGCCAGGTACACTTTTTTGCCCGTAATAAGGCCTTCCGGGCCGGTGGATGTATAGCGGAACGTGAGGTTGGCCCGGGTGAGGTGGTCGAGCCAGGACTTGAGCGAGGAAGGAATGCTGAAGTTGTAGAACGGCACCCCGATGACGAGCACATCGGCCGCCATGACCTGGGCAATGGCTTCGTCGGAATGGCGCACGGCCTGCTGCTGCTCGGGCGAGCGGCCCTCGGCCGGCGTGAAGTAGGCCTGCAGGTGAGCTTCTTCGAGGTGCGGAAACGGCTGGGTGGCCACGTCGCGCACCACCACAGTGCTAGCAGGCTCGGCAGCCCGCAGCTGGTCGATGATGCCCTGGCTGAGGCGGGTGCTGTAGGACTCGGCGCCCCGGGCGCTGGAAATGATTTGCAGGATCTGCATAAAAAAAAGGAGGTAAAAAAGGTGATGAACTGCGTGCTGGCCACCGGTGGCCCACCGGCCGTGGATGACTGCCCGCCCACTTGAGTAGCCCAGTCAGGTAGTGGGTACTCAGCTTACCTCAAGTAATCAGCTGTTCCTTTGTTTGTACCTTGCCGCCACTTCAGATTACGTGCCGGTAGCCTGATTACCAGCAGGTAATCAGGCTACGTAACCGCTTTTGTCCTATGTTCTACTGCCATGACTACTCCCGAAAGCTCTGAATGCGTGCACACGATGCAGGCCTTGCGCAACGCCTTGCTGGTGGTTAATGGCAAGTGGAAGCTTCAGATTATCGTGGCCCTCAACGCCGGCACCCGGCATTTTCGTGGGCTGGAGCGCAGCGTGCCGGGCATCTCCACCAAAGTGCTGGCCAAGGAGTTGAAGGATCTGGAAGCCCATCAGTTCATTGCCCGCACGGTGCATCCCGGGCCGCCCGTGCTGGTCGAATACCACGCCCTGCCCTATGCACGCACCCTCGACCCCGTGATTGAGGTCCTGAAAGCGTGGGGCACCCAGCATCAGCAGCGCCTCGACGCGGGCAACGCAGTAGCGGGGCCGGCAACCACCCCGCCGGATACTTACTAGACTCCCAGCTGACTACTTCCTGCTTATGCACCCGCTTCGTGCCTACCTGCACCGCTTTATTCCCGCGCTGACGGATGCCGACTGGCAGCCGCTGGCCGAGGCCCTGCGTCCGCGCCACCTAGCCCGCGGGGAACATTTTGTGCAAGTCGGCGAGCACCGGCCCGAGTTGGCTCTGGTGCTCAGCGGCAACTGCCGACTCTACTATTCCCGCCCCAATGGGGATGAGCGCACCACGTACTTTTTCTTCGAAAACCACCTGCTGGGCGATTACCCGAGTTGCCTGACGGGCCAGCCCAGCCAACTCAGCATCCAGGCCCTCACCGACACCGAGCTCGTTGTATTTGATTACGCCGTGCTGCGCCAGCTCTGCGATGAGCGCCCGGTGTACGAGCGGTTTGCGCGCCTGGTAGCCGAATACCACCTGCTCGGCACCGACGCCCGCTTGGTCGAGCAACTGCTGCTTTCGCCGGAGGAGCGCTACCAGGCGCTGCTGTCCAGTGGAAAAACCAAGATTCTGGAGCGCATTCCCCAGCATCTGGTGGCCAACTACTTGGGTGTTACACCGGTTTCATTAAGCCGCATTCGGGCGCGGGTGGCGCGAAAACCGGGCAAGAAGCCGTAAGCAGAAGCCGGACCCATTTGGGCCCGGCTCTGTTATTTCTTAGCTTTTGTTATCGTTGGGTGTGGCCGCGCGAGAGGACCTTTGGGTATTCAATTTTATCTAAGCACTCTTACTTCTCGCATATGAAAAACCTGCTGAAACTCGAAGAACTGGCTCAAGCACTGCTGGCCCTGGCAATCTTCAACCACCTGCCCTACGCGTGGTGGGTGCTGCCAGCCACCTTCCTGCTCCCCGACCTGAGCATGATCGGCTACCTGGCCGGCCCCCGGGTAGGCGCCATTTGCTATAATCTTGCTCACCACAAGGCCTTGGCCGTGGCCGTGGGCCTGGCCGGCTGGTGGTTGGCCCAGCCTGTGCTGCTGCTGGCAGGCACGGTACTCCTCTTTCACAGCGCCTTCGACCGGCTGCTGGGCTACGGCCTCAAGCACGCTACCGGCTTCCAGGATACGCACCTGGGCCGGGTAGGAAAAGCGCAGCCCGAGCCAGCCCCCGCTCACTTCATTCATCAGCCAACCCTAGGGTAGGGCGCTACCACTACACAATAGCAACGTTGGCCGGGAACCCTGCGCAACCAGCCCCCGGCCAAGGTTGCTACTGCGCGGCGGGCTCTTGCAAAAAGTCCAGAACGGCTTCCAGCACGCGGGCCGGCTTTTCCTCGAACATATAGTGGCCGCTATCCATCAGGCCCACAACCCGCACATCGTCAGCCAGGTAGGGTAGGCTCATTTGCAGGTAGTTGTAGGAGACATAACTCCCGATACCCAAAACCGGCATCGACAGGCGGGCGTACTGCTGAGCATCGGCAATATCTTGCTCGAAGGCTTGGTACCAGGCATTGGAGGCCCGGATGTTCTCCGGCTCATTGTAGACGGCAGCGTACAGCGCCCGGTCGAAAGCCGACATTCGGGTCTCATCCAGCATTACGTAGCCGAAGAGGTAGTCCAGCAGAAGGTGAAACCGCCCGGCCAGCAACTGCTCGGGTAGCTCCTTCACCTGGTTGAAGGCCATCCACCAGGGGTAGGGGTGTTGGTCGTCCATTTTCTGGGTAAAGGAGCCGGCCGCGGGCAGTAGCGGCATGTGCCGCATGCCTTCACTGGGGTGCGCCCCGTCGGCGATGATAAGCTTTTCAGTTGCCTGCGGGTAATTAAACGCAAAGCTGCTGGCTACCATGCCGCCGATGTCGTGGCCCAGCAGCGAGGCTTTGGCTAGGCCCAGGTAGCGTAGCAACTCATAAATATCCTGGGCCATCGTCTTCTTGTCGTAGCCGGTGGCGGGCTTGTCGGAGCTGCCCATTCCGCGAATATCGACCAGAATAACCCGGTAGTGCCGGGCCAGTTCGGTGGCAATAGGGTGGAACGAGTACCAGGTTTGGGGCCAGCCCGGCAGGCACACCAAGGCCGGGCCGTGGCCACCTTCCACGTAGTGCAGCCGCACGCCATTGACGGTGGCATAATGGTTGGTGAAGCCGGGCAGGCGCTTAACGAGCTCCTCATCGGCGTAGATTCCCAGGGAAGCAGAAGGCAGAGGTTGCATAAGACTAAGCCGTAAGAAAGGAGAGAAAAGGAGTCCAGGTCAGGTCGGGGTAGCGGGCATTGTCGAGCGGCTGGTTTTGCACGCTGAACATGCTTAGCAGGTATTGCATCTGCTGCCAGTCGGCGTAAAGCTGCTGTTCCCCCGCCGGGTTGGCCGCCCGGACCTGTTGCACGCGGGTGGCCAGCTCGTGGCGGGAGCCGAGCCGGACTAGCTCAAACCGGCCCCGGCCCGCCGCCTCGGCCAGCATGACCAGCTCCCGCGGGCTGGGCTGAAAGCTGGCAATACGCAGGAAGCGCGGGGTGTCTGGGTCCAGCGCGGCGGCGGCGGTGTAGGCGGCCGTATCATCCTTGGTTGTGAAGTCGATTTTCCAGTCGGCATCTTCCCAGTATCCGACCTGCTGCTGCTTGAAATCGAGCAGCGGAATGTTGTAGGTCAATACCTCGGCAAAGGCCCCGTTGAGAATAGAAGTAGCGGCAACTGGGGTTTGCTCCAGCTGGGTTTGAAATTCCCGGCGCAGGTCGAAGTTGCGGTTGGTGCCCGGGAGCTGCTGGGTGTAGTCGCTACAAAAATCGGAGGGAATAAAGCGTGGTACGCCCGCCGCGACGGCCGCCGCCAGCAACCGGGCCTGGGTATCCACGATGACCTCGCGCAGCCCGGCCAGCGCCGATACCACGCAGCTGCCGCCCTCGCAGGCGCGGGTCAGGGCGGCTGGGTCGGTGAATTCAACGGGTTGTACCTGCGCGCCGTGCTGGCTCAGGCTGGTTAAGATGGCGGAGTCGGTGCCGGGGCGCACCAGGGCCCGAACGGAAGCGCCGCGCTGGCACAGGGCCGCCACGATACGGCCGCCTAAGTCGCCGGTTGCGCCGGCCACTATGATAAGAGGTTTCATGCTGGGGAAACTAGGGTAAGAAACGATACCACTGCCGGTTGGCAGCAGAATTAAGTACCCCAAAGGTCCGGCACCTACCCCCGGCTCAAGAACTGATTCTTGCTCTCTTCTTACACATTCTTGCGCTTCCGACGCACCCCCTTAACTCTGCTGGTACGCCCGGGGGCTCTGGCCCACGGCCCGCTTGAAAGCGGCCGCAAAATGAGCCGGCGAGGCAAAGCCCAGCGCGTCGCCAATAGCGGCCACCGGCAACTCGCCGGCGCGTAGCAACGTGCGGGCCCGCCGGATTTTCCAGTCCAGCACATACTGGTACGGCGAGCGGCCGGTGGTGCGCTTGAAGCGGCGGGAAAAGTGGAACACGCTCAGATTGGCCAGGCCCGCCAGGGCCTCCAGCGTAATGGGCTGCTCGGCCGAGGCTTCCAGGTACGCGTCTAGGCGGGCCAGCACCACAGCCGGCAATTGCCCACCCGCTTCAGCAGACGCCAAGCGGCGCTCAAACGTGGCGTGGTGCTCAATAAGATGGTAGCTCAGCGTTGTGGCCAGCGACTCGGCGTACAACTGCCCAAGCGTATGGGCCCGATTTGTGGCTGCCAGCAGCTGGGCAGCCACCTGGGCGAGCAGGCCATCCTCACAGCGAAACCGTTCGTGCAAGGCGAAGTGCGCCAGGTCCAGGTCGCGGCGGGCCCGGGTTTCGAGCACCTGCGCATCGAGGTGGACCTGAATAATATCGACGGCCCCGTCCCAGGCAAACGGGCCATACTCGCCCCCGGGATACAATCCCACGTCCCCGGCCCGGAATTGGTCGGCTTCCACGCGCCGCCCGGTTTGCCGGCTCGCCACCACGGGCTGCTGCCCCTGATGCACGAGCAGCAGATGCTGCTCGTGGGCGTGCGCCGGCAGCGACATGGCTTCCATCTGATAATGCTCTACCCGCACCCCGGGCCAGGGCAGGGCAGCACTGCTGGTCAGCGCCGGGTGGTTGTAGAGCTCGGAAGTATACGTATAAGAAGCTGCCATTGTGCTGCACTAACACGGCAAGCCCGGATTGGTTAGGAAACAACCTTTGCCAACTGGTCGGCCTGCCTCCTGGGCCTAGTCAAAGTACTTGCCTACTTGGCAGCTATAGCGCTGGTTGGATTTGCCGTTTGCTGGCGGCCGGTCAGGCGCGTGCCAGCCACTGCTCTTTGGTAACGCGGTACACGAAGTTGAGCTTGGGCGCTTCACCAAAGTAAGCTATTTCCTCTTCGGCAATCTTTTCGGCCCCCAGCCGACCGATGGCAATTTGCGACCGGATATTGCCCGCGCCGATGTGAAAGTAGACCTGCGAGACGAAGGCAAAGATGTAGTCGAGCATCATCGTCTTCACCAACTGGTTCAGGCCTTTGCCCCAGTAGCGCGTGGCGTAGAAAGTATAGCCAATCAGGATGCTGTCGTCCGCCGCGTCGTAGCCGTAGAAACGCGTGCTGCCCGCCACTTCGCCCGTGGCCTTATCGATGATTTTAAACGCTCCGCCACTTTGCAGGGCACCTGCGAAAAACGTCCGGAATACCTCGGGCTGCCAGCGGTCCTTGTTGGGGTGTTGCGCCCAGACGTTGGGGTCGGAGGCGGCAGCATACAGGGCGGCAAAATCTTCTTCCTGCAAGGGCAGAAGCAAAACCTGCTGATTTTCCAGCGTGGGTTGAATGGAAAATGACATAGGACAAATAGGAGGAAGTAGGCGGTAAATGTAGAGTTTTGCCCTCGATTCAGGGGGCCATGACTAAGGGGTAATGTGGTCTGGTCGCAGCCCTTTCCGGGCGGTTGCGTATGCCAAAAGGATAAGTGCCTTGTCTTCATCCCGCCCCCAAACCTGTACCCAGTCCCGCCATGAACAGCCCCGCCCTGACCGATCTGCACGCCGTGCTGACCAGCCCCGCACCGCCCGCCGATACGCTGCAGCACGCCCTGGACCTGGTGGGCCCGCACCTAGCGGTAGACCGGTGCTTTCTCTACGTGCGCGACCCCAAGCAGGGGCGGGGACGTATTGCCTTCGTCTGGCGGCTGCATGAGGCCGTGCCCGACCCGCGCCACGACTGGCAGGACGACACCACCGAACTGCCCAAGCAGGACCCGCTGTTTCGGGCTGCCCTGGCCGCCCAGCCCTCGGTGTTTGTGGACGACGTACACGCCGCGGGCCCCGAGGTGCTCAACCGGGAGTTTGAACGCACCACCTTTGGTCATCGGGCCTTAGTGCATGCGCATATTACCGAGCAGGGGCAGCTTTGGGGCATTCTTCAGCCCTGCGTCTTTGGGCACCCGCGCCACTGGACGGCTGCTGAGCGCGACTACCTGACGGCCGCTGCGCCACTATTTGTGCCTGTGATACAGGAGTATATGCACGGGCTAGGCCAGGTTTGATGATTCGTCGGCCCACCTTCGGCCCATGCCGCCCGCTGGTCTTTCTGCTGAACGGTCGAGCTTTAATTTGATGCAGCAATGTTGCATGAGTAAAATGCGTGGTTACCTTTGTGGTTCATTGCAAAGGCGAAACGTGCAGAATTGGCGCAGAAACATAGCTTGGCTGCTTATCGTGCTGCTCGCCCGGGTGCTGACGCCCGAGGCAGCCTTGCTGCGCCTGCATCAGCACCAGCACACCGAAGATGCGCCGGTTGTAGTCCGCACCGCAAAGCTTGGCCCCCAGGCCATGCTGTCGGCCAAGCACCAGCACTGCCACGTTGATAATCTCTACAATGCGCCGTTTGCGCCGGCCGCGCCCGTACGCCTGGCCGAGCCGGTGCGCCTGCTGTTCTTTGCCGAATACCGGCCCCAGGCCCCCGTATGCCGGGCCAGCCACCTGCTGGAAGGGGCTAGTCTGCGCGGCCCGCCCACTGCCCGGGCTTAGTCACTAATTTTCCTGGCAGCAGCCCGTATGGCTGCCTCGTATGACTCCGTGCCTTTCGGGGCCGGGTCGGCCGTTGCCTTGCTTTGCGGCTTCCGGAATTTCCTGGCCCACTCTTCGTTGCTGCCCGGCCCGCTGGCCCGGGCTCTTTCCCGCGGCCGGTAGCTCCGGCACTTTGGTCCCACTGCGTGTGCGCGGTTTGGCGGCCCATTCCCTTTTTCTTCTCGACTTCATCCCGCCCTGGTGCCACTGGCAGTTGTGGCCGGGCTTGCCCATTTTTTATGCAACGACTTTTCCTGTTTCTGCTGCTGCTCTGGCCCGGGCTGGCAGCGGCCCAAACGGCTATGGGCCACCTCGACGGCCATATCACCGGCCCCGATGGTCACGGCCTGGAAGGTGTTTCTATCCTGGACCAGTCGGGACGGTTTTCCGCCTTGAGTGCCGCCGATGGGCACTTTTCCCTGGCCTTGCCTTTCGGTGAGCATACCCTGATTACCCGCAGCCTAAGCTTTCAGGAAGCCCGGCGCACGGTGGTACTCAGCGCCGAAACGCCCGATTTGACCGTTGACTTTCTGTTGCAGCCCACCACCACGGCCCTGCAGGAAGTGGAAGTGCTGGGTCGCAAGGAAACCACGTACAAGAGCGACTACAGCTTTGTAGGCACCAAAACGGCCACGGCCGTCATCGACGTGCCCCAGTCTATTTCGACCGTGACCAAGGAGCTGATGGAAGACCGGCAGGCGTTGCGGCTCACGGAGGTAGTAAAGAACGTGGCCGGCGTCACACAGTATTCGCACTACGACGACCTGACGATTCGGGGGTTCCGCAACGGCTACGAAAGCGGCTTCCGCCTGCTAAACGGGCTACGCTCGGGCTTCAGCTACGGCAACTCGTTTACCCAGGCCCCGCTGACGATTAACCTGGAGCGGGTGGAAGTGCTGAAAGGGCCCGGGGCAGCTTTGTACGGCGACATCAACCCCGGCGGCACGGTAAACATGGTCACTAAAAAGCCCCTGGATGTGGCCCGACAGGCCCTCACGTTCTCGACCGGCAGCTTTAATACGATGCGGGCCACGGCCGACCTGACCGGCCCGCTCAACGAGCAGAAAAACGTGCTCTACCGTCTCAACGCGGGCTTCGAAAAGACGAATACGTTTCGGGACGTGAACGATACCCGCTCGGTGATGGTGGCGCCCACGGTTACCTTCCGGCCCACCGACAAAACCACCGTCAACGCCGAGCTGGTGTATACCCACATCGACGGCTACCTGGACCGGGGGCTGGTTATTCGCGGCGGCGACCTGTACGCGCTGCCCCGCTCGTTTACCCTAAGCCAGCCCAGCGACTATTTCCGCACCAGTACCTACTACCTCAATGCCTCGCTCAACCAAAAATTCACGGATTGGCTGTCGTTTAATGCCTCTTACCTCGACTTCACCTATCACGAGGACCTGAGTGAGCACCGCACCCTGAACACCTACGCCGACGCGCCGGCCAATACGGTGATGAACCTGCGCTACTTCGACCGGCGCGCCGAGGAGTACACTAAGAACCTGGCCGCCTACTTCGTGCTCAACCGCGCTACCGGCCCGGTGCAGCACAAAGTGGTAGCGGGCGTCGACTACATCCGCTACACCACCGACCCGCAGAGCACCATGTTTGAAGCCCGGCAAAAGCTGGTCAACGGGGTGGCAACGCCGCTGACGTTTGATTTGAAGAAGCCGCTGTACGAAATTCAGGACCCGACCAAGTACGTGCGCCGGCCGCTGCCCCAGTTTTTCGTCGACTACATCAACTCGGTCTACCACACCACGGGCCTGTACGTGCAGGACCAGCTCGACGTGACCGAGCGCCTGGCCCTGCTGCTGGGCGTGCGCTACGAGCTCTTTGCCGACGAGCGGGACTACGGCGACGGCAGCCAGAACATCCAGCAGCGCCAGCTGCTGCCCCGCGCCGGCCTGACCTACGCCCTGCGGGATAACCTGAATTACTTTGCTTCCTACAGCGCTGGGTTTCGGCCGCTCAAGCCCGAGTACATCCGCTTTCCGGAGCGCTACGGCCGCAGCACGCCCTTCGATACCGAAACCAGCTACCAGCTCGAAACCGGCCTGAAGGGCGAGTTCTTCAACAAAGGCCTGCTGGGCACGGTGGCCGTGTACCAGATTGTGAAGCGCAACCAGCTGGTGCCGACTAATGCGCTGATGCCCGATGGAACGACAATATACCGCCAGAACGACCTGGTCCGCTCGCGCGGAGCGGAGCTGGAACTAACCGGCAACCTGCTGCCCAACCTGAACCTGAACGCCACTTACGCCTTCAACCACTCCGCGGTGCTGAATGCAGCTTTGCCGGTGGAGGAAGGCCAACCACTGGCCAATGCCCCCCGCCACTCGGCTGGCCTTTGGACCAAGTACACCTTCGTAACGCCGGCCCTGCGCGGGCTGGGCGTGGCCGTGGGCGGCAACTACGTAAGCCAGCGCCGCACCGAAAACCAGGTGGTCAATACCAGCACCGGTGAGCTGTACTGGGCCTACTGGCCGAGCTACACGGTGCTCGACGCAGCCCTGTTCTACACCACCGGCAAGTTCAACTTCCACCTCAACGTGAATAACCTGCTCGACAAGTACTACTTCGTCGGCGGCTACGACTTTTTCCGGGTCAGCCCCGGTGCCCCCCGCAATTTCATGGCCACGGTGGGCTACACTTTCTGAGGCGCAATGCCTGGCCACTTAGCTGTTTTTCTATGACTTACATTCTCGAAGCCCGGGAGCTGCGCAAGCAGTACGCCGACAAGCTGGCCCTGCGCGGGCTAAACCTGCAAATTGCCCCGGGCGAAATTTTCTGTCTGCTGGGCCAGAACGGCGCGGGCAAGTCCACGACTATCAACCTGTTCCTGGGCTTTGTGCAGCCCACGTCCGGGGCGGCCTTCGTGGGCGGGCTGGAAGTAGCAGCCAATCCGCTTAAAATCAAGGAATACCTGGCCTACATTCCCGAGCAGGTGATGCTGTACCCACACCTGACGGGCCTGGAAAACCTGGCCTTGTTCAGCAGCCTGGCCGGCTACAACTACCCACCGGCTGAGCTGCTCGACTACCTCACCGAAGCCGGTTTGCCGGCGGAAGCGGCCCGGCGGCGGGTGGGCACCTACTCCAAGGGCATGCGTCAGAAAGTGGGTATTGCCATTGCCGTGGCCAAGCACGCCAAAGTACTGCTGCTCGACGAGCCCACCTCCGGCCTCGACCCCAAGGCGTCCAACGAGTTTTCGGAGCTGCTGCGCCGCCTCAGCGGGCAGGGTACGGCCGTGCTCATGGCCACCCACGACATCTTCCGGGCCAAGGAAGTCGGTACCCGGGTGGGCATCATGCGCGAGGGGGAGCTGGTAGACGTGCGCCCCACCGACGCCCTCAACGCCCAGGAGCTGGAGCAGCTGTACCTCACCTACATGAACTAGCCGATGATACATAGCATTGCCCAAAAAGAATTCATCAGCACCCTGCGCGACACCCGGTTTGTGGTCTTGAGCGCGCTGGTGCTGGCCTTGCTGCTGGCCGCCACGCTGGTGGGCCGCGCCTCCTACCGCACCCTGCAGCAGGAGCGGCAGCTGGCCCAGGGCACGGTGAATGAGCAGTTTCGGAACCAGCCGGCCCGGCACCCGCACCGGGTAGCCCACTACGGCTCCTTCGCTTTCCGGCCCAAGTCGGGCCTGAGCCTGCTCGATTCCGGCGTCGACTCGTTTACGGGTAGCGCCGTGTACCTGGAAGCCCACCAGCAGAACAGCGTCAACTTCAGCGCGGCCCAGCAGTCGGGCTCGTTGCTGCGGTTTGGGGAGATGACCGTGGCCTTCGTGCTGCAATTGCTGGTGCCGCTGCTCATCATCTTCCTGTGTTTCGGAGCCTTCACCCAGGAGCGCGAAACCGGCACCCTGAAGCTGCTGCTCAGCCAGGGCTTGACCATGCGGCAAGTGGCCTGGGGCAAGATTCGGGGCTATGGACAGGCCGTGGCGTTGGTCGTGGCCCCGACGTTGCTGCTGGCGGCGGCCCTGCTATTTGCCGGGGAGGAGTTTGCCTCCGACCTCGATCTGGCGGCACGTTTGGGACTGTTCGTGGTGAGCTACGCGGTGTACTTTTTCCTGTTCGTGGTGGGCGCTGTAGTGGTGTCGGCCCGGCAAACCAGCTCCCGGGCGGCCCTGGTTACGCTGCTGGGTTTCTGGATTCTGAGCGGCATTATTCTGCCCAAGGCTACGGCCAACCTGGGTGCCTCGCTCTTTCCGGCCAGCACCAAGGCCCAGATGGATGCCGACGTGCACGAAGAGGCGCAGCACGGCCTCAACGGCCACGACCCGCAGGATAAGCGGGCCGCCGCGCTGAAGGCCGATTTGCTGAAAAAATACGGCGTCGACTCCGAGGAAAAGCTGCCGGTGAGTGTGGCCGGCCTGCAGATGGCGGCGGGGGAGGAGTACTCCAGCAAGGTGTACCAGCAGCATTTTGCGGCCCTGAATGCCACCTACGAGCGGCAAAATCGCCTCTCCGACTGGGCCGGACTGCTCAATCCGTACCAGGCCATTCGGCCGCTGTCCATGGGGCTAGCCGGCTCCGACTTTGCTCATTACGTGCACTTTCAGCAGGCTGCCGAAGCCTACCGCTACAGCCTGGTACAGCGCCTCAACGGCTTGCAGGCCAGCATGGGCTACGGCGACAAGGAACGCCGCCTCGATGCCAGCACCTGGCGCGAGCTGCCGGTTTTTGCCTACCAAACGCCCGGGCTGGGCTGGGCTTTGCCCCAACTGCTGCTGCCCATTGTGGCCCTGCTGCTCTGGGCGGGCCTGCTGAGCTGGCTGGGCCTGCGGCTGATTGCTAAAACTTCTGTTGCTTAAGCTGATGCGTATTTTTTGGATTCTGTTTTCCTACGAGTGGCGCCACTTTCGCGCTGCCAAAGGCCTGGTGCTGCTGTGCGGGTTGCTGTTACTTACCGGCCTCTACGGCATCTACTACGGCACTACCGAAATCGAGCGGCAGCGCCAGCACCTGGCGGCCCTGCCCGAACTCACGCGCCGCAATGTGGCCGAGCTGCAGGAGAAGTTTCCCGGCCCCGCCGACGCCGGCGACATCGGCTACTATCACTCCCGCTTCGCCGTGCACCACCCCGATGCCTGGGCCGCCCTGTCGCTGGGTCTGCGCGACGTGAACCCGAGCTACGTGAAGCTGCGCCTGCTAGGTTTGCAAAACCAGCTCTACGCCGCCGACAATACCAACCCCATGAAAATGCTCAGCGGCAACTTCGACCTGGCCTTCGTGCTGGTCTACTTGCTGCCGCTGCTCATTATTGCTCTGAGCTTCAACCTGCTGTCCAGTGAGCGGGAGGAGGGTATTCTGGTGTTGCTGCTGGCTCAGCCGGTACGGCCGGCGGACGTGGTGGGCGCCAAGCTGATCTTTCGGATGAGCCTGGTGCTGGGCCTGGCCCTGCTGCTGTCGGTGGTCGGGATGCTGTGGGCCGGGGTGCCGGCCGATGGCCGCGTACTGACCTGGCTGCTGCTGACGGTACTCTACTGCCTGTTCTGGTTTGGGGTGGCCCTGGTCGTCACGGCGTTGCAGCGCCCCTCGGCCGTCAATGCCGTGGCCCTGCTCGGGGTGTGGCTGCTGCTGGTGATGCTGGTGCCCAGCCTGCTAAACCTGGCCGTGGCCGCCGCCCGGCCCGTGCCCCAGGGTATCGAGCTGACCATCAAGCAGCGTGAGGAAATTCATGCGGGCTGGGACCGGCCAAAAACCGAAACCATGAACCGCTTTTTCGCCCTCTACCCGCAGTGGCGCGACACGGCTACCATCCGGGAGCGGTTTGTGTGGCGCTGGTACTACGCCTTTCAGCACCTCGGCGACCTGGCCGTAGCTCCGCAGGCCGCCGCCTACGCCCGCGGCCTGCAGCAGCGCTACGATTTGGTGGAGCAGCTCAACCTGCTTTCCCCGGCCATCAACGCCCAAAGCAGCCTCAACGCCCTGGCCGGCACCGACCTGCCCACCCACCTGGCGTTTCAGCGCAGCGCCACCCGCTACCACGACTCCTTGCGCGCCTTTTATTACCCGTTTCTGTTTCGCAAAGTCGAGTTCACTCACGACGATTACGCCCGGGAGCCGACGCACACGTTTACCAGCCGGCCCGAGCTGGCCACCACCTATCGGGGCCTGACTAAACTGCTGCTGAGCGTGGCGGCCGTGTACGGGCTGGGCATGGTGCTACTGCGCGCCCGACCCATCAATCCGCGCTAAGAAGTACGTGCCTTTGAGGAAAGCCCCGCTCTGCTACCGGCAGGGCGGGGCTTTTTACGCTGTCTATGGCAAAATATCGTAGGAATACCGGGACATTGTCCCGCTTCCCGCTGTTATCTATTCTCTATGCCAATAACCGACTCCTTCCGCCGCCCCGATCTGCTGCGCCTGCCTTACGACGATTATCGCGCTCTGCCCGCCATTGCCAACTCCGACCTCTCGCGCCTGCGCGACGCCCTGAACGGCCGCTACCAAAAGCCGTCCTCGATGAACGGGGCCCTGGGCCTGGGCACGGCCTTTCACACGGCCCTGCTGGAGCCCGAGCTTTACCAGGCCGGGCAGCCCGGTATCAACGACTCGCTGATCTGGTGGATGGTGGAAGGCGTGAAGCTGGACCCCTATCTGAACGATTTGCTGCAGCGCGGCACGCCCGAGCCCAGCTGCATTTTCACCGAGCCCACCACCGATACCGTCTGCAAGCTGCGCGCCGACCTGGTGGCCCCCGACACCGACCGGGGCTATACCATCATCGACTTCAAAACCACCATGGCCCGCGACTACAGCCACTTTCTGTCCCAGTGCAGCGGCTACGACTACGACCGGCAGGCCGCCTTCTACCTCGACGCCCTGCGCGCCGACCGGTTTCTGCTCGTCGGGGTGCAGAAGGCGGAGCCTTTCAGCTTGTTCACGGTGGAAGTGCCAACCTACATGCTGGAAGAGGGGCGGGCCAAGTACCTGCGGCTACTGCAGTTTCTGCAGCCCGGGGCCGAGGTGCCCAGCTACCTCACCGAAGCCGTGCGCGACGTGCGTGAAGGCCGCACGAACGACTCGGAATAAGCTTTTTTTTTATTAACTAACGCACGTTTGTAAGCAATTGAGTGTGAAAAAAATTGTGCTGTTTTTTGGGTAATGTTTGGAAGTTTAAAATATTGTTTCCTATTTGGCAATGCAAAGACAATAGCGCAAGCCATGCAATTCTTCAATAACGTGCTCTTCAATAATAACTCGAACAATAATTGTTTCGGGACTGGAAGGCCGTTGTTCATATAAAGGAAAAAGAACAATTCATTTAATAAGCCTTCCGGATAACGGAAGGCTTATTTTTTTGCCTTTACCACCCGTCAGGGAATTTCTTGGATTCAAAAAACTGCCTTCGGGGCGGGCGGCTCCTTAGTGCCTTTTCCGTCCTGGTTCAATTCGTCAAACCTTCACATCATAACCCTTCTACCCGTATGGAAACCGTTCTGCAAACCCCCGTCCGTGCCCTGGCACCCGTCGACCTGCTCAAAACCGAAGAGGCCATCAGCTTTGTTAAAGACACCTTTGCCCGGGAGCTGAGCCGGCAGCTACGCCTAGTGAAAGTGTCCTCGCCCATTGCCGTGCTCGATGGCACCGGCATCAACGATGACTTGAACGGTACGGAGCGACCCGTACACTTCCCCATCAAGGCCCTGGATGAGCGCCGCGCGGTGGTGGTGCACTCCCTGGCCAAGTGGAAGCGCCTGCGCCTGCAGGAGCTGGGCATCGAGGCCGGCCGGGGTTTGCTGACCGACATGCGCGCCCTGCGCCCCGACGAAGACTACTCGCCCATCCATTCGATTTACGTGGACCAGTGGGACTGGGAAAAGCACATTACGCCCGAGCAGCGCACGATTTCCTACTTGAAAGAAACCGTCGAGAAAATCTACGGGGCCCTGAAAGCCGTGGAGCAGCAGGTAAGTGAGCAGTATCCTGAGATTGAGCCGGTGCTGCCTGAGGCTATTACCTTCCTGTACGCCGAGGAACTGCTGCAGCGCTACCCCGACCTGACGCCCAAGCAGCGGGAGCACGAAGCCGCTAAGGAGTACGGCGCCATCTTCCTGATGGGTATTGGTGGAGAACTGAGCCACGGCGAAATCCACGACGGCCGCGCCCCCGACTACGACGACTGGAGCACCCCAAACGAAGCCGGCCACTACGGCCTCAACGGCGACATCCTGCTCTGGCACCCAGTCCTGGAAACGGCTTTTGAAGTGTCGTCGATGGGTATTCGGGTGGATAAGGCGGCCCTCACGCGGCAGTTGGAACTGCGCGGCTGCCCCGAGCGCAAGGACCTGCACTTCCACAGCCTGCTGCTCCAGGACGCGCTGCCCCAGAGCATCGGCGGCGGTATTGGTCAGTCGCGGGTGTGCATGTTTATGCTGCGTAAAGCCCACATCGGGGAAGTACAAGTAAGCATCTGGCCCGAAGCCGTACGTCAGGAGTTAGCTGCCAGCGGGGTTGAACTGTTATAAGTAACTAGTTAATTAAAAAAGAGTAGCCGTGTAAATTATTTACACGGCTACTCCTATTACTGTTTAATTAAAAATGATATTTACGTATTTGCAACAAAAGTTAAATTAATAGTTAGTCAAAATTAATTTAATAAACTCGTCGCTGTTATTGCACCAGCAGCTTCTTCGAGGTTATTGTTTGCCCATTAATTAGCTGCACCACGTACAGCCCAGGCCGCACGTTCAGCTGCACCTGCACCGTGGGCTGCTGGCGGAGCGTTACTTGCTGCACCAGCTGTCCGCGCACGTCGAGCACGCGCACGGCGCTTAGGTGTTCGGTGCCCCGCAGCGTAAACTGCCCGGTAACAGTGGGGTTGGGCGAAAGGCTTACCGTCGCGTCGTCGGTCTTCGAAACGCCCAGCACGGTGGTCCTCACGTAGTTTTTGAGCCACACCATAGCCGAGCGTTCCGAATTGTCGTCGTTTACCAGAAAGGCACCCTGGGCCGTGCGCCAGTGGCCGGGCCGGTAGCCCCACATGGTTACACCCTTCACGGCCGGGTGCAGCCAGAACACGGGAAACACGCGCTGGTATTCGGCCAGCTGCACGGCATCGTCCAGCTGATTTTGCGCATTTACGCCGTCAATATCGAGCTCTGTGATGTAGAGCGGCAGGCCGGCCGAGGCCAAGGTGTTGAGGTTGGTAGTCAAATCGGCGGCGGGCAGGCCGCGGGTCGAGAAGGCGTGGCCCTGAATGCCCACTGCGTCAATCAGGTTGCGGGCCTTGAGCAGGTTCACAATGCCCAGGTAGCGCTGGGCGCTGGTAGCCGTATTTTCCACGCTGTAGTCATTGAGCATCAGCTTGGTGGTCGGGAAATACTGGCGGGCCAGCTGGAAGGAAGTTATTACCCAGTCCCAGCCCGTAGCGCCGCTGCCGCCCAGGGCTTCGAGGTAGTTGCCCCCGCCGCTGTTGGGTCCCGGGGGCTGGTGCAGGGGCTCGTTTACTACTTCCAGGAAGTCGATGGCGGGGTAGCGCTGGGCCACGGCGGCATACCACTGCCTGATTTCGGCCAGCTGCTCGGCGGCCGGCAACGTGGCAATCCAGGTGGGCTGCTGGCTGCCCCAGGTCAGCACGTGCATGCGGAAGGGGTAGCCGTTGTCCTTGGCCAGCTTGTAGGCCGCGTCCAGCTCGGTCCAGTTCATCACGTCCCGGGTGGCTTCCACGCTGCCCCATTTGCCGGCATTTTCGGGCACTACCTGGTTCCAGTAGGCCGTGAAGTTGGCCAGTTGCGGGGCGCTGTGCACGCCGCCCAGAAACTTGGATTTACCCGTAGCCATGGGCGGACCCACCGGTGTGAAGGGCGGGGGCGGCGGGTTGACCGAGCCCTGCTGCCCGTTGTCAAGGTTGTTGACGGTGAAGTACAAGCCCGTCTGGCCAAACACGACTCTGTCAATGTCGAAGCCATCTTCCCGGGCCCCGATCTGGAAAGTTTGGGTGAGGTTGCCGGCTGCCACGGTAAAGGAAATCGGGGTTTCGGCGCCGCCAATCTTGGACATGTTCACCCATTTCCAGACGTTGTTCTGGGCCGAGCCGGCCCCGTCCACAACCTGGGTGCCGGTGGTGTAACCCACGCCGGCCACCTGGTTGATGGTAATCCAATCGTTGTCGTCGGTGGGCGACTTGGTGCCGAAGCCGTTGCCGTAGTAGAAGCTGTCGTCGTTGGCGGTAGCGGTGCCCACCCGCACCCGAGCGTAGAGGTCGTAGGTGCCGGGGCCAGGGAAGGTGACGCTGTAGGTAATCACGCGGGCGGCCGTGCCGGGGTTCTGGCTGGCAATAGTAGCCGTGGGCACTACCGTGACGTAGGTGACGCCCGCAGTGGTGGGGCTGGTCCAGTCGGCACCCAGCGTGCCGGCTTCGGCCTGCAGCTGTACCGGCGCATTCTGGGCCGATGCGCCAGTGAGTCCCGCCAGCAACAATGCCGCCGAAAGTAGATAGGGTCGGGGTGTACTCATACAAGGAATGGGAATTGGTGAGAGGGAATCAGGTCGGGAGAATCGTAAAAAGTGCTATTTAACCACTCTCCGATGCTAAAAATAGGCTAGGCTAGAGCTCCGGCAATGAGCCGAAAAGCCCCGGATTAGCAGAAAAACTATGCAACCGTTTGTGATAGTGCATCGGGAACGGTTGTGATAGTTGAAACCAGGGAAATATTTTTTACTACAATAGTAAGTGCACACTCACTATGGAATATCAGCTGAAATCCAATCGTCATATCGAGCACAGCGGGACATCTTGCGTGGGGCGTGGTCAGGAAAAGGCCATTATGCTGAGTGCAGCTGGGGCATGTTTACCGCAGTGCTGTTCATGTGGTATTGCAACGAAGCGGTAAAATGCTTCAGCAATCGGACGCCAGATCAGGTATGACATTTATTATTCTACAAGGCTCTGGACGCAAAAAAGCCTGTTCCCGCCGGCAGGTTGCGGCAGAAACAGGCTTGCTTAGGTGAGAAAACCCCCGGGGCTTAGAACTCCATGAAGGAGGAGAAATCTACCAGTTTGCCCGATTGGAGCAGTTTGAGTTCTTCCTTCAGGTTGCTTTGGCTGCTCTTGGTGGTGTACTCGGTGTCGAGCTTGGTCAGGTCGGGCTTGCCGGCGTTTACCCAGGCCGTATACCAGAAGTTGGCCGCGGCCTGTGCAGCCGTGCGCAACTGCCGCTCTTCCATGCGCTTGAGTGAGTTGTGGAAGCTTTCGGTGTAGGCAGCCGTGCGCACGTTGCTGTTGAACACGTTCTTTTTCGGCTGGCCCTGGGCGTCCAGTTCGTACATGTTGGTAGCGCCCACCTCGGTCTGCAGCTTTTTCTCGATGCTGAGCAGCGTATCAGCTGCGGCGTGACTCTGGGCGATGATGCGCCAGGTTTCAGCCACCGGGTCCTGAATCAGTTGGGGCTCCCGGAGCTTGAAGTTGTAGGTTTTGCCAAACTTCTCCACCATCTGGGACTCGTAAAAGGCGTGGATGCCCTTCTGACCGGTGAGCTGGCCGTCGTGGTTGGAGGAGGTGTGCAGGGGCTGGGTGGCGTCGCCGAGGTAGTGGCCCAGGTCGGCGGCAATGAAGAGTATGTCTTCCTTGCGGCCGTTTTTCATGGCCTGGGTCAGCTTGCCCAGCATGTCCTGAATAAACCAGGGCAGGCGGCCATTTTTATCCAGAAACGCGGGCTCATACTTGGCGTAGGCTTCCTGGGAGGTGCGCGGCACCTGGCTTACGTCGCCGTAGTGTTCCAGATCCACGAAGTGACGCGGGCCCTCGGCTTTGTCGCTGAGCGTATACTTGCGCAAGTCTGGCACCACCGACTCCTGCACCATGAAATCGACATGGTTGTAGAAGAAAGTGCGCATGGCCGGCGGCAAAGCCAGCACGGCGGCGCGGTTGATACGCTCATGCCCCCACGTACCCCAGGCAAAGAGGATGGAGGGCGTAATCAGGAACAGGGCCGTGACGGAAAGCCAGCGGCGGGCACGACGATAAACGTGTTGCATTGCGGTGGAAGTGAGAACAGACAAGACGGCAAATGTGCGGGCTTTGCGGGCAGGAAAAAAGCCCCGTCCCGGGAAATGTCGCCGTGCGCCAGAAGACGTTTTAATTGTCCTACTGCGGCTTTCCTGACTACCATTGCAGCCTTGTTTGGGCAAGCACTCAGGCCGGACTTGATTCCGGGCTGAGCACGACGGCTACGGACGAATCCGCTTCTCGCGGGGTCGGGCCGGAGGGGTTGGCCGCCCGCTTGCCGGCCCGCAGCAGCACCCACACGCCCAGCCCGATCAGGGGCAGACTCAGCAGCTGGCCCATGTTGAGCACGAGGCCTTGCTCAAACGCTACCTGGTCTTCCTTGAGAAATTCCACGGCAAAGCGAAACGAGAACAGCAGCGTTACAAACAGGCCAAACAGCAGGCCCCGCGGCGTTTTCTCCCGGTATTTCTGCCAGAGCCGGTAGAGCAGCACGAACAGCAAAACGCAGAACAGCGCCTCATAGACTTGCGTGGGGTGGCGAGGAACAGCCATCAGGGCCCCGGCGGGGGCGGGCTTATCCGCTGGGAGCAGTTCCAGCTTTTGCCAGCGGGGGCCGTGGCCGGGCTGCACCAGCACCGCGCCGGCCGGCACCGGGAACGTGGGCGCCTGGAGGTGGTCCTGGTCGCGGGGAAATACCAGAGCCCAGGGCACCTGCGCCGGGCGACCCACAATTTCCGAGTTCAGCAGATTGCCCAGCCGGATGCAGGCCCCGCCCACGGCCACGACCAGCACGATGCGGTCCAGCACCCAGAGGTAATCGAAGCGGTGGCGGCGACTAAACAGCCAGGTGGCCAGCAGAATCCCCAGGGTAGCGCCGTGACTGGCCAGGCCGGCCCAGGGAAAAACGAAGAAGATTTCCAGCGGATGCTGCGAGTAGTAGTCCCAATCGTAGAACAGGCAGTGGCCCAGGCGCGCGCCCAGCACCGTACCTCCCAACATGTACAAGGTGATGACGTCGACCCACTTAGGCGCCACCTGTTCGGCTTGGTAAATGCGAGTCAGAATAAAGCTGCCCAGCACGAAGCCCGAGGCAAAGAGCAGCCCATACCAGGTAAGCTGGAAGAAACCAAAATCGTAGATCAGGGGGCTGACCGTCCACGTCAATGCTGCCAATAAGCTCATGTGGGAAAGAAGTAAAATGAGGGTGAAAAGCATTGTAAAAGACCGAAGTATGACCCGCTAAGCCGTTTTTTCGGCAACGAAGCACCGTCCCGGCTCTTTTGAGCCGGAGGAATGGTAGTGGATAAGCAGAGAAAGAAAAGGGCTGCGCCTTTTTAGCAGCTACTAAAACCGAAGGACAGCAACGCGAGGCCTAGCTGCAGCAGCACCCGGCGGGGGCGTAGCGCCCAGCGGGGCTTTGGGTGGGGTGCCGGAAGCAGGGCGGCGAGCTGGGCTGCGCTCCACAGATCCTGCTGCTCTACCTGTTGCTTGTGAGCTTCCCATAAGGGCTTGAGTTCTTCCAGGCTCATAACAACTGCATCTTTAGGTATTTGCCCAGCTTGCCTTTGATGCGGTGCAGCCGGGTGCTGACGTTCGTAGTGCTCATGTCCAACAGCGGGGCTATTTCTTGATAGGAGTAGCCTTCCAGGTGCAGTAAAACCAAGGCTTTGTCCTCGGCCGAAAGCTGGTGAATGGCTTCTTCCAACACCTGGCCGGCCGCGGCCGGGTTCACGAGGTCTTCGGGGTTTGGGAGCTGCTGCAACTCCTCGGTCCAGCGCACCCATTCCGGCTGGGCCTTCTCCCGACGCAGGCGCGAAAAGATGGTGTTGAGTGCCACCCGGTACATCCAGGTCGAGACGTGGGCGGTACCCTGAAACCCGGAATAAGACTTCCAGAGCTGCAGCACGATTTCCTGAAAGGCATCCTGCCGGTCTTCCACCCGCACGTAGTAGAAGCGGCACAGGCTATGCAAGCGCCGTTGCTGCGTCGATAAAAGGCGAAGGAATTCCTGCTGGAGCGCGGCGGACGACACGGGAAATGAGGGGAAGGCGGACAGAAATATTAGTCGCAGAGAGCCGGCAAAAAATCACACCCGGGCAAAATTTATTTTCACCCGGGTGAAAAATGGGGCTTCGGGTACCCCAAGCATACTACATAGAGTATCAGAAAGCGGCCATAAGCCCACCCCGTCCATGTCCGGCTCATGGAGTGTCACCTACTGCCGATGAAAAATAAAGATTGTGACAACAAAATTGAGTGCTAAGCTAGGGACTCCAACAGGCGGCGAGCTACCTGCTGACCGCTGCTGAAGGCGGCCTCCACCGTGCCCATGGCCGGCCCCGAGTACAGCCCTTCACCGGCAAAAAATAACGTCTCTTCTACCGGCACGGCCAGCACCTGGAGCGCCGCCGCCGAGGCTACCGTGGCGTAGGCGTAGGCCCCGCGGGCAAACGGGTCGGCACCCCAGTTGACGACGCGCTGGGCCACCAGCTGGTCGCGCAAAAACGTGGGCGAAGTGCCCAGTAGGTAAGCCAAGGAGTTCAGGCTTTGCGCCAGCACCTCGGAGTCGGGGGCATGCCGGAGCTGGTCGGCGGCCGGGCCAGCCAGCCAGCCCGTGAGCAAGGGGCGCGGGTCGGGGAGCTGACTCCACCAGGTGGGCACCGGCGCATCCGAAAACAGAAATTCCAGCTCCGGCATGGCGTGGCTCGCCTCGGCCGATTCCTGCGCCCAGAAGGCGGTGCGGAATTCAAGCAGGATCTTGATGACGGGTCCGAAACCCAGCGCAGCCACAGCCTGGCGCTGAGCGGCCGGCAGCTCGGGTACAAACGCTACGTGACCCGGCATATCGGGAGCTGCCTGCAGCACGCCCAGAGGCAAAGTGAGGAGGAGGCGGGGAGCCTGGTAGTGGCGGTTCTGGTCGCAGATTACCGTCACTTGCCCGTGCTGCCACTGGATGGTTTGTACAATGGTAGCCAGCTGAATAACTCCGCCGGCAGCTCTCACTTCTCCGGCCAGGTGGTCGAGCAGCGGGCCGTAGCCCCCGGCGGGACGCGGCGAGTCTTCGGCCCCGCCGCCCGACCACTCCTCACGCAGGGCAAAGGCGCTGGCCCGGCGGGCGTCGGCAGCATCGTAGCCCTCGGCAAAGCTGATAACCATGCTGCGTAGTGCCTGGTGCTCGTCGCCGGGGAAGTACTGGGTCAGGAACTCGGCCAAGGGCAAATCGTGGGGCAGCTGGTGCAGCCTTTCCAGCAGCAGGGGCATGTCTGCCAGGAAATTTTCAGCGGTGGAAACCTGGCCCTGGCGCACTTCATAGGTAGTGCCTTCGGTATCGTGGCTGGCGGTGTTGGTGGCTTCCAGCAGTTGTTGGGTCAGGGCTACCTCACCGTGCAGAAATTCGGCCCCGGCCTCGGTGGGGCCACTGAATCCGTCCTCGGTGAATGTATGGATGCGGCCCCCGATGCGGTTACGGGCTTCTAATACGAGGACGCGGCGGCCGGCCTGCGCCAGTTCCCGGGCGGCCAGCAGCCCGGCCGCACCCGCGCCGATGATGATAATTTCAGGAGTAGTCATGGTGGGAGTACTAACCCGTTTTACCGCTGCAGGTTCACGGTGCTGTCGAGGCGCTGGGTGATAAGCAGCTGGCGGAACTGCTGGCGCAGCAGGGCCTGGTGCTGGCGCTGCTCGTTGCCCTTGAACAGGCGCACCGAGTAGCGGCTGGCAGGCGTCAGGCGCTGCAGATTCACGTAGGTGAGGCGGTGGTTGGGGCGGCGCAGGGGCTCACTCTGCTTGATCCGCTCAATACGCTTTTCGTTGTCGCCGAAGAGAGCCTGCATGGGGTTCAGGCCGATATACAGATTGGCCCGCCCGTTGAGAAAATAGCTGCCGCTGATTTGCATGTTGCTCAGGTTGCTGTTCAAATCTAGGCTGGGAATCAAAAGCTGGCCGCGGTTGAGGATAAACTCACTGCTGAAGGGCTCAAAATACAAGTGGCGGGTACGCTCTTCCCGCATGAATTTCAGCGCCTGGCTCAGGGCCTCGATGTTGAGCAGCTCCAGGTTGCGCATGTCGGCCCGCACATAGCCCACCGTGTGACTTAGGCGGGGCAGGAAGGTCGAGTCCAGGTCGGTGCGCACGTCGGCCACGCAGCGCATACTGCCCCGGATGTTGTCTTCATCGGGCAGCGTAAGGCCGATAGCCAGACCGGCGGCAAACAGGTCGGGCAGTTCCACATCCTGCAGACGCATCTGTACCTGCAGCGGGTGGTGCCGGCGGTTGACGTTGAGCAGCATGTGGCCCTGCAAGTCGATGCGGCCCCGGAACGCGTGCAACGAGCATTTATCTACCCGGGCCATTCCGTCGCGCAGGTGCGACACCAACTCGAAGCTGCGGCCTCGCACGGCGCTGTAGTTTACCTGGTCGGCCTGCACGTGCACCACGGCCTGCAGTACGCCGTTGGTCAGAATGGAGCCCGGGGCTAGCTGCTGGCGCCTGGCCCGCCGCTCGGCTCGCCGGGCCAGGCGCAACACCGGCAAAGGCACGGATTTATCTTCGGGGTTGAGGCTGGCCAGCAGCAGCAGCAGGCGCTGCACATCCAGGTCCTGGTAGTGCAGGTTCAGGTCCACGTCGGCGTTGGTCACGTGCACGCCCTGGATGCGCACCACGGCCGAGGCGTGCCCCGAGCCGCCGCGGGTAGTTGAAAAATCCAGGGTCGGCAGGCGGAGCTCCGGGCCCGTCTTGACCAGCTGCAGGTGCAGGTTGCGCAGGTTTTCTCCCGCTTCGAGCTGTACCGTAGTCATGTCGCAGGTCAGCGTGCCGTTGGCCGCCAGCAGTAGTTCGCGCAGGGCCGGACTGGCCGGGGCCTTGGCCGAGCGGCGGGGCGGGCGGGACATGCGGGCCATCAGCCGCCGGTAGTTAACCGTGTCGTAGTGCATGTTGAGGGCAAACTGAATGGGCGCCACCTGCTGCAGCGTATCGGTAGGCCACGAAACCTGCCCGCGCATCTGGGCGCCCCACACCCGGGCCGCCAGGTTTTGCAGCTCCACCCGCTGCCCGTCGTGGAGCACCGTGACGCCCACCTGCTCCAGGGTATCGGCCGGCAGCACCAGGCGGCCGCAGCGCAGGCCCACGTGCAGGCGTACGCCGGGCGGAATCAGGCTGCCGCCCAGCGTGGCCAGCTGGGTGGAAGAGGCCGCCGCCCGCTGCCGGGCCAGCAGCCGCGTAGCCGCGGCCGGGGGGCGCAGCAACTCCCGCAGCCGCTGCACCCGGAGCTCATCCACGGCAAAGTTTCCCGTCACCTGCATGTTGAGCTCCTGACCAGTCAGGTAATCAAAGAGGTGAGTGGTAGTGGCGCTGGCCTGGAACCGCATGTGGTCCAGCACCCCCGAGGCATGGGAAAGCGTCCAGATACTGTCCTGTAAACCCAGGCGTACGTTGAGCTCCGAAAAATCGGCGCGGCGGTCCAGCACCACGAAAGAGGCGTTTTGCAGCGTTACCCGGCCCCGCACCGACATGCTGGGCTGGCCTTCCATAGCGGCGGCACTGCCGTCGTCGGTGGGGGGGAGCAGGCCGTGTAGGCGTACGTCCATTTCGGCCGTCCCGTGCCGGGCCCGCCACTGCCCCGGTGCCACCAGTACCGCCAGCTGGGGCAATTCCGTCCGGCCCCGAAACCGCCCACTCACGAAAGGCTGGGTGAAATCGCGCAGGGTGAGGGCCACGTTGAGCTGGCCGGCCGACGAGTACACGCGGCAGTGCTGGACCGTGAGCGAAGTGGTTTTCTGATTGTGGGCCGGGCCGTTGTCGTAGGTCGCCTGCAAATCCCAGCTGTTGATGCGCCGCCGCGGGTCGGGCCAGAGCAGGCGGGCGCGCCGCAGCCCGAACGTCAGCACGTTGCGGGGCCGCACGGTGGGGCCGGTCAGGCCAGAAATAGTGTATTGGATGTGGGCTTTGCTCGGGCTGGTGGCTCCGGCAATGAAAGGCTCCAGGTTGGCCGGCAAAGCCGCATGCAGCACTTCCATGAGTGGCTGCTCGCCTTCAAAGCGGAAATACAGGCGGGTGCCGGGCTGGTTGGGCACCGTCACATGGGTGCCCCGCACGCGGATGGTATCGCCGTTGAGCGTGGCCCGGGTGTGGTGCAACGTGCCCTGGCGCTTTTTGAATTCAAACTGGTAATTAACCGAAGCCCACACCGGCTCGTTTCGAAACCGGGTGCCGCGACTGTTGCGCAGCTCCCTGAGCTCACCGAGCAGCGTGCCGCGAGCCCGCAGCATTCCCCGACGGATGGACGCCGTCAACCGGGCCCGCTGCACCTCGGCCCCAAAGGCGCTGTGGGCAAAGTCGTTGCGGGTTTGGATGCGGAAATTGTAGACCAGCAACGAGTCCAGGGCCAGCTCCAGGGGCGGGCCGGCGCCGGTGCTGGTGTGGCGGCGCTTACCGTGCAGGCCCCAGCTGCGGCCCAAGGAGTCGACCCGCTCCCGGAAGGCCACGTCGTGCACCGTGAGGCGGGTTATTTCCAGCTGCTTGTGCCAGAGGCTGCGCAAATCCAGGCGCATATCGGCCCGCCCGATGCGCAGTACTTCGTGCGGCTGCTGAAAGGACGTGTCGGTCAGGCTGACGTGGTGCACCGAGGCCGTCAGGTGGGGAAAGTCGTGCCACAGCGAGAAGGTGACTTCAAAGGGGGCTAGCACCAGCTCGGAGCGGTGGGTAACCTGCTCCCGGATCCAGGCCTCCAGCTGCCGCCGACCATAGCCCGTGCCCAGCAGCCACACCAGCACGCCCAGGGCCACGAGTACAAGAAGGAAGACGGCCAGCAGCACGCGCCGGAAAAGCAACAATTTCATAAAGCAGGCCGCTAATTCCGGGAGCCGGGCCGCATCCCGCGGCAGGCCAGCGGGCCGGAACCATCGGCTATACGCAAACCTGGACCGGTTAGCTGCTTGCGCGCCCCGGGGCCGGGGCCAAGGTCATACGTGGTGGTCATGGGGCGGAGCTAATCAAGGCGTGGGAATGGAAATTACGGGCTCGGCGGCACTTTTCGCAAGCGGGGCGCTGCAAAAACCGGCACCGGCTTCGGACCCGATTGGCCTGGAAGCGGCTTACTGGCTGACAGCCGGGAAGTTGAGAACCTAAACCCGCTAAAGCAGCTTACGTTCAAAGCTGAACAATTTGGCAGTTACTGTTTTCGTGTTTCCAATGAAAAATCTCCCCCAGCCTTCCGCCCCAACTCCGGCCGACCCGAAGCAAAAGCCTACTGCTACGCCCGCCCCGGCCGAAACTGCCGAAACCCCGCCCCCGGCTCCGGTGGCCGACGAAATCACCGCCGACCCCGCGCCCGACAACGAGCAGGCCGTCCCCGATGAGCTCACCGACCCCGGCGCCAGCCGCAACGACGACGCCCACCCGCTGTAAGAGCCAGGCCTTCGGAGCCGGATGAGGTAAATAAGAAATCAGGGCCAAAACCAAAAAATACAACTTGGTGAACTACCAGCCGGTATAGGAGCGGGCAATAATGCGTATTTTTACCGGCCCAAAACAATTTCTCGTTTCCTGCCTATTTCCTCTGCCTGATGAAGTTTTCCTACCTGACACTGGCCGCCGCCCTGGTTTTGCTGGCCGGCTGCAACCAAACCCCGCCCGCTACCGAGCAGTCGACTCCCGAAGCAACTGCTACTACGCCAGCTGCCCCCGACGCCGCTCCGGCTGCTACCACGGCCGCCCCCGATACGGTGGCTGCCACTCCCGAAGCCGCTCCGGCTGCAGCGCCAGCGGCCAGTGCCACCCAGAATCTGACGGTCAGCTTCTCCTTCAAGCCCGGGCCGGCCGGTCCCGACCGTAAAACGGCCGCCCACCTCGTGGTTAAGGGCGGAAAGGGCCAGGATATTGACCTGGGGCAGTTCAGCGGTAAGCCCGACGTGGTAAACAAGGAAAAAGCCAAGCTGGCCGGCTTCCCCAACGACATGCTCATGGGCTTCCGCAGCTACGACCCCGGCTCGGGCACCAGCTACGACCTGGCCGTGATGAACGTGGGCGGCAATACCCTGCGCATCGTGCAGCGCAAGGTGGAAGAGTCGGCTGACAAGGCTCCCGAATTCCAGACCTCGCGCGAAATTCCGCTGCCCGCCAACTCGGTAGTACAAGCGGCGCCCGCCAAAAAATAAGCTCTGTTCGGCCAGTTGTAGGCCAGCCCATAAAAAAGCCCTGACTACTGCGGTAGTCAGGGCTTTTTTATGGGCTGGCTACTGTTGAAAATAACAATAGTAAGCTGATCTGTAGTGGGTTGTAATGGCGAAAATGTGAGTTGGACTGGAAACGCCGCTGCCGAAAGGGCGTAAAGAAAACCCTGTCTACTACCAACCTAACCTAAAACACTATGGCTAACGAACAGAAATTCGCCCTCATTACGGGGGCTACCAGCGGTATTGGCTACGAACTGGCCAAGCTGCTGGCGCAGGATAAATACAACCTGGTACTAGTGGCCCGCCACCAGCAGGAGCTGGACCGCACAGCCGCCGAGTTCCAGCAGCAATACGGCGTGCAGGTCGTGCCCCTGGCTAAGGATTTGTTTCAGCGGGAAGCTCCCTTCGAGCTCTACGAGGCCGTGCGGGCCCAGGGCATCGAGGTGGAAGTGCTGGTCAATGACGCCGGCCAGGGCCAGTACGGCGAGTTTATCGAAACCGACATCAACCGGGAGCTCGACATCATTCAGCTCAACATCGGGGCCTACGTGGTGCTGACTAAGTGCTTCCTGAAGGAAATGGTGGCCCGGGGCTCGGGCAAAATCCTGCAGGTGTCGTCTATCGGTGGGGAACTGCCGGGGCCGTTGCAATCGGTGTACCACGGCACTAAGGCCTTTGTCACCTCGTTCACCGAGGCTATCCGCGAGGAAACCAAAGATTCGGGCGTGACCATCACGGCCCTGCTGCCCGGCGTGACGGACACGGATTTCTTCCGCAAGGCCGACATGGAGCAGTCCAAACTGGTGGCCGAAGGCAGCAAGGCCGACCCGGCCGACGTGGCCAAGGACGGCTACGAGGCGCTATTGGCCGGCAAGGACAAGATTGTGTCGGGCTTTAAGAACAAGGTGCAGGTAGCCATCAGCAACGTCCTTCCCGACGACCTGGTAGCGGCCAACATGCACCAGCAGGGCAAGCCCGTCGACGACGACAGCAAATAGGCGCGAGTAGCAATATCAAAAAAGCCGGACCTGGACAGGTTCGGCTTTTTTGTTGGGCCTTTGGGAAGTGGGTGAGCCAGCGGTATTTTCCGAGTAAGCTCAACCGTAGCAAACGCCGCCGTATCTTGCAAGCCATGAGAAGAGAGCTGAGCAATGCCTTTGGGAAAACATACCTGACCATCAACTACGACGCGGTGAATAACTGGGTCTACAACAACTGGATTGGCTACCAAACGCACGCCGGCATTCTGGTGGGTGCCGAAGCTGGACTGGAAGTGCTGATGAAGCGCCAGTGCCCCTACCTGCTGAACGACAATTCCCTGGTGGTCGGGCCCTGGGATCATGCCGTGGAGTGGATTGCCCAGGACTGGACGCCGCGGGCTATTGCCGGCGGCCTCACGCACTTTGCCCACGTCGTCGACCCCGGCTCGTTGGCAGCCCTCTCGGCCGAGGCCATGCACACCAGTATCGGCGACTATTTCCAGATGCGCACCTTCGGCAGCCTGGCCGAGGCTCAGACCTGGCTGCGACATGCCCAAAGCCCCGGCCGGGTGCTGCGGTAAGTTGTGGGTAGTAGCTAGCCGGGCACAGGTTGGGACTACTATAATTCGGGCAATAGCTGGTAGGTTAGCTGAAAAGTCCTAAATTACTCTTGTTGTGAGGGAGTTAGACTGAGATGCTTACTCCGCCAGTTCAATTTGTTCTACTTCAAGTCCTACGCTCATGCCTACTCCAAATTCCTTGTTTGGCCCGATGAAGGGCGCCTCCCGCCGCGAAGTTGGCGGAGTTCAGGTCGACGTAGTTCAGACCGGGGCCGCCCGGGTTAAGCGCATCGTGTATCCGGTGGGGTTTCGGTGGTCCAAGAACCTAAAGGATATTATGGGCACACCGCTGTGCATGCACGCCCACGTAGGGTTTCTGGCGGCCGGCCAGATCAGTATTCAGTATGCCGATGGCGTGACCGAAACCTTTGTGGCACCCCAGGCCGTAGCCATCGAGCCAGGGCACGACGGCTGGGTAGTGGGGGAGGAGCCGGCCGTGCTCATCGAGTTCGACTTTGAAAAACAAACCGTGGAGCGCCTGGAATTGCCCTTGCTGCACAGCCCCAGCGCCATTTCCTAGCGGCTACGCCGCCGGTAAACTGTCCAAAGACCAGCAAACCCCGACCAACTTAGCTGGTCGGGGTTTGCGGCGTTCAGGGGGCTACTGGTAAGCTTACTCGGGCTGGGCGGAGTCGTCGGCGGAGGGGCCGTAGATGTAAGGCACCGGTACGTCGAGCAGGCGTAGGTACACGCTCAGCTGCCCACGGTGGTGAATCATGTGGCTGATGAGGTGACGTACTACCTCGGCCCGGGGTTGCGCCACAATCACATAGTCGCCGCTGCGCATGGTCCACTGCTGTTCCAGGTCTTCGGGCGTGGCCTGCAGCAAGCCGGTGTTAGCGGCCTCCACGCGCTGGTTAAAGTAGGCCAGCAATTCCTCGGTGCTAGTGATGGGCATTACCGGAGCATCGTCGAAGACGGCCACGTCGATTTCAGTTGTATCGAGCGTGTCCTTGATCCAGCCGATAAGGTCGGCGGTGTGGCGGGCGAGCTGGCCGAGCTTCATCGACTTGACGTGGGGCTGCCAGTCGAACTGCGCGACGGGCACGCGCTCCAGCACGCGTCGGGTGAGCTTGGCTTCGTCGAGCAGCTCGATGCTGAAGGCTTGGGCGAGGGGGGAGGCTGCGAGGGTAGTTTCCATGAGCTTAAAGGAGTTTGGGTTGATTGATAGTCCAAACTTCGGCACGCCCAGTGACAGCCCTATGTCAGTAGGTTTCGGCGGGTACGCAAAAAAAATCGTGGGCGGCCCGGGCCAGTTCCTGCACCTTGGTCTGCAAGTCGGCGGGGGCCTGCACCTGTACTTGGCCGGCGAAGAGCAGCAGCCACCGGGCCAAGTGCTCCAGGCAGCCGGGCACCAGGGTCATTTCCACCCAGCCGGCCGCATCCGGGGCCTGCTCGTGCTTCCAGCCGAAGTAGTGCTTGTTTTCGTGTACCTGCCCGAGTACCTGCGGCCCGAAGCGCACTACGGCCACCTGGGTCTGGCGTTCCTTAGCCAGCTCGGCCCAGTACGACTGCAGCGTGTCGGGGCGGGGCTCGTAGGCTTCGTCGAGCACCTGCAGGCCCGCTATCCGGTCGAGGCGGAAGTTCCGAAACTCCTGGCGCAGGCGGCAGAAGGCCACCACGTGCCAATGCTGCCCGAAATACACCCCGATGGGCTCCACGTCGCGGCGGGAGGGCGTGCCCTGGTGGCCGGCGCGGTACTCCAGGCGTACCACCCGCTGGCGGGCAATGGCATCGAGCAGGGGCTGTTGGGTACCGGCCGCGGGCGCCGGGACGGTGGGGCGCCGGGCCCCACCAAATACGCGGATGCGCGAACCTAAATCTTCCAGATAGTCGCGGTCAGGGCGGCGCAGTACGGCGCGCAGCTTGTCCATAGCCGTTTGGCTGAGCTGGGCGGTATGGGCGTCGGTGAGCTGGGCAGCGAGCTTTTCGGCCGTAAGCAGGGCCGTGGCTTCTTCCCGGTTAAACATGACCGGCGGCAGCCGATACCCTTCGGCTAGGGAATAGCCCACGCCCGCCTCCCCGCATAGGGGCACCCCGGCTTCTTCCAGGGTACGCAGGTCGCGGTAAATAGTGCGCAAACTCACGCCGAAGCGGGCAGCCAAGTCAGGGCCGCGTACCACGCGCTTGGCCTGGAGCTGAATCAGCAGGGCAGTAATTCGGTCGAAGCGGTTCATAGCGCCGGAAATGTACCGATTCCTACGCGGGCTTGGCGGCTTATTCTGCAGTTTTCGGCAAGCTGAGCCAGAACTTCACGACCGGCTTCAGACGTAAAACCAGCGCTTGGCTCAGGCTGCGGCCTTAGGGCGCTCCACGTACCCGGGGCCGTAAAACATGCGTGGCCCTGGCTGGTTGGCGAACTTGCCACCTGGGTTTGCCTGTTTGTATCAAATGCCTTGCGGGCCTGCTATGCCTGTAGAGCCCCGTTTTCACCAGTGACACAACGCAAGGTTCTTTGTGTCGTTCCTTTCTTAACTATGTCTTCTACCACCCCAACTATAGATCAAGCCCCGTTTCAGAATTCCTTTGTGGATGAAATGCGCGGTGAGGCTTCTTTCGACCAGCGCCCGCGCCAAGTGCCTGGCTATCTGTACTCCCGCGTGAAGCCCACGCCCGTGCGCGACCCAAAGCTGCTGGCTTGGTCCGACGAGCTGGCCGCCTTCTTGGGCCTGGCCCGGCCCGCTGAGCGCGGCCCGGCCGTGGAGGCCCTGGCCGGCAACTTGGTTACCGATACAATGAAGCCCTTTGCCGCCCGCTACGGTGGCCACCAGTTCGGTAACTGGGCCGGGCAGCTCGGCGACGGTCGGGCCATTTCCCTGGGTGAAGTCACGGCTACCGATGGCCGGCCCTGGGAAATTCAGCTCAAAGGAGCCGGCCCCACACCTTACTCGCGCCGGGCCGATGGCCGGGCCGTGCTGCGCTCCTCGTTGCGCGAGTTTCTGTGCAGCGAGGCCATGCACTACCTGGGCGTGCCCACGACCCGGGCCCTGAGCCTGGTCAGCACCGGCGACCTGGTGGTGCGCGACATGTTCTACAACGGCAACCCCCAGGCCGAGCCCGGCGCCATTGTGGCCCGGGTGGCGCCCACGTTCGTGCGCTTCGGCAACTTCCAGATGATGGCCTCGGCCGCCGAGCTGGATAACCTGCGCGACCTGGCCAACTACGTGATTCGGCGTTACTACCCCGAACTGGGCGAGCCCACGGGGCCGGAAGTGTACGTGCGCTGGTTTGAGGAAATCTGCCGCCGCACCGCTGTCATGCTGGCGCACTGGATGTCGGTGGGCTTTGTGCACGGGGTGATGAATACCGACAACATGAGCATCCTGGGCCTCACCATCGACTACGGTCCCTACGGCTGGCTGGAGCCCTACGACCCCGACTGGACGCCCAACACCACCGACTTCGGCGGGCGCCGCTACGCCTACGGGCAGCAGCCCAACGTAGGCCTCTGGAACCTGTGGCAGCTGGCCCGGGCCCTGGCCTACCTCGTGCCCGACCCCGAGATGTTCCGCCCCGGCCTGGACTTATACTCGGCTACCTTCGAGGCAACCCGCCACGACATGATGCGGCGCAAGCTGGGTCTGACCAGCCAGGATGAGGCCGAAGACAAGGCCCTGTTCGAAGCCCTGCACGAAGCGTTGGCCGAGTCGGAAGTGGATATGACCCTGTTCTTCCGCCACCTCTCGCACGCCGCCCCGGCCGTACTGCAGAACCCAGCCTCGGCCGAAACTGCGTGGCAGGAGCTGCTAGCGGCGGCCACGTATTCAACCTCGCCCGAGGAAGAAAACAAGCTGCTGAGCTGGTTGGGCCACTATCAGCGTCGCTTGCAGCAGGAAACAGCCGCCCCGGATGCTATTCGGGAGCTAATGCTCAGCGCCAACCCCAAGTACGTGCTGCGCAACTACCTGGCCCAGCAGGCTATTGAGGCCGCCGAAGCCGGTGACACGTCGGTGCTGGAGCGGCTGATGACCGTGCTTAAAACCCCGTTTGCCGAGCAGCCCGAGCACGAGGAGCTGGCCGCCAAGCGCCCCGATTGGGCCCGTGAGAAACCCGGCTGCGCTACACTCTCGTGCAGCTCGTAATTTTTGGGAGTGTGCCGTAAGCGTTATGCGTGCTGGCACAAGGGACTAGGGCAAAGGCCGTGCGTAATACAGGTATTGCGCACGGCCTTTTTGTATAATACCCTGATAGAAGGCAATGGCGCAGGTAGGACGAGTGATTTAAGTAAGGCAGCTATACGCTTGCGTGACACGATAAGAATGGGGGGTATGTAGCCTGGTATGACCTCGTTGTTTGGGGTGAATTGTGTATAAAGAGTTTATTTTCAACGGATAGTAGGGCTGAAATGATAAAAAATTAGCTTTGTGATACTCCGTTTTACCGCGAAGTCAGCTACGGCACATGCTTGCGTAAGCGCCGGTTTGGAGAAGAGTAAGGTAAGTGCAGAGGTAGAATAGGATTACTTAAAAGAGTTAGTCGAAATCCAGTGCCGCTTTGGCTGGATTCAAGCCCCTATAGTTTCCCGCCACCCCCACGCCCGGCGTGGTGAGTGGCCTTGCTGCCGCTGCCGGCAGCCCCGTAGTCGCCGCTCCATTCTTTTCATAAAATCCCACCAAACCTTTCTGACTATGGGTATATCCCTACCTAACCGCCTGCCCGGTAGTTTGCCGGCGCAGCTGGCTCCGCCGCGCAAGCCCTGGCTCCGCCGCCTGAAAGCCCTGGCCCTGGCTGGTTTGAGTCTGGCCCTGAGTGCCGCGCCAGCCCTGAGCCAAATCGTGCCCGTGGGCGCGGGCAGCTACACCACTGTATTTCCGGGTACCGACCAGGCTGGCCGCAACGCCGTGCCACCCGGCTCCCCGCTGGTGAGTGGAGTAGCTGCTACCAAGCCGGTGCCGACCAACGAGTTCTGGTCGGCTAAGCTGCAAAAGGACCACGTCAACAACATCTTCAACTACCCACTGGCCCTGCGCACCCACGAAACCGGGTTGGTGGTGAACTACATCATCCCGCCCTCGGGCCCCAAGGAATACCGGCAGCCGAACAGCGACGTGATGGCCGTAACCGTGGGCGTGCAGAGCCTCAGTGCCGTGCGTGCTACCGTCTCGGACTTCTCCGACTGGACCGTGACCATGAACTGGCACAGCGGCTCCAATGACTTCAACGCTACCGTGGGCATGGGCATGCCCTTCCTGTACTTCACCAAAGGCGCTGCCGACGTGGCCGTGGTGAAAGTAACGGTGGGCACGGTGACCATCAATAACGAGATGCTGCTGATCCGGGACTCCTATAACGGGGGCGACTACGCCGTGTACGCTCCGGTGGGCTCGACCTGGACCAACAACGCGGGCACCTACACTTCCACGTTGAACGGCAAGACCTATTGGTCGATGGCCTTTCTGAACCCGACGGCTGCCGACGCGCTGGCCGCCGCCAACGATTACAAGAAGTACGCCTACGTATTCCCGGCCAGCACCGCGGTGAGCTGGCAGTACACGGAAAGTACCAGCGTGGTCAAAACCACCTTCACCGTGACGCCTTCGGTAAAAGAAGGCACCGGCACGACAGTGCTGCAAGGGCTGCTGCCCCACCAGTGGGGCTATTTGGCCAGCGGCTCGGCCCAGCCCGCGGGGCAGGTGTATCCGTCGGTGCGGGGGCAGTTGAAAATGCTGGCCTCCAACACCTTCTCGACGGCCTACACCTTCCACGGCGTGCTGCCCACGCTGCCCTACCTGGATAACTACAGCGCCGGTTTCAGCCCCGTCAAGCTCAACGACAAGGTGAAAGCCCTGCAAAACAACGGCCTGGCTGAGTGGACCGACTCCTACAACGAGGGCCAGGAAATGAACAAGCTGATCCAAACGGCCCGCATTGCCGATGAGGCCGGCAACGTGGAAGCCCGCAACAAGATTCTGGCCACCATCAAGACCCGGCTGGAAGACTGGCTGTCGGTGGAAGGCGGCGAAAAGGCGTTTCTGTTTTACTACGACACGAAGTGGTCGGCGCTGCTGGGCTACCCGGCCGGCCACCATCAGGACGACAACCTGAACGACCACCACTTCCACTGGGGCTACTTTATTCACGCCGCCGCCTTCGTGGAACAGTACCAGCCCGGCTGGGCCAGCCAGTGGAGCGAGATGGTGAACATGCTCATCCGCGACGCCGCCAACCCCAGCCGGACCGACACCAAGTTTCCCTTCCTGCGCAACTTCGACCCCTACGCGGGTCACGCCTGGGCCGACGGCTTCGCCAGCTTCCCGCAGGGCAACAACCAGGAGTCGACTTCCGAGAGTATGCAATTCAACTCGTCGCTGATTCACTGGGGCGCTATTACCAATAACAAGGCCACCCGCGACCTGGGCATCTACCTCTACGCCACCGAGCAGGCCGCCATTGAGGAGTACTGGTTCGACGTGAATGACCGCACCTTCCAGCCCGACTACGCCTACAGCGTCACGGGCCGGGTGTGGGGCGCGGGCTACGACGCGGGCACTTTCTGGACCCCCGACATCCGCGCCGTCTACGGTATTCAGCTCTACCCCATGCACGGGGGCTCCTTGTACCTGGGGCTGAACAAACCCTACGTGCAGAAGCTCTGGACCGAAATTACCCAGAACACCGGCATTCTGCAGAACGAGGCTAACCCCAACACCTGGCACGATTTGCTGTGGGAATACCTGGCCTTTATTGACCCCGTGAAGGCCATTCAACTCTACGATTCCTACCCCGACCGCGCCATCAAGTTCGGTGTTTCGGATGCCCAGACCTACTACTGGCTGCACGCCATGAATGCCCTGGGCCAGCTCGACGCCACCGTGACGGCCAACAACCCCGAAGCGGCGGTGTTCATCAAAAATGGCCAGAAAACCTACGTGGCCCAGAACTACAGCAGTTCGCCCATCACCGTTACCTTCTCCGACGGTTACGTGCTGAACGTACCGGCCCGCAAGCTGGCTACCAGCAAAGATGTAGCCGTAGCCGGCACTATTACGGCCAACGCTACGGAAGTAGCCGCCAACGGCAGCGTGACCCTGAGCGTGGCTACTACTGGCAGCGGCGTGACGGGCGTGGAGTTCTTCGACGGCAGCACTTCCCTGGGCACCGTGACCAGCACGCCCTACACCAAAACGGCTGCCAACCTGCCCGTAGCCATTCATAATTTCTACGCCAAGGTGTACGCCGGCTCATTGTTTAAAGTCACCAACATTGCCACCGTGCAGGTGGGTAAGCAGGTTTCCTTCACTGGCTCACCCCAGGCCGTGCCCGGCACCATCGAGGCCGGCAAGTATGACTCGTACCCGGGCGGTAAGGGCCAGGGCATTGCTTACAACGACGCCTCAGAGGGCAACCAGGCCACGTTTGAGCCCGCGCCGACCGTAGCGTTCCGCACCAACGAAAACGTGGACGCCGTATCGGATGCGGCCGAAGGCGCTACCGTGGGCTGGGTGGATGCCGGCGAATGGCTGGAGTACACCGTCAACGTGTCGGCGGCCGGCACCCACACGCTGGCCATGCGCTATGCGGCTGGCAACGCCACCGGCGGCGGGCCCTTCTTCCTCTCGGTAGATGGCACCCAAGTAGGCGGCGACCAGACCGTGACGACAACCAGCAACTGGGGAACCTGGGCCACCAAAACCATTACCGGCCTCAACCTGCCGGCTGGGGAGCATGTGCTGCGCCTGACCTTCACCCAGGGCGGCTTGAACGTAGGCCGCCTGACCTTTACTTACACCGGTACGGGCACCAGCAACACCCCGCCGACGGTAAGTTTGACCTCACCCACGGCCAACGCCAGCTTCGCGGCCCCGGCCAGCATTAACATCACGGCCAACGCGGCTGACGCCAACGGGACAGTCAGCAAAGTCGAGTTCTTCCAAGGGGCCACCAAACTAGGCGAGGACCTGACAGCTCCTTATAGCTTCAGCTGGACGGGCGTAGCCGCGGGCACCTATTCGCTCACGGCCAAGGCCACCGACAACGCCAATGCCAGCACGGTTTCCAGCGCGGTGAGCGTGGTCGTAACGGGTGGCACTACCGGCGGAACCTGCACCGGTGGGCCCACCAACGGCGACTATACCTTCTCGGTATCCGGAGCCAGCAGCAACCCCACGCTGACTTTCGTGCCCGGCCGCAGCGGTGTCGGCAGTCCCACGCTGCTGCTCTACTACGGCACCAGTCCTAACGGTCCCTTCCCAGGCTACACGGCCCAGCCCAACACGCCCTTTACCCTCGCGGCCAACGCGGGTCAAACGGTGTATTTCTACTACACTTACAGCGTACCCGAAGGCGGGGAGCGCAACACCAGCGCCACGCCCCACAGCGTAACCGTAGGCAACTGCGGCACGGGCACGACCAACACGCCGCCCACGGTCAGCCTGACTTCACCGGCCACCAACGCCAGCTTCGCGGCTCCGGCCAGCATTACCATTACTGCCAACGCGGCGGATGCTAACGGCACGGTGAGCAAAGTCGAGTTCTTCCGGGGCACCACCAAGCTGGGTGAAGACCTCACGGCCCCGTATAGCTACTCCTGGACGGGCGTAGCGGCCGGCACCTATTCGCTCACGGCCAAGGCCACCGACAACGCTGGCGCCACCACAACTTCGGCCGCGGTAAGCGTAACGGTAACCGGCGGCACCAGCTCGGGGGCTACTGCGCTACTACTGCCGATTTCAGCTACGGCGCCGTGACAAGTGGGGGCAACGTCACGTTCACCTTCCACCCGCTCGGGGCTACGGCCGGCGGCAATCTGGCTATTCTCTACCTGCGCGAAGGCTCGGCCGGGGGCTACCCGGGCTACGCCATGACGAAGAATGGTGCCGGGGATTTCACCTTCACCAAGGCTATTGCCAACGGCACCGTGACCAGCCTGTACTTCACCTACCAGGTTGGCGCGGGCGGACCCGAGCGTAACACGGCCGCTACGCCCTTCAGCTACACCGTGGGCACGAGCTGCACCCCGGCCCTGATGGCGCTGGCTACCACGTCGGCTTCCAAAGTCAGTGAGCTGCTGGTGACGCCTAACCCCAGCGCGGGCAAGTTGGCCGTTCAGTTCACCCTGAACCAGTCGGAAACGTACGCGCTGGCACTGTATGACTTGCAGGGGCGTCTGGTCAAGACGGTGGCTACCGGTACGGCGGCCGGGGCCCAGGTGATTCCCGTGCAGGCCAGTGAATACCCGGCCGGCGTCTACCTGCTACGCCTGACGACGGGCAAGCAGGTGCTCACCCAGCGCCTCGTGCTCAGCCGCTAAGTGTAGAGGTAACACCCGCTAGTAAAAAGCCCCAGCCTTGTATGGCTGGGGCTTTTTTGTGGGCAGTTAGTACGGTAGCGGAAGACGGCACCTGGCACGTCTACTACCCCTGATGCCTTACGCTGGGGTGCCCAGAAAGGAACTGCTACCCGACTCGCGCTTGAGCAGCACCCGCCGCAGAAAAAGCTGAGCTAAATCGGCGGGCCGCTACTGGCCCATTGCGTAGCGGATGCCGCCCAGCAGGTGCTGCAGAAACAGGGGGTCCTGGTAGCTTTCCGGGGTGTGGCCGCCGGCGGTGTAAAAGGCCCGGCCGCCGTCGTAGCTGTGGTACCAGGCGAAGGGATGGGCCGGACCGTTGGTGCCGCCGGAGTACGTGGTTTCGTCGATGGTGGCCAGGATGGTGAGGCCAGGCGTAATGCTGCGGAAGTTGTACCATTCGTCGGTGCGGGGCCACTCGGCAGGCAGGTGGGCCGTAGCGGGGTGCTCGTGGTTGATGACGCGCACGGTGGCGGGCTGGACTTTGGGATGATTCACGAAGTAGGCGCCCACCAGACCGTTGAACCAGGGCCAGTCGAATTCAGTATCGGTGGCGGCGTGGACGCCTACGAAGCCGTGGCCGGCCTGGATGTAGCGCTCAAAGGCGGTTTGTTGGGGCGCGGTCAGCACGTCGGCCGTGGTGTTGAGGAAGACCACGGCGCGGTAGGCGTTGAGCTGCCGAACCGTAAAGCGGGTGTTGTCGGCGGTGGTATCGACACGAAAGTGGTGTTGCTGGCCAAGCTGGAGCAGGGCCTGCAGGCCGTCGGGAATGGATTTGTGGTGAAAGCCGGCCGTGCGGTAGAAGACCAGGATGGCGGGCTGGCGGCCGGGCGGCGGGGGAAGTAGGCGTTCCGAAAAGCAGCCCAGGCTAATGGTGGCCAGCAGAGCAGAGAGAAGCAGTTTCATGGGGTGGGCAGCCAGTAAGTTTTGGGGGTCTTCCACCCTAAAGATAAAGGGTCGGCGCAAGCGTGCGGCTTGCCGTAGAGCCTGATTTTAGTGGCCGGCAGAAATTAAAAAAGCCCGGATGGTGAATCCGGGCTTTTTTGTAGTCAGCGGCAAGAGCAGAGTATTATTGCAGAACCACTTTTTTCGTGAAGCTCTCCTCGCCAGCCTGCCCGTGGAGGGTGTATAAGCCAGGGGCCAGCCCCGCAGTGTTAAACTCAAGCGTGGCCGCCGCACCCACCAGACGTACCACCTGGCTGCGGACGGTTTGCCCCAGGCTGTTGCGCATCTGTAGGGTAAGGGGCGCCGCCACGGCCGGAACGTCCAGCGAGAAGCTGCCGTGGGCGGGGTTGGGATACAAGGCAACGCGTGCGTTCAGATTGGAGACGCGAACCGGGGTCGGGGTACCCGGATTCAGGCTAATGCTGACGTCACTGTCGGTATAATGGGCCATGGCCAAATCCAGGTCCGTATCGCCATCCAGATCGGCCAGTGCTGCTACAAAGGGGTTTTGCCGGGTACTGATAGAGGTGGTACCACTAAACTGCCCGCTGCCATTATTGACGCGAACCGAGAGAGCATACCCGTCGACATTGGCCGTTACGAGGTCTATATCACCGTCGCCGTCGATGTCACCGGTGACCATTGAGCGTGGATACAAGCCTACGCTTATGCTGGACCCGCTGGTGAAAAGCTCCCCGCCGGTTCCGTACAGGGTCTGTACGTGAGTGGAAAAGCCGACCAGCGCATCCAGCAAATTGTCCCCGTTCACGTCGACAATACACATGTTGGAGGCGGAGCTGGTGAGGGAAGTGCTGAGCGAGCCGCTGAACACCCCGTTGCCATTGTTGAGGCGTACAACCAGCTGCCCCGGGTTACCGTTGAGCACAACGCAGTCTAGGTCGCCGTCCCGGTCTACGTCGGCCAGCACCATCTTGCCGGGATAAGCCATGCCGGGCTGGCCGGTGCCTACCATGATAGTGCCGCCACTGGTAAAGCTGCCGGCCTGGTTGTTTCGCAGGATAAGAATAGCGCTGTTGGCCACATCCGGTATCAACACATCCACAAACCCATCGGCATTAACGTCGCCCGTTTCCAGGTAGTAACTACCGTCAGAAGAAGCCGTGGTAAACGCTACGTTGGTCGCGGCAGAGAAAGTACCCGTACCCGTGTTGCGCAGAATAGCAAGCCGGGCATTATTGGTTGCCAGCACATCCAGGTCGCCATCATTGTCCACGTCGGCTATTGCAAAGGCATTGGCTCCCGTGGGTACGGATAGGGAGGTAGTGCCGCTAAAAATTCCCTGCCCATTGTTGAAACGGATAGAGATGGAGCCGGGATGGGCGTTGAGGGTGATAAGATCCAGATACCCATCCCCGTTCATATCGGCGCTGGTAGCCGCAAACGGGTTAGTTCCGACACTGGCGGCTACGGTTAAGGGTGGGAAGTTTCCGGAGCTGGCGCCCACGCCCGTCGTAAACTGGAAGACCTGTCCGGCGGGTAGGTTGCGGCCGTCTAGGCTCTGTACCGCCGTCGTGAGTGTCGCCGTTAGGGTTTCGCCGGGCTTAAAGGGAGTAGTAGGAGAGAAGGTGAGCGTATTGCCTGCTACCGTAGCCGTTCCGGCTTTGCGGCCACCGGCTTGCCGGCTTAAAACGCGCAGTGCGCCCAGCGTGGCCGCATTGCTACTGAGCGGCTGGTCGAAGCTGACGCTGACGGCCGTGGCAAGTGGCGCACTCACCCGGTTACGGACCGGCAGCACTGAGCTGACGACAAAGGTGTTCGATACCGTAAACGGCTGGGCACTGGTGCTCGTGCCGCTGGGGCCCGTTACGGTAACCAGGCCCGTGGTGGCCGTCGTGGGTACGGTAGCCGTAATCTGGGTGGCCGACACGACCGTGAAGGCCGCTGCAACGCCGTTAAAGGTCACGCCCGTGGCCCCTGTAAAGCCCGTGCCAGTGATGGTCACAACCGTGCCTGCGGCGCCACTGGCCGGCGAAAAGCTGAGCAAGGCCAGGGCCGGGGGCTGGTTGAGGCGCACACTGACCTTGGCTGCGGTGGTGTTGCCGGAGTTGGCCGATACAAAGTCGATGTCACCGTCGTCGTCGACGTCGCCGGTGGCAATGCTAAACGAGCCCCGGCCGGTGAAGGTGTTCGTGTCCACAGTCGGGTCGGAGCCCCCGCTGAAAGTGCCGTTGCCCGCATTCAAGCGAATACTGACGGTGTTGGTGCCGTAGTTAGCGGTAAGCAGGTCCAGGTCGCCATCCGCATCGAGGTCGGCGGTGGTTACCCAGCTGGGCCCGGTTCCGACGGCTACTTCCGTGCCGGCCGCAAAGTTGCCCTGCCCGTCATTAAGGCGTACGGATACGGTGTTGCCCGCTCCGGTGGCGCCATTGTTGGCCGTGAGCAGGTCCACATCCCCGTCGGCATCGACGTCGGCGGCCGTTACGCAAAACGGTCCTGCGCCTACGGCCACGGAGCCGCTACCAGTGAAAGTGCCATCGCCGGCATTGAGCCGTACGGCTACACTGTTGCTATTAAAAAGCGAAACCAGCACATCCAGGTCGCCGTCATTATCGACGTCGGCCGCCACAACGCGGGAAATGCCCTGTCCCAATATCAATTCCGAACCAGTCAGGAAGATGCCGCGGCCGTCGTTGAAGCGAATCGACACGGTGTTTACCTGGCTGGTGGAGCGGGAGTGGGCCGCCAGCAGGTCCAGGTCGCCGTCCCCGTCGAGGTCGGCAAAGGATATGCGACGCGGAGAGCCCCCTAGGTTGCAGATGGTATGCGTTGCAAAATGGCCCCGACCATCATTAAGGAGCACGGTAGCAGTGTTCGTATTAGCATTGGCGGTAATCATGTCCAGGTCCCCATCATTGTCCACGTCAGCCGCTGTCACGCCGATAACCCCGGCGGGAGAGCCAAACGTACCGATGTCATAATAGGAGCTGCGGTTAAAGGTGCCGTCGCCGGAGTTGAGCAGCACGCCCGCTCCGTTGCCATTGCCACTTCCGTAATCGGCTGTCAGCAGGTCCAGGTCGCCGTCGCCGTCCACGTCGGCCAGCGTTATTTCGTGGGGCGTATCGTTGACTACCGGGTCGGTGCCGGGCTGGAAGTTGGCCCGGCCACTGCCCTCGGCTACCGTTGTAAACTGAAATACCCGACTGGATGCCCCAATACCGCCCGCACTCAGAACCGTGGGAGGAACGCTCACGCTAAGTACCTCGCCCGGCTTGAAGCCGCTGTTCGGCGCAAAGGTCAGGACCGAGCCCGCAGTTGTAGCGGCGCCACTCTTGCGGCCGCTGCTTTGGCTTGCCAGCAGACGGATGTTTGAAGCGGAAGCTGTCGTGACCGGTTCGCTGAACGTGACCTGCACCTGGGCCCCGCTGCGCGGCACGTTGCGGCCGTTGCTGGTCGGGGTGGTTGCGGTGGCGCGAAACAGTACGGTGAATGCCGTTGTGCTGGTGCTACCGTAAGCATTGGTAACCACTAGCGGCGCGGGGCTGGCTCCGCTGGGCACGATGAAAGTAAGGCTCGTGCTGGTGTTGGATTGCACTGGTACTGCCAAGCCGCCCACGGTAAGGGTTGCGCCCGATAAGTACGCGCCGGTCAGGGTGACGGTGCTGCCCGCAGCGGCGGCGCTGGGCGAGAAGGCCGTAATGGCGGGTGGCGGCGGTTGGTTTAGTCGCACACTTACGGAGTTGCTGCCGGTATTGCTCGTTAGCAGATCTACATCCTGGTCCCCGTCCACGTCGCCGAGCGTAAGAGCGGCCGGGGTGCGGCCCACGCTGGCCACGAAGCCATTGGCGAACTGCCCCGTATTGGAACCGGCCGCACTGCCGCCGTTCAGCCGCACAACTACGGTGCCTGTGGTGCCTGCCGCGCTGCTAGCGTCGGCACAAATCAGGTCTAGGTCGCTGTCGGCGTCCACGTCGGCCAGGGCCAGGGCACCGGGCGTAGCGCCTACGGGCACGGTTTGGCTAAGCGAGAAGAAGCCGCCGCTGCTGTTGATCGAGACGCTGACTGAGCTGCTCCCCGAGTTGGAAGTCAGCAGATCCAGGTCGCCGTCGCCATCAATATCACCCAGGGCCAGCCCGGCGGGGTAGCGACCTACCTCAACGTTTTGCCGGAACGTGTAGGTGCCCGTGTTAATGCCCGTATTGAGGCTTACGATTACGGTGTTGCCGTTGGCGCTGTTAGCCAGCAGGTCCAGGTCGCCGTCGGCGTCGATATCGCCTAGGGCCAGGGCCGAAATCTCGGCTGCTACAATGATATCCCGCATGCCGCTGAAAATGCCGGTATTGGAGCCCGTATTGCTGCCGCCGTTGAGGCGGATGCTGACTGTGCCGTTTGTACGGCTGCCGGTGAGCAGGTCCAGGTCACCGTCGCCATCTATGTCGCCCACGGCAAGGGACTGGGGCGAGGCGCCGACGGTTACGGTTTGGCTGCCACTAAAGATACCGGTATTAGAGCCACTGTTATTGCCCCCATTAAGGCGGACGCTGACAGTATTGCTGCCCGCGTTAGCAACGAGCAAGTCCAGGTCGGCGTCGCCATCGACGTCGGCCAGGGCCAGGGCACCGGGGGTAATACCGACCGGGATGCTGCGTAGCGTGCCAAATACGGCTGTGTTGGTCCCCGTATTCAAGCGGGTTTCTACGGTGCCAAAGGTAGGGTTGCTCGTAACCAGGTCCAGGTCGCCGTCGCCGTCGAGGTCACCGGTGGCAATGCCGGTGCCGACGCCGCTCGGGGTCAGAGTGGAGCCGGCCGAGAAATTGCCGCTGCCGTCCCCGTTTACCGCCGTCGTGAACTGGTAGACGTGTGGCTGTGCCGCCGTGCCGCCCGCACTCTGTAAGGAGGCCGGCACCGTAACCGACAAGGTTTCCCCCGGCTTGAAATCAGTGGTAGGGTCGAAGGTGACTACTGAGTTGGCCGTAACCGTAGTACCGGCTTTTTTTCCGCCTTGCTGGGCTGAATAAACTGCCAGATTGCCGGCCGTCGCGGCGGCCACGGCTTGTGAAAAGGTCAGGCTAACCGAGGCCGCGCGCGCCGCCGCGCGGGCATTGGCCGCCGGCTGGCGTGCGGTTACGGTAAGAGCCTGAGCCCAGGTGCTGCCGGTAGAGCCCGTGAGCAGCAAAGCCAGCAGCAGACAAGACTTTCGCAACGGAGGCGTTGCGGAATTGGGAGTAAAAAGAGGCACAAATGACGGGATGGAGGTGATAACTAACGACGTGCTGCAGCCAGCGGCCAGCATTGCCGTAGCAAGCGGGTAATGCTGCTGGGTAAGCCTGCAAAGATGCAAAAAAGAGGCTGCGTATCAGCTGGGTTCGGGGCTTGCAAGCTTAGTGGCCAGCAACTCCAGGAAGAAAATAACAGCTCTATTCTTCCCAGATGCCGAGCAGGCGGCGCAGCAGAATGAGCTGGCCGAGGTGGTAGCTGTTGTGGTCGGCGATGAGCATGGCTTCGCGCAGCAGGCTTTGGCCGGTGCCGTGGGGGAAGGGGGCGAGCAGGTCGAGGGCGGGGTCCTGAAGCAGGCGCAGGAACTCTTCCCGGTCGTGGGTGATCTGCTGCACGGTGCGTTGGAAGGTGGCTTCGTCGACGGGTTGGGCGCGGTCGGGCCAGTAGGCGGCGGGCCAGTCCAGGGTTTGGTAGGCGGGGTTGCGGCTGAAGTCAAGGATGTCGTACTGGGCAATGCGGATGTGCTCGACAAGCTCCCAGATGGTGTAGGGTACCTGGGGCACGCGCTGGTTGAGCTTGTCGGCGGGAATGCCCGCGCAGGCGTCTTCAAGAGCCCCGTGGGCAAAGCCTTTTTCGAGCAGGCTAGCCAGTTCGGCCACAAGAATCTTTCGGGTGTTGGCGTCCATAGACGGGAAAGAAAAGGATGAATAACGGAAAGCGGAAGGGGCGCAGGCCGGCCCGAAGCAGGTACCGGCGGCAGGTAATATAAGGCCCGGCCACGGAATCACCAGCGGCCGGAGCGGCAGGTTGGGGCCCGAAGTAAGGCGGTTCCGGCAAACAGGATTAACTTGCTTCCGCCTGCGGGCCGTAGCTCTTGCCGATTGATACCTGGGCCGCGACTATATCTATTATTTCTTCTTCCTAATTCCATTGGTATGAGACAGTATACCTTACTGCTGTTAGCCGGGCTGCTGGCGGCCAGCTGTCAAAAGCAGGATGCCGTAGCACCTGCTGAAGCTCCCGACCCAGATTGGCTGAGGCTCGAAATTCCGACGTCGCTCTCGGGTGACGAAGCCTACTCTATTGCCGGCGACCTGAGCCAGACGCTGCTGGTAGCGGCCCGGCAAAAGGTGTATTCCTCGGCCGACCAGGGTAAGACCTGGCAAGAGTCGTACAACTTTTTCGGCCCGGTAGATCTGCTGGAGCGCAACGACACCGTGTTTGCTCTGAAGTTTTTTCCCTCCTCCCTGCAGGGTGAGCCCGTGGCCGGCTTTGCCGATATGTATACTGCCGACCAAGGCAAAAGCTGGCACTATACCGCCGACGTCTATCCCTACGAGGAGTACCGTGCCGTGCGGCAGCGCGTAGGCTGGGCACAGGCGGCGGGCATAACGTACCAGACCCGGGAAAACACCCGGGCAATACCCAACTCAAGCTCCCGGCTGGTACTGGCCTCCGACCTGCTGCGGGAGGAAGGCGGCCGGCAGACCTCCCTGCGTCTGCCGGCGCGGCACTACCTCAAAAATCTGCGCCTCGACGGCCAAAATCGGCTCTACGTGGCCGCCTCCAGCCTCCGCTTCGATGAACAAACCGGGGAGGCCATTCTCCCGATTGCTAATAACTCGGCCGTGGTGTACGTGTCGCGGAAACCCTTGCCGTAAATTCAAGGCAGATGAGCCGCAGGCACCCCAAACCCCAAAGTATTCGAGCAGTACTTTGGGGGGCCAGAGCAAGCGCTGTATCTGCTGGAGCAGGTGGATGGGCAGGGGCGGTGGGTGGTGTGGTAACCTTACCCTCAGCCCTCTTCTCTCTGGGGGAGGAGGAGCCTGACGCGTTGGGTCGAAGTAGCTTCTTCGCAGGTTCTGGATGACAGGTGTAAGAAGATGCCGCGACGAAGGAGTTAGATAGCAGCGGTTTGATGAATATTGGTGAATACATGCAGAAAGCCCTTTCCTACTTGCGTGGGAAAGGGCTTTCTGGGTAAAGGCTATTTGTCACTAGTAGAGGACGGATTGCTTCGTCGTCCCTTCTCGCAATGACGTGTTCCTTATGTCCCACATTCTTGGAACGGACACACTATGGCTTACTGGCGCACGAGCTGACAAGCGGAAGACAGGCCTTGGTCAGAGCGGACGCGGGCGGAGTAGACGCCCGTGGGCTGCTGAGAGAGGGGCAGGGTATAGCGCTCGGCTTGCGGGGCGGGGGCGGCGGTGTGGATGAGGCGGCCCAGGGCGTCGCGCACCTCGACGACGCGGTGGGTGCCGGCGGGCAGGTCGAGGGTAAACTCGCCGCTGGTGCTGGGGTTGGGATAAGCCGAAAGCTGGGGCCGGGCGCTGTTGGGAGTAGCGGTAGGCAATATGTCGCCTATGTTGGCCTGCCACATATCGGCCAGCGTGGAGGCGTTGGAAGCGGCCGTGTTGCCACCCCACACATAGAGCTGGTTATTGCGAATGGCGGCAGCGGCGTTGCGGCGACCGGGCAGGTTGGAGGTAAAGGTGCGGAGCTGGCCAGTGCGGGTATTATAGGCAGCCAGGTAGGTTTGGGCCGTGAAGTCGCCAATCATCCAGAGCCACTCGCCCTGTACTACCAGGGCCTGGTTGGAAACAGTAGTGGGCAGTGGAGCCAGGGTTTGCCATTGGTTGGTGGCAATGTCGTAGGTGTCGATACGGTTGGAGTTGACGGCACCATCGAAGCCGCCGATAACGTAAATCTTGCCGTTGATGGCCGCACCCTGAGCCGATTTGGCTTCGGGCATGCCCGGCAGGTAGGTCCAGACGCCGGTGGCGGGGTTGTAGCTGCGCAGCTCGTTAGTAAAGGCTCCGTTCGGCAATTGGCCGCCAAAGCAGTAGATCAGGCCGTTCCAGGTTGTCATTCCGCCGTTGGCGGTTGGGGAGCCGCTGGTGGGAGCCGCAATCAGCTGGCCGGAGGCGGCGTTTAGCACGGGCATATTGCTCAGGGGGCCGGAGGCAGTGGTGGCCTGGCCCACGAAGATGCGGGCCGGAGTGATGCCATCGGCCGGCAGGAGCACCGCCTTGCCGAGGCGGTGCTGCGGGACCTGGCCGGTGCTCAGGGCGCCGGAGCCCCAGCTATTGGCGGCGGGGTCGTAGCGAAATACCTGGTCGGTAAAGGCCGTGAGGGGGCTACCGCCGCCCACCATGTAGAAGTACGACTGATCCTGGCAGTAACCCATGGCGTAGCGGCCGCCGTCGGGCAGTGGGGCACGGGCGGTGAACGTCAGGGCCGTTTGGGCCTGGGTGGTTCCGACGCAGGCCAGCGCCAGGAAAAACGAGTAGAGATGCTTCATGGAGGCAAATATATAGTTTATTAAAGCTATATATTTCGCTGATAAGCAATCTGATGTTCGCCTTGTAATTGCCGAAACCGGGGCCTGAGGGCAGTCCTCTAATCAATAAAGAAGCTGGGTGGGCGTTGGTAGCTTCGGCCGATGGCAGCGGCAGGATCAGTAAGGAGTGGGACCAGAATGGTTGATTCCGTAGCTTGCCGTTACCGTGCCGCCGGGACCACTGCTGGTGGTTCAGGTAGGCTGGTTTCACTTTTAACTTATCCTGTTATGCTGCATTATTACCGGGCCGCTGGGTCCTTGTTGACGGTTTGGGCCTTGCTGGGTAGTGCGGACGCGCGGGCCCAAGCGCCGCGGTTTGCGTCCTATGCCCAGTTCAATGACACGCTGGTGGCGCAGTTCAACCGGGGCGACTTCAAGGCTATGGAGGCCTTTGGGAGCGAGGCGCTGCGGAAGATAGAGCCGCTGGGAAGCATGGCAACCCTGCTAGAGAAGCAAAAGGCCATGACCGGGCGCATCGTGAGCAGCCGGGTGCTGCCCGAGCGCAAGACCCGGCACGAGTTTGCCTGGCAGGGCGAGCAGCAGAACCTGCGGGTGAATCTGGTATCGTCGGCGCCCGGCGTGATTGACGACTACTTTATTTCCGACTTCATTGCCCAGCCCAACGCCCGCAAGACCCCGCTGGCGACGGATAACCGCAAGCGCACCCCGCTCGACCAGGCCGTGGATCGGGCCGCCACGCTGTATATGCAGCATCCCGACGCGGCGGGAATGTCCATTGGGGTGTACTGGCAGGGCCAGCGCTACTTCTACAACTACGGGGAAGTAGCCAAGGGCTCGGGCCGGCTGCCCACGGCCAGCACCTACTACAACCTGGGCTCGGTGGCCAAAACCTTCGTGACAACCTTGCTGGCTCAGGCCGTGCTGGATAAGAAAGTGCAGCTCACCGACGACGTCCGCAAGTACCTGCCGGGACAATACCCCAACCTGGAGTTCGAGGGGCAGCCGGTGCGGCTGGTAGACCTGGCCACCCACACCTCGGGCCTGCCCGGCGCGGCGCGGCAGTACAGCAGGGAAAAGAGGGCTCAGCTCGAAAAGGAGTACGCCGACCTGGGTGTGCGCATCGCGCACTACAACCGCTACACGGCCGATAGTCTGCTCCACGACATGCACGCCTTTACGCTCAGCACCAAACCCGGGGCCACCTACCGCTACCAGAACCTGGACGTGCTGATCTTGCAGTTGGCGCTGGAGCGGGCCTACCAGCAGCCCTACGAGCAGCTCATTACCCAGTACGTGCAGCGCCGCTTCGGGATGAAGGACACCAAGCGGGTGCTGTCGGCCCCGGAGAAGGCCCGCTTTGCCACCGGCTACGACGAAAACCTACGGGCCCAGACCCACGCCAACTACACCGGCTACTGGGGTGGCTCCACGATGTGCTCCACGCCCGCCGACCTGCTGACCTACGTGCAGGCCAACTTAGCCGAAAAGGAGCCCGCCGTGAAACTGGCCCACCAGCCGGCCTGGGGCACCAGCATCGGGCTGGGCTGGATGCTGGATCAGGACCCCGACGGGCAGCGGCGTATCTTCCACAACGGGCATTCCATTGGTTTCAACACCCGCTGCGTCATGTATCCGGCGGAGCAGACGGGCGTGGTCGTGTTTGTAAATGAAAGCATCAGTCAGACCCGGGTGACGGAAATGGAAGAGTACCTGAAGCAGGAACTGAGCCGGATGGCCACTCCGGCCGCCAAGCCCACGAAAGCAGGCAAGGCGGTGGGGCAGCGGTAGGAGCCGGTTTTGTTGGGTGCTAGTTATTTCGGCTGTCATGCTGAGCTTTGCAAAGGATCTTCCCCACCCAAGTGACACCTTTTATTCAACACACAAAAGCCCTTTCCTACTGCGGGTAGGAAAGGGCTTTTTCACAATGGTATCAGCGGCGGTGGGGTAGGTAAGGAAGGTCCTTCGCAAAGCTCAGCATAACAGCCGAAATGGCGCAGTTTGGAATGCAGGAGCCTTTGCCTGGCTACCAAGCTGACTAATGGGTTTTGCGGGGCCAGAGCAGCAACCCCGCGGCTAGGCCGGCAGCCAGGGCGACTCCCAGCCACTGTCCGTTGCGGGGCTTGGTAGGCTGGCGCCAGCCGCCGGAGGTATCGGTGCCGTGCGGGGCGGGGTTGGGGGCAAACAGGCTGTTTTCGCCGACGGGAGCGGGGCGGGCCTGCTGGAAATACGTGTCGAACAGGCGGCGGCTGGCCCGCCCCATCAGCCCCGGAGCCAGGGCATACGACCAGCGCAGCACCGGAGCCGGCCAGCCCACCATCGTCGTGGGCCGCGGACGGCACGCTACGGCCACGATGGTATCGGCTACTTTCTGGGCGGGAAACACCGGCGGGGCGGGCTTAATGACCTTGCCCATGTAGTTGGCCCCGTGCTGGAAGCCAGGCGTGTCGATGTAGGACGGGTGCACGTCGCAGACGTGGATAGCGGGCTCGTTGCTGAGCTCGGCCCGCAGCGTGTCCATCAGGCCCCGGGCCCCGTATTTGCTGGCGCTGTAGGAGGCCGTGTAGGGCTCGGGCAGCCAGGCCCCTAGGGATATAACGTTGATAAGCGTGCCGTGGCCCTGCTCCCGGAAGTAGGGCAGCACAGCGTGGGCCCCGTAGAGGTAACCCAGCAGGTTGAGCTTGATAACCTGCTCGTGGGCGGCCAGCGGCACTTCCTCGAAGCGGCCTACAGCCCCGCTGCCGGCGTTGTTGACCCAGATATCAATGCCGCCGAAGTGCTGGGCGGTCCGGGCCAGGCGGGCCACGGCTTGGGCGTCGGTAACGTCGGTGGGGATGGCCAGCACCGAGCTACCCAGCCGCTCGCACTCGGTGGCGACGTCGACCAACACGTCGGAGCGGCGGGCGGCCAAAATCAGCTTGGCGCCGTGGCGGGCAAAGGTAAGGGCCGTGGCGCGGCCAATGCCGCTGCTGGCGCCGGTAATAACCACGACGGCACCGTGGAGAGAGGAAGTTTTCATAGTGGAGGCAGATTAGCAGATCAGATAGGTAAGCCTGTTCTAACGCTCGGCGCGGGGTGGGGTTTAGGTTAATTCATACTGTGCGAATGTGCTGAGGTGGAGGAATGTGAGAAAAGAAAAACTGTGTCCTTGCGAGGCGGGAGCCGTGGCCATCCGTCTTCTGCTGGTGACAAACGCTCTTTTATCAAAAAGCCCTTTCCTGCCCGCAGTAGGAAAGGGCTTTTCACCTTAGAGAGCTTCGCACATTTCAGAGGACGGATGGCCACGGCTCCCGCCCCGCAAGGACAAGGGGCGCTGTACGGGCTTTACCAATGCTAGGTGCTAAAAGGATATAGCAGAATCCGAATTCAGTTGTACCTTGACCGGCGAGTGAATTTATTTTCTACTAAACCCCTAAGTGTGATGCTGCTACGCTACGCTCGTTTTGCTTTACCCAATGTGCTGCGCCGCCTGGGCTGGCTGTGGCTTTTGCTGCTGAGCAGCGCCGGCCCGGCCTTGGCCCAACTGGAACCCGCCGCCCAGTACACCAAGCTTTCGGTAGCCCAGCTGCTGGCCTGGACGCCCACTGGGCCTACGGCCGTGCCCGAGAATGTAAGTCGGGTGGCCCTGGCCCCACGGCAGAACACGCTAGCCACCCAGCTCAACCCCAATCAGAGCTTCAGCCACAAGGTCAACTACATTCCCGACGGTATGACGGGCTTTGCGGGCTACCTCAACGAGCAGAACCGCTTCAACCTCTACAACTTCACCCACTGGCAGTACATCGACGTGCTGACCTGGTTCGACGGGCCCGTGGCGCTGCCAACCCGGCCCTGGGTGGAGGCTGCCCACCGCAACGGCGTGAAAGTCATCGGCTCAGTCTTCAGCTCGGCCGCCGACGTGAACCTATTGATCCAGAAGGACGCCAGCGGCGAGTACACCGCCGCCCAGAAGCTGGTGGAAGTGGCCAACTACTACGGCTTCGACGGGTGGTTTTTCAACCAGGAATCGACGGTGCCCGCGGCTACGGCCACCGAGCTGCGCAACCTGCTCAAGCGCCTGCAGCAGCTCCGGCCCGCGGGCATGGAAATTCACTGGTACGACGCCATGCTGCCCAGCGGCACCGTTTCCTACCAGAACGCGCTGAACGCCAACAACCAGCTCCTGCTTCAGGACGGCGCGGCCCGCGTCAGCGACGCTATGTTTACCAACTACTTCTGGAGCGGGGCTACCAATATCAATACCTCGGTAACCACGGCCACGGCCCTGGGCCGCAGCCCGTTCGACGTGTACATGGGCGCCGACCTCTGGCCCAACCGCAACCCCCAGGCCCTGTTTACCCGCCCCGACTGGATCAACAACTACTTCACCGGCGGCGACCTGACCAAGCCCCTGTTGTCGCTGGGTTTGTTTGCCACCAACCTGACCTACAACGGCGGCTTCAATTCCTTCAATAGCTCGGCGGCCGACTACGCGGGCTTCTACCAAACCGAGCAGCGCCTCTTTGCCGGCAACGACCTGGACGTAACCACCGAGGATGCTACCGGCTGGAAGGGTTTTGGCAGCTACGTGCCGGTGCGCAGCGTGGTTAATACGCTGCCGTTTGAAACCTACTTTTCGGTGGGCCAGGGCAAGATTTTCGCCAACAACGGCGAGCAGCTGGTGAAGGGCTGGACCGACATGGGCAAGCAAAGCCTGCTGCCGAGCTGGCAGTGGAACAAAACCGGCACCGCCCCCATCACCGTGGGCTACGACTTCAGCCGGGCCTACTACGCGGGTACTTCCGTGAAGCTGCAGGGCAGTCTGAGCGGCAGCGGAAGCAGCGCTACCGTGAAGCTGTTTCAAACCAAGCTGAGCCTGCCCGCTGCCACGCCCACCACCCTGGACGTGACCTTCAAAACGCCTGCCGCCGGAGCCGCCAACGCCCGCCTGCTGCTCTATTTCACAGACGACCTGACCAACCCCGCTTCTTTCGACCTGGGCTCGGCCCCGGATACGCTCTGGACCACGCGCACTATTAGCCTGGGCAACTACGCCGGGCGGGAGCTGGCCGTCATCGGGGTGCAGGCTACGGCCGCGGCGGCAGTGGCCAACTACCGGCTCAACCTGGGCCGGCTCAAGCTCTACACCGGGACCGCCGTAGCGGCCAAGCCCACAGTTGGCTTCTCGGCCAGTGCTACGGTGGTCGTGCCGGGCCAACCCGTCACGTTTTCCAACGCCTCGACCAACGCCAGCAGCTACCAGTGGACGTTTGAGGGCGGCACGCCGGCCACCAGCAGCGCCGTATTTCCGGTGGTGCAGTACGCCGCGCCCGGCACCTACAGCGTGAAGCTGCGGGCCACCAACGCCGCTGGCCGCGACTCCCTACTCCGCACCGGCTACATCACCGTGGTGGCGCCCGGCAGCTCCGGCGGCAACACCAGCCTGACCTTCGACGGGGCCACCAAGTACGTGGATGCAGGCCCTATCAACCTGACCGGCTCGGCGCTGAGCATGGAGTGCTGGCTCAAGCCCAATGGGTTTAAAGCCAGCTCCCCGTTTATTTCCAGCGTGATGGGCATGGAAGACGGCGCCAATACGGCCCTGGTCCGCCTCGGCGACGCGGGGCTGGCCGCCAACCGCCTGCAGTTCGTAATGCAGGTAAACGGGACTAGCCGCAAGGTCAACTCGCCCACCAGCCTCAGTGCCGGCACCTGGTACCACGTGGCCGCCACCTTCGACGGCAGCGTAATGCGCCTCTACCTCAACGGGCAGCTCAACGCCTCGCTCAACGTGACGGGCTCCTTCGTGGCCAACAGCAACTTCTTCCTGGGGCGCAACTTCGACAACAGCCGGGTCCTCAACGGCACCCTTGATGAGGTGCGGGTGTGGACCCGGGCGCTGACGCCGGCTGAAATTCAAGCCAACCAGTGCGGTGTGCCCACCAACGCGGCAGGCCTGGAAGCTTACTGGACTTTCAACGAAGGCAGCGGCCTGGTCACCGTCGACCAGAGCGGCCATGGCCACCAGGGCGCCCTGGTCAACATGACGCCGGCTGATTGGTCGAGCGACGTGCCAGCAGCCTGCGTCGTGACAAGCACCCAGCGCGGCCGGACTCCGGCGTCCCTGGCCGTAGTAGCCGTGGTCAACCCCGTGCTGGGCAATCAGGCCGAAGTGGAAATCCGCGGGGCGCAAGGACAGCCGACAGTGGTACAGCTGGTAAACCTGCTGGGCGCGGTGGTGTGGCAGCAGCAGGTGCGGCCGGGCAGCGCGGCCCAGCGCCTGACAGTGCCCGTGCCTCAGGCGGCAGGCCTGTACGTAGTGCGCGTCAGCACCGGCGCGGGCACCGCCACCACGAAGCTGCTCAAGCAGTAGCAAACCGGGTATCAATATGACTAACAACAAGGCCCGGCGCTAGAGCAGCGACGGGCCTTGTTGTGTTCGGGGTGTAAGGGCTTAGCTTTTGACCTTGCAGGTTAGTGGGCAATCAGCAGGCGCTGGGTGGAAAAGCTGGCTCCGGCCTGCACCCGCAGAAAGTACACGCCCTCGGCCCAGGCGCTGGTGTTCAAGGTAGTGCGGCGGCCCGAAAACGACGTGCTGTGCAGCAGGCGGCCCTGCAAATCGTACACCTGCACGCGGGCCTCGGCGGCCGGTTGGCTCAGCTCCACACTCACCTGGTGGGCAGCAGGGTTAGGATACAGCTGGGGCACAAAGCGGGCCTGGGCGCCGGTCGTGGCCAGGGGCTGGGTGGGCGCAAGGCGCAAAAGCCAGGTTTGATTGGCTGCCAACAAACCCAAGCCCGGCGACCAGCCACTAACGCCGCCCTGGGCGTTGAGCGCGACGGTGCCGGCCGTTTGACCCGAGAGCAGCTCCGTGACCTGGTAACTACCCGCCGGCAGCGTCGAAACGCCCACCGACAGCACCGGGGTAGTGGCCGCACCGCTGCTCATGTTGGTCACTGTCACCACGGCTTCCTGGTTATACACCCGGGCATAGCCGAATAGCGACGAGACCGTGGCCGTGACGGGCAGCACGTAGCCTTTGCGCAGGGCTTCATGGGTCATGCGCAGGCCGATGAGCTTCTTGTAGTGGTTGAGCAGCGAAGCCGGGTCGGCCTGCTGGGTAGCTACGTTGAACTGGGGGTAGTTGCTGTTCAGGCTGCGCCAGGGCGTGCCAGTGGTAAAGCCCGCGTTAGTGCCGGCCGTCCACTGCATAGGCTTGCGCTTTTCTTCGTCGGCGCCGGTACCGAGCATGCCGACTTCCTCGCCGTAGTAAATAAAGGGCACGCCGGGCATGGTCAGGTAAAGGGCAGCGGCCTGCTTCATCAGGGCCTGGTTGCCGCCGAGCAGCCCCAGCACCCGGTTCTGGTCGTGGTTGGTGAGCATCGTGGCGTACTGCAGCTTGGGGTAGGAGCGGTCTACCAGTTCGAGCTGGGTGCGCAGGGCGGCCGGGTTGCCCGCCGTCAGGCTGTTAATCACGGCCGTAGCCAGGTCGAATTCAAAGCAGGCGTCGAGGCGCTGGTTGAGCACGTAGGGCACCACGTTTGGGGTGTTCGACCAGGCTTCACCCACGGTGAAGGCGTTGGGATTCGCGGCCCGGACCACATCGTGAAACTCCTCCAGCACGCCCAGCGTCTCGGGGGTGTTTTCGTTCACGGTGCCGTTTTCGACCAGGAATTTCACCGCGTCGAGGCGGTAGCCGTCCACGCCTTTTTCCAGCCAGAAACGGGTGGCGTCCCACATGGCGGCTTTCATCTGCGCATTGCGCCAGTTCAAATCGGGCATGCCGCTCCAGAAGTAGCCGTAGTAGTAGCTGCCGTTGCGCTGGTACCAGCCCAGCCCCGGGTTGGTGGCCGACCACCGGTACCAGTCGCGGTAGGAATTCGTAGCCCCGCTGGCCGACTGCTGAAACCAAGGGTGCTGGTCGGAAGTGTGGTTGAGCACCAAGTCGATGATAACCTTGATGCCCCGGGCGTGGGCCGCGGCCAGAAAGGCTTCGAACTGGGCCATGGTACCGTAGTCGGGCTCGGTGGCCTGGTAGTTGGTGATATCGTAGCCGTGGTAGCTCGGCGACTCCATCATGGGCATCAGCCAGATGCCGGTGATGCCCAGGTCGGTGGTGGTGGCGGGGTTGCCGTCGTTGAGATAGTCGAGCTTCTGGGTGAGGCCGGCAAAGTCGCCCTGCCCGTCGCCGTTGCTGTCGTAGAAGCTGCGCACGAAGATTTCGTAGAACACCGCGTCGTTCCACCAGTGGGTGGCGTAGCCGGTCAGGGAAGGAGCGCAGGTCTGGCAGGTGCTGAAGCACACAGCTGGGGCCGTATTCACGGCCGCTGTGGCGTCGAATACCCGGTTGAGCGTGCCGTTGGCGTCGGGCGTGCCGCAGCCGGCGGGCACGGTTTCGGCCTCGGCCAGGGTGGTGCCGTTCACAAAGCGGTACAGAAACCGAATGGGCCCGGGCAACGCAATCTGCACCTCGTAGATACCGTCGCCGTTGTCGTCGGTCAGGGGCAGAGCCGTGGCGTCGCCCTCCAGGCCGTAGCCGGCCAGGGGCTGGAAGTTACCCACCACGTGCACCCCGGCGCGTGACACGGTCTGGCCACGCATGTTCACGGCGAAGCGCACCTGGGTGTTGCAGTCGCCGAAAGCGGGAGCGGGCAAGCGCACGGCGCTACCGGCTACCAGTGCCTGGCGGTTCACGTTGCCGCTGCCGTCGGTCACGCCGCAGGTAGCGGGCGGCAACTCGGCCCCGGCCCAGGCGTTGCCGTTCACGAACTTGTAGAGGTAGGTACCCGACGGCACGTTCACCGTCACCTCGTAAATCCGGTCATTATCGGCGTCGGTGAGCAGGGTGGTGGCCGGGTTCCAGTCGGCCCCGAAACCGGCAGCGGCCTGGAAGTTGCCGGCCACGTGTACGCCACTGGCGGCCACCGTCTGCTGCCGCATATCGACCCGGAAAGTGAGCTGCACGGCCCGGGCACCCAGGCTCCCAAACAGCAAAAAGAGTAGTAAAAGGTGTTTCATCAACAGGTGGGAAAAACGAAAAAAACTACGCAAGAAATATCTGCTAAAGGTAGCCGGAATTCGTTGAAAACGACTGCTAAAATATTTTAGCGAAAATCGGCTGATGGAGCTGCCAAGCGCTGTGCGCAAGTAGTGGTGGCGGGCTCGTTACAAGTCAAAATTCTCCCTAAGCAGTGTGTCGGGCAAGCACTGCCAGGGCCGGATTATAGTAAAGCAGTGAAGTCCACGCCGCTTACTTTGCCGACCCGGTTGTAGTCGATAAATACTTCGGTAAATGCCTTGTTGAGGCGGTGGTGCTGACCGTAAAATTGCAGTTGGCCGGCACTTGTAAAGAGTTGTCGGCGACTAGGCTTATCAGCTAGCGGACAACTTCCAAATGCCCTTTGTACACAGTGCTGCCCTGCCGGAGTAGGTAGTAGTAAACGCCGGCCGCGGCATCAGCACCCCAGTCGTGGTGGTAGGCGCTGGTGTGGTACACCTGGCGGCCCCAGCGGTTAAAAAGCGTCAGTGCCCAGTCCCCGCGGGTCAGGTTCTTGATGACGAAGGTGTCGTTGCGCTGGTCGTCGTTGGGCGTAATGACGTTGGGAATAAACAGGCAGCTGGTGTAGCCCACCCGGACGCTGGCCGTGCGCGTGTCGCAGAGCGTGTTGACTTGCAGGGAATACGTGCCCGCATCCTGCACCAGCAAAGTAGGGCCGCGGCTGCCATCCGACCACCGGAAGGCAACGCCGGGACCACTCAGCGTCGGGGCACGCAACAGCAGCGGCCGCTCCAGGCACAGGGTGGTATCGGGGCCCAGGGTAAAGGCCGGGGCTACGGGCGCGGGCAGCACCCGCAGGGAGTCGCGGCTGGTGCAGCCGCCGGTGTAGGTCAGCAGCGCCGTGTAGAGGCCGGGCTGGGTAGCGGTGATGGTGGGCGTAGTGGCCCCGGTATTCCACTGATAGCTGATAGCGTCGGGATTCATGGCGCTGAGCAATAGACTGTTGCCAGGGCACAGCAGCGTGTCGCCGCTCACCGAGGCTACTTTGGCCGTGGGCGGCCCCACCGTGTGGGTGGCCGTTTGGGTGCAGCCGTCGGCAAACGTAGCCGTGACGGAATACGTGCCGGCCTGGCCTACCAGCAGCGCCGGGGTGAGGGCCCCGGTATTCCAGCGGTAGCCCGTCACGGCGCTGCCGGTGGCGGCGGCCGTGAGCGTGGTGCTCTGACCCGGACACAGCTGCTGCCGGCCGCTGATACCGACGCGGTTGGCGGCTACCACTACCTGGGTCGTGAGCGAGCAGGCCGGGCTGAAAGTCGCCGTGACCGAGTAGATGCCCGGCTCCGTGACGCTGATGGTGGCCGTCGTAGCCCCGGTGCTCCAGCGCACTGCCTGCGCGCCGGGAGCCACGGCCGAGAGCTGGCGCGGCGTACTGGGGCAAAGCGCGCCCGTATTGCCCGTCAGCTGCAGGGTGGGCGTAAGGCCGCGCACCCGAAATTGCTCGGTAAGGGTATACCCACCCTGGAATGTCGCCGTGACGGAGTACAGGCCGGGCTGCGTCACGCGGATGGTCGCCGTGGTGTCGCCGGTGTTCCAGCGGTAGCGAATCGAGTGGCCCAGGGCCAGCGTCGATGCCGTCAGCTGCACGGCGGCACCGTTGCACACCAGCGAGTCGCCCTGGATGGCCAGCTCGTTGGGATGCATGCGGGCCACGTAGGTAGAGGGAAAGGGTCTGGGGTTGCCAGACAGCCGGATGGGGCCCAAGTCCATGGTCGGACTCTCGTATTCGCCGATGATGTAGGGCGTGGCGTAGGGGCCTAACACCAGTTTCATACTAAAGTCGACCCGCTCGCCGCCGGCCGGCACGGCCCACAGCCAGTTGCCGGCGGCGTCGAGTTTGGCCACGTACACGTCGCTGAGAGCCAGGGTTGGGTTGCGGGGAAACAGAGTCACGGCACCGAAGCGGCTACCTTGAGCGCCTTGAAAGGAGCCGGAGATGTAGGCATTACCGCGCCGGTCGAGAGCAATAGCACTGCTACCATCGTCGGAAACCCCGCCGGCGGTAGCTGCCCACTGCCATTGCCCATTGACCCCGAGCTTGGCCACGTACACATCCCCATTGCCGACGCTAGTAAGCGTATGGCTACCGAAATTGATGCGCCCCACGTAGCCACCCGTAAGGTAGCAGTTGCCAGCAGCGTCGGCCTTCATACTCACATACGCAGCCATATTGGAAAAGCTGATGTTGGTTATCCGCAGGCAGTCACCGGTAGCTGCATCTAGTTGGGCAATGAATGACCTAGCAGCTGGCACGCTGAACGGGCCGAGCTGGCCCCTTCTACCATATAACCTACTAGGTAGGCGTGGCCCTGGGCATCCAGACTGATGTTGTTAGCAACATCGTCGCTCGTACCTCCCCCGCTTACGGCCCAGCGCCACGTGTTATTGGCAGCAAGACAGGCGACAAAGAAGTCGGAACGCCCGCTGAAAGGCAACGTGGTGGTACCGAAGGTTATAGGAAGGCTATACTGGCCGGTAATGTAGGCGTTGCCGCCAGCATCTAGGGTAATGCTCGAGGGCGCCGCATCCCCTACTGTAAAGGCCGAAAGCCACTTGCCGTTCGGACTAAGCCGGGCCACAAACATATTACCAAATACCTCGGTCTTGGTTAGCTTAATGCTGCCCAGGGTAAGAGTGGGACTGGTAAAGTGATTAACCACCAGAATGTTGCCATTAGCGTCAACCGCCAGACTGGTCTGGTGAAGTTCTCTGCTATTGTTATTATTATAGTTGTCATTAACGGTGTTCAACACCACAATCCAGTCGTGGCTGCCCCGGACCCCGATGCGGGCAATGTAGACTTGGCCCGACGACACGGCCCCGATGATAGTGTCCCCGAATTGTATGGTACCATGAATGAAGCCAGCGACGTAGCTGTTACCGGCCGCATCGACGGCTACTGCCTGGGGGCGCGGAAGTGTACCCTCCGTCAGGTGCATCACGCGCGCAGCCATGTCGAAGGTAGGTGGTATCTGGGCCTGTAGGAGCCGGGGCAGCAGGCCGGCACACACGAACAGGAACAAGCCGATAAGCCGTGGCAGGGGGAGTAGAAGTTGTAGCAAGAGGCAGTAGGAATAAAGGCGGAGTAGTAAAAATCTGGTAGCCAAGATAATAAGCCGGGCTGGTTATATCCTGGGTCGGGGGTGTTATTATAGCTGCCCACAAAAAACTGCTGCCTTCCATTTGGCGGTTATAAAAGCATGACTGCCGGTAATGGCGCGAACGGGCAGCAGCCGACTTTTGCCGAGCGTCAGGCCACCCCGAACGAATACATAAGGCCCGCGGCAAAGCTTAGAGTAACTGTGAGGCCCGCCCGGTGCGTAAAGGAAGGCTTGAACCTAACCTTCCTGATTGCTATGAAAGAAGATACCAAACTTAGCCGCCGCAAGGTCATCAGCGGGCTGGGCGCCAGCCTGGCCGTCGCCGCCGTAAGCCCCGTGCTGGGCGCCGATGACTTCAGCCCCCTGGCCGAAACCGCCGCCGACCCGCTACGCGACCCGACTACAGCCTACCCCAAGCCACCATTCAAGAGCCAGTCGCAACCCTGGCCCGGGCTGGCCTCGCAGATGGAGCCCCGGCCCGACCACGGCGAAAAAAGCTACAAAGGCTCCGGCCGCCTCAAGGGCCGCAAAGCCCTGATTACGGGCGGCGACTCGGGCATGGGCCGGGCCGCGGCCATTGCCTACGCCCGCGAAGGGGCCGACGTGGCCATCAACTACCTACCCGCCGAGGAAGCCGATGCCAAGGAAGTAATTGCCCTCATTAAAGCTGAGGGCCGCAAGGCCGTAGCCATTCCCGGGGATTTGCGCGAGGAGGCCTTCTGCAAGCGCATGGTCGAAGAGGCCGTGCGCCAGCTGGGCGGCTTGGATATTCTGGTCAACAACGCGGCCCGGCAGCAGCAGCGCCAGTCGATTCTGGAGCTGACCACCGAGGACTTCGACGCGACGATGAAAACCAACATCTACGCCCCGTTCTGGACCATCAAGGCGGCTTTGCCCCACCTCAAGCCCGGCTCGGCCATCATCGGCACCACCTCCGAGCAGGCCACCGACCCCTCGGAAAACCTCTACGACTACGCCCAGACCAAGGCTGCTACCTCGAACTACGTGCGGTCCTTGGCCAAGCAGCTGGCCCCGAGAGGAATTCGGGTCAACGGCGTGGCGCCGGGCCCCATCTGGACGCCCCTGCAGGTAAGCGGCGGCGCGACGCAGGAGAAGCTGGTGAAGTTTGGCGGCGACACGCCCATGAAGCGCCCCGGCCAACCCGCCGAGCTGGCCTCTATCTACGTGCAACTGGCCGACCCGCTGGCCAGCTACGCCACGGGCCAAGTCTACGGCTCGACGGGTGGCGCCGGCATGCCGTAGCCAGTACTACCCATCCTGAATTTGATACAAAAGCCCCGGCAAACTGCCGGGGCTTTTGTATGAATTGATGAATCGAAGATTTTGCCCGCAGCACGCGGGCGAACTTGATACCTATTCCTTGATCAGGCGTTTGGTGATGCTGCCGGCTTCGGTGCTGATAAGGAGCGTGTAGATTCCCGGTGCCAGATCGGCTACGTCCAGCGTCGTCGAATGAGCAGCTGCTGATGTGGCCAGCGGAAAGGCTTTGACCGACTGTCCCAGTGTATTGACTACAGTGGCAGTGGTAGCCCGGCAGCCAGCCGGCAGGGCCAGGGTGCATTGCTGGCCGGCTACCGGGTTGGGATAGAGTCCTACCTGTTCAGCCAGGGCGCTTGTGGTGCCGAGTAGCACTGGGCGCGTGGCTTGGTTGAAGCAAGTAATGACGGAGTACGCCGGCGCAGCCCCGGTATAGCCCGCAACAATATCCAGGTCGCTGTCGCCGTCAACATCGCCCAGAGCAAACGTGCCGTGGGGTATGATGTAGTAGTTCGGGAAGGAGCCCTGGCCGTTATTAAGATGTACTGACAGCATAGGCGCCTTATTGCTAACTAACAGATCCAGGTCGCCGTCGCCGTCCACGTCGCCCAGAGCCATTTTGCCGGGGTTGCTGATCATGCGGATGGAGGTAGCTCTGGTGAAGGTGCCCGTACCGTTGTTGATGAACGTAACCACCCGCCCAGAGCCGTTTTCGTCCAGCGCCAGCAAGTCCAGGTCGCCATCGGCATCCAAGTCGCCCAAGGCCAAGTCGGAGCCGCTGATATTATCATTCAGGCCCAAGCTTTGGGTGAATACTCCGCTGCCGTTATTCAGACGAAAAGACAGGTTTGAGTTGCCCCCGCCTACAATAATCAGGTCCAGGTCGCCGTCGCCGTCAATGTCGCCGGTAGTCAGGCGGCCGTAGCTGCTGGAGCCCAGAACGGTATCGTAGCCGCCGCTAAACTGGCCGGTGCCATCGTTGAGGCGCAGACTCAGCTGGCCGGTATAGTAGGGCTGCATCAGGGTAAAAGCCAACAGGTCCAGGTCGCCGTCGCCATCCACGTCGGCCAGGGTCAGGTCATTGGGGCGCACCGAGTTGGGGTTTATACTCACATTATAGCCCCTGGGGTAGGTGCCCGTCCCGGAGTTGAAGCGCACATGAACCGAATCCTTGGAGTTAGTCGTCAGAATATCAATGTCGCCGTCGCCGTCGATATCGCCTAGGGCCAGGTGGTCGGCCCCATTGGGCACCCTAGTTACGCGTACATCGGAGCCACCGGCGAAACTGCCCTGGCCGTTGTTGAGGCGGATACTGAGCGGAAACAGGGCGTAGTTGAGATAGGTGGAGTTGGCCGTAACAAGGTCCAGGTCGCCGTCGCCGTCTACGTCGGCCATCTGCATCTGGTGCGCACTGCTGGAAAGGGTGCCAGAGGGGGCGGCAGCGGGTACGAGCGACCCTAGGCCGGTGCCTCCGACGGCGGCCGTAAACTCAAAAATATGCGCCTTGGCCAAGGACTGGCCCGCTAGGTTCTGAGCGGCGGTGGTAATGGTGGTCCGAACCGTTTCGCCGGGCTTCCAGCCGCCGACCGGAGTAAAGGAAAGAAGGTTGCCGCTCAGGGCGGTAGTGCCGCTGTGGCCGCTGCGTAGGCCCCCATATTGAGAGCTGAATACGCGCAGGGCGGTAGTGCTGCTGGCCTGTAGGGGCTCGCTAAACAAGGCGTTGATGGCACTGTTGGGCGCGGCGTTTTGTCGGTTGGGAGCAGGCAAAATGGTGGTGATGCTAGGCTGGGCCCAGGCGGTGGCTGATTCGGCCAGCAGGGCTAGCAGGCCCAGTAATCGGGAAGGGTAATAATGTTGCATGGGGTCGGGATAAATGCGCTTAAACCAGGAAGTACTAGCAAAGTAGAGAAATAAACCTCAACCTTATAACTGGGATAGGTTATGCTTCTGCTCCTACGCTTGCCGTGGTTGCGGCAGCAGGTCGGGGTAAGATGGGTCTGGTTAAAAGGCCCTACTGCGGAAGCTGAAGCTCAATCGGTAAAAAGGGAAAGGCCGAAGAGCAGACCACTAAGGAGTAGAAAGCCGCCAGCCAGTAGCGGTATGATTTCTTTATTCGGGCCTACCCCTTCGATAAGCGCCTTTTGCTGAAGGCAGCGTGGGTCGTAGTAAAGGCGCAGGTAGGCACCAACAACGCAATCCGCTTCCACGACCATGTAGAGGGCTCGGGGCTGGGCCTGTATACAGTCAAGAAGACGGTGGAAAACCTGGGTGGGCGGGTAGAGGTGCAGAGCGAGCTGGGCGTAGGCTCTACCTTCTCGGTCTACATTCCAAACCGGGTGGAGTAACTCCACGTCTTTATGAGCCAATCATTTGGGTCCGGGTGCGTTCAGCGCGCTGCGTTACCGATAGCGCGCAGAAAGCGCCCGACGACGGCCGCAAACTGGTTGGGCTGGTCGAACTGCAGGGCGTGGCCGGCTTCCCGAATCTGTTCGGCTTGTAAATTCGGATTGAGACGTTGCAGCTCTTCGGCAACCGCCGCTGAAACAAGGCCTTTGTCGCCGACGAGGAGCAGGCTAGGAACAGGTATCTGCCGCACCAGCGCCCGGTAGTCGGGGTTGGGGGGCGTGAGCACCTCGAAGGCCTTCAGGCTGGTTTGCAGGCGGGCCCGGGCAAGGAGCTCCAGGGTTTCCGCCGAGCGGTGCGGGTGGCGGACCCGCGCATCGGCCAGTACTTCCGCCAAAGACAGCCGCAGCATCCGGCGGTGCTGCTCGGCTACGTCGCTCTCCTGCACCTGGCGCTGCATTTCCGGGCTCAGAAAGGTAGGGTCGGCCAGCACGAGGCCCCGAAGAAGCATGGGGCTGCGGCTGGCTACTACGGCGGCTGTCATCCCGCCCATAGAGTGGCCTAGCAGAACGACGGGTGGCAACTGCAAAGCCTGAATCAGCCCGATGATATCGGCGGCGTGGTCTTCGTAGCGGTAGCCGTGGTCGGGCGCGCCCGACTGGCCGTGGCCCCGGGCATCGGGCAGGATGACGTCGTATTCCGGCTCCAAAGCCCGGGCCAGGTGGGTCCAGCACAGGCCGTTGGTCATCAGGCCGTGGAGCAGGATTACCGGTGGTTTGCCGCCGCCGGTGCGGGTGTAGTGGAGACTGATGCCGTTGGTAGCGCAAAAGGCGGCGGGCCAGGTGGTCATGGGGCGTTTTCTCCGGGGATAAAGGTCAGGGAAGCAAAGTAACCCACGTTGCGGAGTAAGAGCTGGGTGTACACCACCCTTCCGCCTTGTGCCCGTTCCCTCATTGAATGAAAGCAGTTGCAGGGGCGGCTACTGGGCCGAAAGTCACTGGGGATGCCGTAATTTGCCCCGGCCGTTTCGGGTCTTGAGCAGACTTTTGTAAACCGGCGCCGCCTCCGGCTTGTTTATCCGCAACCCCGTACCTCATCAGGGAGCCAGATCCTCCGTTCTATGTCCATCACCTCGCAAGAAGAATTAGCCGGTTTGCAGCGCATCAGCGCGGCCGTGGGTACTACCCTGAAACAGATGCGCCACTATGCCCGGCCGGGCATGACGACCAAGGAGCTAGACGAATACGGGGGCAGCATCCTGGCGGCGCTGGGGGCCAAGTCGGCGCCGCGGCTAACTTACGGCTTTCCGGGCTGGACCTGCATCAGCGTCAACAACGAGGTGGCCCATGGCATCCCGTCGGCGGGCAAGGTGCTGCAGGAAGGCGACCTGGTAAATGTGGACGTATCGGCGGAGCTGGACGGCTTCTGGGCCGACAACGGCGGCTCCTTCGTGCTGGGCCAGGATGTGCACAACCACCAGCCCCTGGTAGACGCTTCCCGGCAGATTCTGCGCACGGCCCTAAGCCGGATTCGGGGCGGGGTGCGCATTGCCGACATCGGCGGGCTGATTGAGCAGGAGGCGCGCAAGGCCGGCTACCGGGTTATCAAAAACCTGGTGGGCCACGGCATCGGGCGCAGCCTGCACGAGGAGCCTAAGGAAATTCCCTGCTACTACGACCGCCACAACCTGAAGCGCTTCAAGAAGAACTCGGTGGTGGCCGTGGAAACCTTTATTTCGACCCGCGCCTCCATTGCCCACCAGCTCGGCGACGGCTGGACGCTGGCCACCCGCGACGGCTCCTTCGTGGCCCAGCACGAGCATACCATCGTCATCACCGATGGGCAGCCGATTATCCTGACCGAGGCCAACGGCATCTGGGAGTAATAAGCCGCTCCAATTGGTCTTGTCGAAGCTGTGCATGCTCCAGGAAGCCACGTCCGCCGTGGTAATCCTGGGGCATTTACTTTTCTGGCTGAATCCAGGTCTTGTCGAGGGGCTTTCGGGCCGCGCCAGATATGGAGGACCGGCGTGCGGCAACCGGTGTGAGCATGAAAAAGTCCCGGCCGGCAGGGCACGAGGCTATTCCCATTGGCCTATTCTCTGTTTACTCAAGCACTACCTGCTGCGTGGTTACATAACCCTGGGCCCCTACTACCCGAAGCAAGTACAGCCCCGCAGGATGTGGACCTATTTCAATCGGCAGGTCTGGGCTCGTAGCCTGCAGTAGCTGCGCGTATACTTCGCGGCCAGTGGCGTCGAGCAGCGACAACCGGAGCTCCGTGCGCGGGGCCGTTTCAGCTAGGTGCAAGGTCAGGTGGGTACGAGCGGGGTTGGGATAGACCATAAGCTGCTGGGATAGAGCCGGGCGGACGCTGGTTGTGGTGCCACCCTGCAGCTTCACAATCCAGTAATCGGAGTCTCCCCAAGAGGCCTGCGTTTTATTGCCGGTATTACCCGAGTAGGAATAGCCAGCTACCAGGTAGCCGTCAGTGGCTGGAAGCAACGTTGTTAGCTGATCATTCTCATTCCCTCCCAAAGAGAGGTCCCATACTTTGTTGCCAAGAACATCGGTTTTCACCAGCCAATAATCGAGGTTTCCTTGCGTCGGCTGGGTTTTGTCGCCGGTACTGCCCGAAGCCGAGTACCCGGCTAGCATGTAGCCGCCATCGGTGGTCTGGTGCAGTGCCGAGAGGTAATCCTCGCCGGTGCCACCAAAACTGTGGTCCCACTGTTTCGTGCCGGTAGCCCCTAGCTTGATGATCCAGTAATCGGATGCGCCTTGTCCAAATTGCGTTTTGTCGCTGCTCAGGCTTGTTTGTGCCAGCCCTCCCAGGATGTAGCCCCCATCACTGGTTTGTTGCACCGCGAATAGAAAGTCCCACGAGCTAGTGCCAAAGGTTTGATCCCACTGCTTGGTACCGCCGGCATCTACCTTGATGACCCAATAATCGGCCAGCCCACGGTGCGCTTGGGTTTTGTCGCCACTAGGCTGAGAATAGGTAACGCCGCCCAGAATATAGCCCCCGTCACGGGTTGGTTGCAGGCATGTGAGCTGGTCATCATCGTCTCCCCCATAGGCGCGGTCCCATTGCTTTGTGCCCTGGGCATCAATCTTGACCAGCCAGTAGTCAGCGGTAAAGCTTGGGCCGTGAGTTGGCTGCGTTTTGTCGCCGCTGGCCTCGGAATGGGACTCCCCGCCGAGGATAAAGCCGCCATCACTGGTGGGGTGAAGAGAGCGAAGGTAGTCCCGGCCATTGCCACCGAAGGTTTTATCCCACTGGCGGTTGCCCGCGGCATCAATTTTTATAATCCAGTAATCTGTCTGTCCTTGGCTGGGCTGGGTTTTGTCGCTGTTGGGGTCGGAGTCGGAGTAACCACCAAGCAGGTAACCGCCATCAGCAGTTGGTTGCAGGGCCCGAAGATGATCTTCCTGCGCTCCGCCATAGGAGTGGTCCCATTGCTTGTTGCCGCTGGCATCAACCTTAACTACCCAGTAATCTTGGTTACCCTTACCGGGCTGGGTTTTGTCGCCGCTGGGGCCGGAGCTGGATTCGCCTCCTAGGATATACCCCCCATCAGACGTTTGCTGGACTACGTGCAGCTCTTCGTGACCAGTGCCACCAAAAGATTTATCCCATTGCTTAGGCAGCATTTGGGCAATTGCTTGTGGGGGGAAGAAAGAAGCGGCCAGAAGCAATGCTCCAGCCAGAACGGCGGGTAAAGGTTTGGGCATAGAGAAGAAAATATGAGCTGCAAAGCACGAAAGCCTTGGCAGCAGATGCTGCTAAAGGTATGCATTGCCGCACAGCAGTAATCTACTTTATGTACTGCTTGCGCCTTACAGAAAAACCAATCCAGCATGCACCCCATCCAGCGCAGCAGGCGATGGTACTTATTCAAGTGTCGTGGGTTGCCACAGGGCAAGTTCGGTGCGCAGAGGCAGGGTGGTGGTGAAGTCCTGGGGCCGCACGTTGTCGAGGGAGGCGGGCGGGTAGTGCAGCTCGGCGTAGAAGCCTGCATCGGGGGTGGGGTAGAAAAGCAGCACCGCGCCCGCAGCAGGCTGGCAGCAACCCAGATATACGCCCCAGGCTTGGGTCAGGGGCTGGGGCTGGCCGGGGGCAGGGCAAAAAAATCGACCAGAGCCACAGCCCCGAACAAACGCAAAAGCCGGGGCTCTGCATAGGCATCTTAGGTTGTGCCACGAGCGGGTTTTACCCTAAAGCTCTAGGCACAGGCCTCTTTCATGACATCCTGGCGCGGGTGTCGGCAGCAGCCCCGGGCCCCCATCTGCCCGGGGCTGCCATACGCATAGTTGAAGCAAACCTCCGCCGACAAGAGCAGGCGCATGCCCCCCGGGGTGCAGGGGGTGTCGTAGACCAGATGCTGGCAGCACCGGGCAAATTGCCGTTGTTGCGGAATAGTCAGCAGGGTGGTCGGGTGCTGCTCCTGGACGAGCGAACAGAGAAGGTGGGCGGCCAAGGGCATGTTCTGGTCCCGGTGGGCTGCTTGCAAGTGCTGGAGCGAGGTCTTCATAAGCGCAGGGGCTGGTAGGACTATTCCATACGTTATGGCTCAGGCTAGCGGTTTTTTTATCGGCTCTAAATAGGAGTTTAACTAGGTAAAGTCTGGGTTGGTCCTAATGCTCAAGTTGTTGAGCTTGCGGGTGGCCTTTGGGAAGCTGACTTTTGTCTATGCAATTCTTACTTCTATTGTGGCTAAGCCAGCAGCCCTCGTTGCTGAGTACCGAACAAGGGTTTCACCAACTCACCATAGAAGCCCTACTCCTGACCCAGGACACCCAACGGGTGCTGCTTCCTTACGAGCGAAGCCTGCTGACGCGCATTGCCCGGGGCCACATGACGCTCGGGCACGTACTGGCGTATCTGCGGGAGCACGACCAGGCCTAGGACCGCCCGGCCGGGGGCATATCTGCTCCTAAAAGACCCGGTGGACCAAGAAGGGTACGGGGTGCCCAGTAGGGGGCTCAGGTGGTAAACAGGGAGAGGGCATAGAGCAAGCCGCCGACAAAGAGAAAACCGCCAACCAGGAGGGGAATGAGCTCTTTGTGCGGGGCTACGTCTTCGGCCAGGGATACCTGGGTAGGCCGTTGGGGGTCATAATAGAGGCGCATATAGGCTCCCTCGAAGCAGTCGGCGTCAACGAACAGGGTGGTGGTTTGGGGGGTGGCCGCTTCGGGCGGGTGGTAGCTGATCTGGGCTCGGTAAGCAGTGCCGCGCTGGCCCTGGCTGGCGTTGATGCTGGTGACGCGGCCAGTGATTTGGCGGCCGTGGACCAGGAAATACTGGTTTTGTCGCCGCAAGCGCAGGCTGCCAATCAACACCCAGGTGCCGGGTAGCAGGGCCAGCAGGGCTTTCAGGTAAGGCAGCAGGGCCAAGGCAAGCTTCATGCGGAATGGGAACGATATACGGCAGGACCGGGATGGGACACAAGCAGTAGCCTACGTGGAAAGTGACCTAGGCGGTAGCCTCGTCGCACTCGGCCCAGGTGGTAAGCCAACCGTAATCAGGATTCATGGTAATGAGGGCGAATCCGTCCGCGCCGCTTGCCCGTTGAGGTGCGCGAATGGTGCCAGACGCTCGCGGCATAGCCGCCCCGGCGTAGGTGGCACTCGGCCCAGCCGGGCGACTGTGGGGAGTAATGCTCCTCTGGCTTTTATTCCTACCTTCGCCGCTGTTAATTGGTTTGTTTACAGTTTTAGATTGTATAATCCTGTGAAGTTTTTCCTTTGTTTTTGCGCATTTATATTAACTTATTTCTGTGCGAATGCGCAAGGAGGTAACCCCTTAACTGTTGGGTTTGAGGAGACTATTTCCTCGAAGATCTTAGGACAAAAACGCACGGTGTTGATTCATATTCCTACAAGCAATGGAGGAAGTAAAATCAAAGACCGGGGGCGTTATCCAGTGGTTTATTTACTGGATGGAAGTGATAATTTCAACTCCGTCGTAAGTATCATAGAGCATATGGAGGAGTCAAGCCTTTGCCCTCCCACGATTGTAGTTGGAATTGTACAGGCTGATAGGCTGAGTGAGCTCACAACTGGCACTGAAAAGGAGTTTCCTAATTTTGTTGGCAAGGGTGAGAAGTTCATGTCTTTTGTCGAAAAGGAATTAATCCCTTACGTCGATGCAGCTTACCCCACTACACCATATAGGACACTTATTGGTCACTCGGTCGGAGGCCTGACGGTTGTGAACACGCTGCTTCACAATCCAAACTTATTTAACTCGTATGTTTCTCTTGACGGGGCGTTGTGGTGGAGCGACCAGAAGGTGGTAAAAGAAGCCAAGACACTTTTGCCTGCTCATACCTACAAGGGGAAAAAACTATTCCTGGCGATGGCCAATCGTTTGGAAAGAGGAGTTGATACGCTAAGTGTTCAAAAAGATACAAGTAGTACTACGTCTCTTATTCGTAGCAATATCACGTTCATTAAAGAGCTTGCTAAAAACAGAGAAAACGGATTGCGCTTTAAATACAAATTCTACGAAAACGATGACCATTCTTCCGTAAGGCTGATTGGAGAATATGATGCCCTTCGTTTTGTATACGATTTTTATAAGTTAAAAATTTATGACAGTGAATTGAAGGATCCTAATTTTAATCTGGAATCATTATTGGTGGCCCATTACAAAAGAGTATCGGAACAAATGGGGTATATTATCAAGCCAAGTGAAAGCCAGGTTAACAACCTTGGTTATCAAATGATGAGAACCAAACAGTATAAAAAATCCGAGCCTTTATTTAAGCTTAACGTAGCCAATAATCCAAATAGCGCCAATTGCTATGATTCTTTAGGTGACTTTTATCTTGAAACAGGGGCTAAAACCAAAGCCATTGAGAGTTTCAAAAAAGCATTAACTCTACAAGCTATTCCGGAAACCAAGGATAAGTTGGAAGCATTGTTAAATGATAAGAAAGCGAGCAAATAAGTATCAATAATACCTGCAATGTATTATTTTATCTTACTGGCGCGAGATTAGTGCAGCGTAGCTCGTGACCAAGTATGCGGGCGGCTAAGCCTACACTCCGCTAGAACGAATACGCTGCCCGGATTTCTCCAGGTGGCACGGTATAAGTTTACCGTTGGTTCCGTATCGAATAGAACAAGCAACGCATAGTGGCCTTGGAATAAGTAACCTGAATATGAGTCTTCAGCGGTATGCAAAGGTAACTCATCATACGCGTCATCAGATAAGGATAAGACCGGTGCCAGGGGCCGAACAAAGCGGTGAAAGTGCGGGGAGTTTTAGCCGGAGCCCCCACCCCGCGGCCGGCTGGGGCCCCGGGGCTTAGCTAACGCCGGCGTCGATAAACTGGGTGACGTACTTTACGGGCTGGTCGTGGGCATCGAACCCGACGTAGGTAGCGTAGAATCCGTCGCCGTAGCCCGACTGAAACACGGCCACGTTGTTCTCCTGATCGGGGTAGGGCTGCAGGGTACAATACTGCTGGTCGCCGGCCGCCGGGTAGAGCAAGTAGTCGACGTAGTCATCGTAATAGCTGACGTAGTCGTCGCCGAGTTCGGCTTGCAGGTCGGCATCGTGCTGTTCGACCAGGGCCAGGGTGGCATAGTCCATGAAGCAGCCCAGGCCCGCCGAGACGGGGTAGCCGAATATCTCATCGGGCCCCAACGAGGCCGGGTCCTGTTGGGCTGTAACGGCCAGCTCCCAGCGGGCTACCGGGGCTTCGCGCAGGCGCACTTCGGCATAGGCAATGCACGAGTCCTGGGGCAGCAGGTGGATATAAACCGGGTAGCGGCCGGCCGGGCAGGCCTGGCGGAACGGTTGCGGGTTGGAGTAAGCCACCGGGTCGCAGGCAATGAGCTGGCCGGTCGGCAGAAACAGCTCGGTAACCAGGAGCGGCTGTAAGCCAGTGGGAGGGGTAGAGTCGGAAAAGAGGCGGGCTAACGTGGTCATGCAATAGGAAATAGGAACAGGTAATCTGCCAGCAATATACTGGTAATACGCTGCCTGCTCCCGCCTACCTCATGGGCCAGGTTTCCCACGGAAGCGGGGAGGCACGGTAGCCCGCGCAGCCTTGGGGCCCACCTCAGATACCGGTGGGCTTGCCGTCGATGCTGCGGGTGTTGCGGTTGTGCCAGTATTGCTCGACCTGCTCGGGGCCGCGCTTGTCCATGTAGTCGTTTAGCTCGTCGCGCTCGGCCATATAATCGAAGAACGGCACGGCCATGCCGCAGGAAGTCTGCACCAGGTCCACGTCGACCACCAGAATCTGCCGGGCCCCGGGCAAAGACGGAAACAGCGGCAGCAACTCGGCCCATTCCGGGTCGCGGGGGTGGTAGACGGCGGCGGTGCCGTAGAGGCGCAGAATGTTGGGCGGGCCCTCAAAGGCACACCACATCAGCGTAATGCGGTTTACTTCCCGCAAGTGGGCGGCGGTTTCGTTGCCACTGCCGGTCAGGTTGAGCCAGGCCACGCGGTTGGGGCCCAGCACGCGCAAGGTATCCTGGCCCTTGGGCGAGATATTGACGCGCCCATCTGCGGCGGCCGTGCCCACGAAGAACACGTGCTGCCGCTCGATAAAGGCCTGGGTGTCGGCGCTGATGGCCGGGTATTGCTTGCCCATGAGGAAAAGGGGGTTGGCGGGAGGGCAAGGTAGGGCCGGGGCGAATTGGTGCCAAGGCCATTGCCAAAAAAGGCGGCGCCTGGCTGGGGCAGCAGCGGTAATTCCGCTACACCAGCCTTTCAGACGGATTCGGCAAGCCTAAGAATGTTAAAAACAGCTGCTGCAAACCCGAGTGCTGGCGGCGCGAATAAAAGAGAACAGCCACCACCCGGGCGGGTAGTGGCTGTTCTGTAGATTAAGTACAGCAGGATGCGGTGCCTTTAGTGGCTTACGACAAACCGCCGGGCCGACGAAGCAGCGCCATCGGCTCCAATTACCTGATAGAAGTAGACCCCGGAGTGCAGCTTGCGGACGTCCAGGGCCAAGTGGTCGAAGGTCGAATCGACTTGGTACGTGTTGACCTGGCGGCCAGCGGCATCCGTGATGCGGAGCGTCGCAGTAGTGCCCGCCTTTACCGAATAAGGCAAGCGCATGCTTTCGGTAGCAGGGTTCGGGTACGGCATGGCCAGCGCATCGTTCTGGCCTTTCTGAGCCTTCAGTGTGGTATACGTACCTGGTAAGGCAAATACCAAAACTTTGGTGCGTCTGCCGCTCGACGTGCTGGTAGACTGCTTCTCCACGAGCATTTTGGTGCCCGTTGAAGTATTGATGATGTCGGTGACATACGACGAATCACTTCGGGCTAGTAAGGCTCCCGTCTCGGAGTAGACATACTCGGAATTTACCGTCGTGCCGGAGGTATTGTCCTCTATTGTATAAGAGGCCACATATTCGAGTGCCCCATCCTGATTGAAGAGCTTATCACTCACATAATCGATATAGGTACTGGTATACCCGGCGGGCGGTACGGGGGGCGTAAACTGCTTAAACTGGCTATGATTGGCATTGTAGACCGTAATCAAGCGCGTTGACTTGTTGTACTTGACGTATTTCGTCTCCCCCGTGGAAAGTTTGATTGGGTTCAGGGACTCAAACGAATTGAGTGGGGAATTCAGCACATAGGTATTTTCGAGCGTAACCTGGGCCGAAGCCGCAGTGCTAGCCAGGATGCAGGCCGCGAGTAGTACTTTTTTCATTTACTTGGGTAAAGTGAAGTTGGGGAAGGGTTAAACAAATCAAATTCGTCGCCGAGCGTGGGCTGGTTTTCCTCGCCCCAGCAGGTGTTTAGGCTGCCGTGGGTGCTACCCCGGAGTGAGGAAAAACAGGTCCTTCTGCTCATCGTCTTCTGAGCCTACTACGTTCTCGTTGTAAAGCGCATGAGTCGCTCCGTAAACGCCTATGCCGCTATTGGCGTGCGTTCTTCTGCGTGCCGGGGCTACGGTGTAAAGCTGGTTCTTGAGCGAAGGTCCCACAAAAGTAATGGGTAAGTGCGCTTCGTTACGGCTGAATGTAGACTTCCAGCAATGTTTTTTGCTGATCGGGGTGGGAGAAGCAAGAAAGCACTTAGCCTTCTTCGGAAAAGAGCCCACCCAGAAGAAAGACAATACCCATAAGTATGGTTGGCTGGGCAGCAAGGAAAGGCCGGCGCGGGTTGGTGCCAAGACCATTTCCAGTAACAGGTGCTCCTCATGGGCAACGGCAGACGGCAGCCGGAGGGCAGCCACAAAAAAAGCGACTCTGGCCTTATAGACCAGGGTCGCTTGGGAAGCTATGCTGCCGGCTCCGTACCGGGGCCGAAACCGCTTAGGCGCTGAGCGTGTCCCGGTGGGCGGCAATACCAGCCAGCACCGTGTTCAAATAATCAACCTGCGTCTGGACCTGCCCCGCATCCACGCTGCCCAAAAATCGTTCGGTGCCGACGTTGGCGCGGTTGTTCTTGACAATCTTTTTGCGCTGGAGGCGCAGCAGATCCAGGGCGTCGTCGGCGTCTTCCTGCTCCTCGGGGGTGAGGCCGGGGGCGGCGGCATCCCGCTCGGCGGCCGCTATTTCCTTGTCTTTCTTGGCCAGGGCTGCCGCGGCGCTGGCCTGGCTGCGGGCGGCCCGGTCGTCGGCCAAATCCAGGCCGGAGTCGGCGTGGGTGAAGGTTTTGAGCTCGAAGGTCACGTCGGCGGTGGCGGCGTCGCACTGAGCCCAGGTGGTGAGCAAACTGTAATCGGGATTCATGGTAATGAAGGATAAAATGGGTGAAAAGTGAAATAATAAGATGTTTGAATATAAAGAAGTAACTATCAGATTTACAAGGGTGAGGCTATAAATAAGTTGCCAAGGCTTCGGCTTCGGCCAGTAGGCCGGCGGCCTGGGCCCGGAGACGGTGCAGGCGGGTGGCCTCTTGCGGGGTAAGGGGCCGGGCGCGGCGGTGCAGCCAGCCCCGCAGCCACCGGGCATGGTCGAGGGCAAAGGTGGGGTCGTCGGGGTCGGTAGCTTGTTCCAGGGCCGCCGTCAGGGCCTGCTGGGCCGGGGTCGGCGGCTCGGCGGACACTGGCACAGGGCTGGGCTCGGCATCGGGGTCGGGGGGAAGCAGGGCGGGCAAGGCCGCCGCCCAGCGGGCCGCTACGTGGGCCCGATGAGCCAGCACGTCGGCCTGAGCCAGCAGCCCCTGGGCCCGGCGCAGGCACTCCCGCCGCCGCAAGTCCAGGTCGGCCGCCTCGGGCGCGGGTGTAGCCGGGGGCAGCGAGGCATCGGCGGCCGGAGAGGCCGGCACCTCCGGCGGGGGCAGCTGAAGCCGCAGCGGCAGCAGGGCCACCCGCACGGGGTGGGTGAGGCCGCGCTGTTTGGTTTCAATGGCGTGCGTCAGGCTCGTGCTCACGCCCAGGTAAAGAGCCAGATCGGCGAGGTTGAGGCCAAACCAAGCCCGCACCCGGCTCAGTATAGAATCGGAAGGAGCAGGCCGGCGGGGCATAAGCGGAAGATAGAAGGATGTGGAATATTTTTGTAATGTGTAAAAATATTCCACACACACTGCCTCGCACGGTGTGGAATGTATTTCCAAAACATAAAAATATTCCACACTGCCGCAGTCGCTCGGCTATGCCGAGTGACTGGTACGCTTAAGCAACTCTGCTGCGAATTGGTGCCCATCGAGGTGCGCCCCAATAGCGCAGGACGCTCACGGCATATCCGCTTAAGCGTAGATGTCACTCGGCACAGCTCGTGGCCACGAAAAGTATACCTTTTGTTTGTTGGGAAGCCTGTGCTATTCAAATTAAAGGTGCTAAGGGGTGTATACAAAACCTTTATGGTGGAATGAAGTCATTTTTATACTTAAAAATATTATTGAGAATCATTAAGTTTGATAAAAATTTTCAACGAAATAATCTTTGCTCCATGGCCTTGTCTGTTCCCAATGGTATTCTAGATGCAATAAGAAATAATTCATTAATAGTATTCGTGGGTTCTGGAATGTCAAGGCGGTTCAATCTCCCTGATTGGAAAGGTATGGTTGTAGATATAATAAATTTATCGGATGATATAAAATTCAAGAGCTTTATTCCTGTTGTTCAGGATGATCTTATGCAGCCAATCGAAGTATTAGATAAAATGATTTTTGAAAAACATAATATTTATAGCTATATAGAAGATAATTATATTTTAAAAAAAGATTCTAATTTAGATACTCACAGAAAGATCTTATCCTTAACAGGGAAAGTCATTACAACCAATTATGACAATGCTTTTGAGGTTGCCGATACTACTATGTATAAGGTGGTATATGATTCTGCATTCCGTATTAGTAAATTAAAAGATAAAAGTAATTACATATTCAAGATTCATGGAAGTAGCGATGTTGACCCGTCAGAGTGTATTATATTTTCAAGTGATTATGAACGTTTGTATTCAAAAGAAAATGCTGCTATTATTAAGATGAAGGATTTGTTTATTAACAATACTATTTTGTTCATTGGCTTTAGTTTCAATGATCCTTATGTAAACAAAATGTTTGGTCAAATTGATGAGCTGTTTGATGGAAATATTAGTCATTATATATTAACAAATACACCTGATAAATTTGAGAATTTAAGGTATATTAGAAGTATAAAAATAGATGATTATGGTCAGATTGATGAGTTTATTGATTTGTGTATTGATAGCGCAAAGACTAGTAATGTTTCTGAAATTTCAACGAACGTTTTTGATAAAAAACAAGAATTTATTAAACCGAAATTGTGTATTTTATATCCTGATCCTGTAGATATTAACTTGTGTTTAGAATTTAAGCAGATAGCATCTTGTTTTGAAAATTTGAATGTTGATATTTATATTGGTTATTTGAATGTATCAACTTTGCAGTTGGCAGATGATTATGATATTTTGATTATAATAACAAAAATCTTTAAAGGTAAATTGTATGTTGAAGATGAGAATATATCATCTCAATTGATGTCAGCTGAAGAGTTAAGTAATTATTTTATTAATGAAGGAATGGTTAAGATTTTTATAACAAATGAATCTATTGATCTTGATTATATTGACTCATGTGTAAGTATATCTACTTATAAAAGTAATGTAATAAATAAATTTATTTTCAAAGCCTTGAGAAATTCCGATCTGAATTTTAAAGAGGCTGAAATAAAAATTAAAGGTGATTTTGGTTTTAAATATAATAAGGGAAAAGCAAAATACCTATCAATATATCAGGCCGAATATAGTATTCCATATGGTTTTAAATTGTCTGATAATTTAGTTGGCCGTAGCGAAGAGCGCATTACTATTTCGCGAAAGCTGTTAAATATAAAAATATCAAACAAGCTCCTTAATATAAAAGGTGCAGGTGGGACTGGTAAGACGACATTGATTAAAACAGTTGCGCATGATTTGTATAAAAGGGGAGTTTTCAAAGATGGGATAATGTTCGTTTCCTGTGAGCAAATATATAATTACAATGACTTTGAATTAGCATTAATTAAAGGTTTTGGTTTGAATAATATTGTCAACTTCAAGGAGTATTTGCGGGAAAATATAATCAAAGCTGAGAAATTAATTATTTTAGATAATTTCGAAAGTGTTTTAAGTATTAATTCGTCAACCGATTATGAACAAGTGCTTTTATTGTTGAATTTTGTAATTGATTATTCGAACATAGTGCTGACGTCACGAGAAATATTAGATATAGATTTTGAAGATGTATTTAGTCTTTCATCAATGGTGACAGATGATGCTGTTAAGTTGTTTGAACTGAACTATGGTGCTGTAGATGCTAAGGATAGACAAGTACTACGAGTTGAGATTTTAGAGAACCTATTGAATAATAACCCTTTGGCAATTAAGCTGGTTACTAAGAATACTATAAGGCAAAAAAGTATCGAATACCTAAAAAATCAGCTTACTAATTTTTTCTTCGAATCTACAGGTTCTGAACACGAACAAATTTATAGTAGCGATGCTGATTTGAATATAGAGAAAACAAAATCCATTTACCAGTCTATAAATTACTCATATAGTAAGTTGCTGTATAAGGAAAAATTAGCTTTTGAGATATTGCATCTATTTCCAGATGGTATTTCTTTTTCGCAGTTTAAAAAGTGGTTTAGTAAAGAGAAGTCATTAAATAGAATATCTGATATAGATTTGAAGGCGCTTTGCAATAAAAGTTTGGTTGAAAATCATGAAGGTATTCTTCAGTTGCAACCTATAATTAGAAAGTTTTCCGAGTTTCAATTTTTGAAAAGGGATGAAGATGTTAAGATAAAATATTATGGCGATGCATTTAAGATTAATAGTTTTATGATGAGTAATATTAGGTTTATGTATGCTTATGGAGATCTTAGTACATCTCTCAAGATGCACGATCAAATAAAAAATAATACTTTAATGAGTCTTGGTTACATTGATAAGATAGAGGCGCTGTATGAAGATAAAGCTCCTTTGCTGAGGTATGTTCGTTCGCAAACTAACTACATTATGCAGGAGAATCAAGCTTTGCAGTTTAAAGATAAGATCATGAATCTAAAAGGATTCTTTTCTGATATTAAATATTCGGGCGAGTATATTGATACATGTGTGAACGTTATGATGTATTATTGTAAAAGCTTTGATTCATACTCTGATTTGTGTGAAATATTTCCTCCTGAGCTAATGGAGGATAGAGTAATGGCTGAAGAAGAAAGCTTTGAGGGTGATTATAAAGATAATATATCGTTAATTCATGCGATGGAAGGACATACTATGGCATTTTTAAATTCATATGTAAAGAATAATAATGTCAATACGGATATTGTTTTTGATGATTATATATTTTACTTGGGTATACATATAAATATTAATGAGTTGGTAAAAAGATTTTATTCTTACGAACGTGATTATATCTACAAAATACTAAATACAAGTGAATTAAAATCTTATCTAAAATCCTTGTATAGCGAACATCATATTGAAATCATGCAGTGTACTTATGTCCTGGCTAAATTGGAGCCTATATCTCGGGATAAAATCAGTAAGTTGGTTGTTACAAATCCGTATACTAGAGGCTTAAAAGAGCTGATGTTTGCTTTTAATGAGAATGTTTCTAGTAAAAAACATGAGTATTTTATAAGAGCTATGAAGTTTTTGTTTCATATAAAATATTATTATCTAGAGGCGCTTTATTATTATTGCAAGTTTCTATACAAGGAGGGTCACCCCGATTTTGAAAAAAATTATTCAGATGGATTATATATGTCAAAAAAATACTACTATCAATATATGGAATATAGGTTCGTGAGTATTAAAGATAGTAGCGTGACTGTGTATCAATGTGATTTTAATTATTATCAATTAAAGGAGATAAAAAAATTTGTTCAAGATTATGTAGAGAAGTGTAACATTGAATTCAATGAAATGCTAAAAAACAACAAATCATAATTATGTAAAGATGTGCTGCTTTGGGCTTTTCTGGATGCTTCATTCAAGATGCACCGGCAACTGCTAGGCGGATGCACACATGTGTGGAGCAGATAAGGTGGGCCAGATTATAACTACTGTTGCAACCTCAGCATGCGAGATACTTCGGCTGCGCCTCGACATGACCTGCCGGGTTGAGAAGCTATTCCCGCTTCAGCGCCTCCCGAATCCCGCTCAGCCCACCGGCAATGTTTTCCAGCTTATCCAGCATCTGCAGGAGCTGGCCGGTGCCGGAGTTGCGGAGGTTGTTGGGGTAGGTGGCTATTCGAGGTTATTGCAATAGGAAATCGAAGCCGGAGACTACGATAAAGTGCTTAGGGAAATCCGGTAAAAACCGAACCTCTACTTTCTGGCCCTTCTTAAAGCCCGGTCCTTTAGTGCTTTCCAGACAGGTCAAGGTAAGCCACTGCCCTTGGGGCGTTCTGAATCGTACGATCGGAAACTCATCGAAGAAGCGCAGCCCTTCGGTTTCCACACCTACGATAGTCCCCTCTACCGAAATACCCTGCCATAATACCGAGATTCTATTCGGAGGTTTAAGGGAAGGCTTCTCTTGCTTTTGGACGTATAGGAAAACGAGTAGCAGAACGATACACATGCTGCCGCAGAATAGCTCAAGCAAGGTGGTATTAGGATTAAGGTGAAATTTACTCCCGCTTCAGGGCCTCCCGAATCCCGCTCAGCCCCCCAGCAATGTTTTCCAGCTTATCGAGCATCTGCAGGAGCTGGCTGGTGCTGGAGTTACATCGGGAGAAATAAGGAGCGGGAGATACTTAGGTATTTAGGTACTGTATCACACCAAAGATGGAAAGGCCCGCCCCAATAAATGCGAAGAGCCAGAGCAGTGGGCCGGAGCTGTCGGACATGATGATAAAGCAGGTGGGGTCGGCCGGGTCGAAACGCAGTTGAACCGAGTCGCCCTCCGCGAAGCTGGCGGGATTGGTGCCTATATCGTAGCGGGCCGTTATCCATTCCTGTTCAGGCGTCAGGAAGCGGACTACCGGATAATACGTAAGGTTTCGGTACCCCGTATCCTGCTCCAGCCGAATAACCATGCCTTCGGTGGCAATACCAGTTCGATAGAGCCTAGCTCGTTGCTGGAGCTTGAATAGCGCAAAGAGCAAAAATCCCAAGCCCAGGGCCATTAGAACAAGGAATTCCTTGTCAGCATGATTTAGTCCGAACATACTTACTCCCGCTTCAGCGCCTCCCGAATTCCGCTCAACCCGTCGGCAATGTTTTCCAGCTTATCCAGCATCTGCAGGAGCTGGCCGGCGCCGGAGTTGCGCAGGTTGTCGAGGTAGGTTTGCTTGATTTGCTGCCAGCGGGCGGCTTGCTCGGGGGTGAGCCAGTTGAGCAGCTCGCGCAGCTTGAGCAGGTTGGCTTCGGTGGCGCTGGTCAGGGTTTGGGCTTCGCTTTCGTAGTGGGCGGCCAGGAGCTGCTCGATTTCCTGGTCGTTCATCACGGGGCGCACTTTCTCGGCCAGCTTGTTCATGTTGCGGTAGGAGCCCTGCAGCTTGAACGGGGGCTCGGTGCGGTAGGCGTCGGCCTGGGCGGCGCTGGCAATGTAGGCGGCATTCACGCGAGCCACCACGTCGCGCAGGCGCAGCAGCTTTTGCAGCACGGCCACGTACTCGTTGAGCTCCTCGGGCGTGTGGTTGCCCTCGAAGCTGAGGCCGTCCTGCTGCCCGGTTTCGGCGAGGCGGATGAGGGCGGGCACGTCCTGGGGGCTTTGGGTGGCGAGGCGGGCCAGGGCCGCGTTGCTGGTGAGGGCGTTTTCGAGGTAGGAGAGGCGGAAGGCGTCTTCGGAGCCGGCCGCCAGGATGTCGCCGAGGTTGTAGATGTCGGCGCGGTTGGCCAGCATGTCGGGCAGCTGGAACACGTCGCCGCTTTCGGTGTAGGGGTTGCCGGCCATCACCACGCACACCTTGCGGCCGCGGAAGTCGTAGGTGCGGGGGCGGCCCTGGTAGACGCCCTCAATCTTGCGCTGGGCGTCGCAGAGCGAGATGAACTTCTGCAGAAACTCGGGGTTGCAGTGCTGAATGTCATCCACGTAGATCATCACGTTGTCGCCCATCTCGAAGGCCAGGTTCAGCTTCTCCAGCTCCTGCCGCGCCCCGGCGTTGGGGGCCTGGGCGGGGTCCACGCTGGTCACGGCGTGCCCGATGGCCGGTCCGTTGATCTTCATAAAGATGAGGCCCAGGCGGTTGGCCACGTACTCCATGAGGGTGGTTTTGCCGTAGCCGGGCGGCGAAATCAGCAGGAGCAAGCCCATCAGGTCGGTGCGCTTGCCCTCACCCGCCGTCCCGATCTGCTTGGCTAGGTTGGCCCCGATGATGGGCAAATACACCTGGTCGATGAGGCGGTTGCGCACGAAGGACGTGAGCACGCGGGGCCGGAAATCTTCCAGGCGCATGTCCTCGGCGGCCCGGGCCAGCAGCTGCTTTTTCACCTCCTGAAACGCCTCGTACTGGGCCACCGTGGCGCGGTCGTAGTGCAGCAAGCGGCGGCGGAAGTCGGGGAAGTTGAGCTGATAGGTCCGGTCGTCGGCGAGGCGGGCGTGAGTGCCCTGGAAGTCGGCCAGCGTCTCACGTAAAGGCGTGTGCACCACCCGTGCGGAATCGTAGGTGCCGGTGAGCAACAGCACGGCGCACTCGTTGCAGAAATCGGAGAGAGTAGCGGCGGCCGGGGCCTGGCGCAGGTAGGCCTGTAGCCACTGCCGAATCAGGGGGAGCTGGGCGGCGGGCTGGTCCTGCAGGCCCGTCACCGACTGCTGAAACAGCTCCGTGGCCTGGCGCTCCTGCAGCTGCTTCTGGAACTGCTGGTACAGCTCGGCGGCTTCGGCGGCAATGATGAAGGTGCCGGTGTGGGTTAGCTCGTGGAACAGGTAGTCGCCGGCTTCCGCCACCTGAGCGGGGGTGAACAGGCCGGTTTGCTCGGCGAAGTGGTCTACTGCCGTTTGCAGCTCGGTTTTGAGCTCATCGAACTCCTGCGAATCGGGGAAGACCTGGAGCAGCACCCCGATGCCCTGGAGCTGCCGCTCCCAGTGGGCGCGCTGGTCGGGGTTGGCGAAGCGCAGCCAGTAGAGGGCCGCGGCGGCGCGGGTGTCGGCCGGGTAGCGGAGCAGGTCGGCGGTACGGGTGAGGCGCACCAGGGCCGTGAGCAGCAGGGCCGCGTCGTGGTCGTGCACCCCTTTGAGGTAGCCTTCCTGGTAGCGCGCGGCCATAAACTGCTGCACGTAGGTTAGCAGCTCGGCAGGGCTGAGGTGGCCCAACTCCGTAACGGACAGCACGGCGGCGCGGCCGGCTTCGGGGCTGGCGGGCGCGGGGTGCTGGGCGGCTTGCAGGATGCGCCAGGCCAGAAACTCGGCCCGGTACACGTCCTGGTTTTCCGACAGCACGGTTTGCTCCCAGACGGGCCTAGAAGCCAGTAGGGCGGGGTCGGTTATCTTCTGGAAGAAGTTGGTGCCGGTGAGGTGGTAGTGCAAATCACCGTCGCGCAGCACCACGGTCAGCTCCAGGGGCTGGGTGTTCACCGTGAAGGCGTGGGGACCGAACTTGAGAGTCTGGCCGCCGTCGGCGTAGAGGTCGGCCCGGTCGCGGAGTTGGCGCACGGCGTCTTCGCGCAGGGTTTTCAGCCGACTCTGCACGTCGTCCGACTTCACCGAGTCGCCGAGGTTGAGCAGCTCCTGAGCCGTTTGGCGTACCTTCTCCACCATCACGTCGGCGGCAAAGTACCCGTTGATATCCGCTACCGATTCCAGGCGGGTGAGGCGGCTTTGCACCGCCTTCAGCAGCCGCTCGGCGCTTTGCAGCAGGGCCGTGGCGCGCTGGTTGCGGGCGGCCACCAGCGCGGTTTTCTTCGACTCGAAGGCTTCTACTACCTGCTCGCGTCGGGTGGTGAGCTGCTCGATAAACTGGTCGAAGTCGGGAAACTTGCCTTCCAACTCCTCTAGCTGCACCATGAGCTTAGTCAGGTACTCGTCGCACTTGGCGGGCGTGTCGGCCAGGTCGAGGTAGTTGGTCAGGGCCTGCTCCAGCAGCTTGAGCTGGGCGGTAAACTCGGCCTGGGCCTCGGTGCCGGCCAGGGCCTGCCGCCGCCGCTTCAGGGCCGCCCGGATCTGGTTGAAGCGGGCGTACACCGTCGAGATGTTGTCGATGATGGCCGTGGTCTGGGTGGGGTCGGGGATGGGCAGGTTGCTCACTACCTCAATCAGCAGCTCCAGCTCCTGGGCCACGGCGGCGGTTTCCTGCTCGCGCTGGTCGGCTTCGATGGTTTTCTGCACCTGCTCCACGCCGTCGGCAATGGCCTGCACGCACTGAGAGTAGGGGGTCAGGGCATCGGGCTTGAGCAGGAAGTCCACGGTTTGCAGGGCCACTTCCTTGCTCAGGGCTTCCAAATCAGCCGCGTGTTTTTCCACGGCCGGCAGCTCCACGTAGCGCAGTTCCTTCAGCGAAATAACTTCGCCCCGCACCCCGCGCAGCTCACCGAGCATTTGCACAAACTCCGTGACGGAATCGGGGGCCGAGCGGCGGATGCGGCCGGTCAGCTCATCGGCTTTCTGGAACACGGCCTGAGTTTGCTGAGCGGTGTTCTTGCGGATACTCTGCACCTTCTCAAACTCCTCCACGGCCGCCGTAGCCGTCTGGCGGATTTCCCCCAGGGGTTCGGCCAGGGCCTGGGCCGCCGGCTCGCGCAGCCAGTGGTAGGCGTCGGTGAGGGCGGTGGTCTGGCGAATCAGGTCGAGGTAAAGGCCGGCGTAGGAGTCGTCCTTGCTGGTCAGCGTCAACACTTCCTGCACCTCACTCATGGCCCGCACAATCTCCTTATTGCCCAGCTTGTAGAGGTAGGAATCGGAGGTGACGGGTAGCTGGAAATCGGGCGCGGTATAGGGCGTTTGCCAGATCTGCACGGCGTGGTGCTTCTTGGGCTCGTCGTCGGCCCGGAAGTAGCACAGCTCCCCATTTTCGAACAGGGCGTAGCCGTGGCACACGATGGGGTTATCGACGCGCTGGGCAATGCGGTTGTAGCTCAGCAGCAGGTAGGTGCCGTGGTCCTTGTTGAAGAACACGTACAGAAAATCCTCCCCGTTGGGCGACACCACCCGCTTCTCAAACAGCATCTCGCGCAGGCCGTTGTCGAAGAGCTTGTTGTCGCCGGTTTGCAGGTAGAAGCCGTGGGGAAAAATCAGGCCCTGCCCGTCGGGCAGCAGCACGCAGGCATCGGCCAGGGCGTCGAGGCGCTGGGCAGTTTTGAGCTTGTGGTTGAAGATGAAGTAGCGGTACTGCTGTTCCTGGTAGGGCCGGATCTTGAGCAGAATCAGGTTGCCCACCACCGCGTAGTAGATTTCCGAGTCGTCCAGGGTCTGGTCCTTGTCGTCGACCGGCTCGCTCAGAATGCCCTGCCCGGTGCTGGTGTTGTCCTCGATTTTAATGGTCAGGTCGCCGCCCACGGTTTCCACGAACACCTTGTCTTCGATGCTGATGTGGGGGTGCTTGCCGCCGCGCTGCATGTCGCGGGTGGCGCGCTTCCAGCTGAACTCGTGCTGGGGTGGGAAGGTGTACTCGTGGTCGGAGCGGTTGTCGGCGTACGTGAGCGTGTCGCCCTGAATCAGCCACTTGAACGTCTTCACATCGGAAGCACTCTTGCCCACCCGAAACACCATGAACAGGTGCACGCCAATGACGGCGAACTTTACGAACTGGGTGTTCTTGTAGTAGCGGTACAGGTTGCGGAATTCCTCCAGAAACTGCGGGTTCTGCAGCATCTCCAGGCCCAGCGGCCGGAAGTCGTGCTCCGCATATTCGTACACTCCAAACACGTCGGCCAGGTCCGGCTCCGCCTTGAGCCCCAGCACCACGTTATACCCAAAGATGAACCGCTGCCCCACCGGCACCATGTCCCAGGGCACGCAGTTGTTTTCGGTGGTAATGCGGCCGGTGCCAATCAGGCGGGTATCCACGGCCCCGAAGACCTGCTTACGCTCGGCATTGAGCAGGTCGAGGCGCTGGCGCAGGTCGGTGCTGCTCTTTTGCAGGCGGTTGCGCAGGATTTCGTAGGTGCCGGTTTCGAGTTGGGTAGGGGCTTGAGCTTCCATAGGAGGGCAAGGCACAGACCCTTGCAGGGAGAAAAGAACTGCTAGTTAGTTTGTTGAAGGCTGCAACTTGACCTTCAGGATAGCGTTGGCTGGATCTGTTGTAGCATAGATGACAGCGGTAGTATCGCCTTTTTCGTGAGTGCGTACAAAGCTTCTGGGCACCCTGGTTTTAAGGGAGTATTTCACTCCGCCAACGGTGTACTGCACGGATACCCGCTTCGCCTTGTGGGTTCTTATCCGGGTAATGATGCCCGTGGCATATCCCGGATTCTTTAGGATCAATGCCCGCTTTTCGGCCCTATCCGCTTTGACGAAGTAGACGATGCCGGCAAAGAGGGCAACACCGACAACCATCCCAAGGACAAGATTGACTACTTGCCGGGTCATGGTGGGTGAATTGTTAGAATCGGGTGCTTGCATGGATAGGTAGCCAGAGCCAGCTCCCCTTCTTAGCTGAAGAGGGGAGCTGGTTGTTCGTCTTGGTTTAAAGAATAGTCGGGTATTACTTCAGCTCCAGCATCTTGGCTGGCTTGTCGCCAATGCCCAGGGCTGCGGCCGTGCTGGCCAGCTGGGTAATCGTGGCGCGGGTGGCGTCGTCGCCGGCCTGGTTCATCATCTTCAGCAGCAGGGCCGAGACGCTGAGGTTCTTCATATCGTCGGAGCTCAGGCCGAACTGATCCACGAAGCGGCGCAGGTTGGTTTTGAAGTCGCCGCCCCCATCCAGCGAGAAGAAGGCGTCTTTCACCGTGCCCAGCACTTCGCTGTTGTGCACGGCGCGGTCCACCATCTTGCCTTTGGTAATCGAGCCGATGATCTGGTCGAAGAACATGGTTTCCCCGCCCACGATGTCGATTTTGGCGGCTTTGAGGGCTTCGCCGATAACGTCGGCCTGGGAGGCAGCAATGTCCTTCTGAATGCTGATCTGGGCCAGCTCCACCGACTTCTCTTTGTCCAGGCGCAGCTTGAACTCCTCGTGGTCTTTGCCCACGCCGTCGAGCTTTTTCATGGCATCGGCCTTGGCTTCGATACCCTTGGCTTCTACCGCAAATTTCTGCTCCGAAACGGCCGCTTCGGCCAGACCTTTCTTCTGGTCGGCATCGGCGCGGGCCTGAATGATGTCGGCGTCGGCGAGGCCTTTTTCGCGGTTGATTTTGGCGGCTACCAGGCCCAGCTTCTCGTCGGCCTCGGCCTGGGCCCCGGCTTTGGCCTGAATGGCCTGGGCCTCGGCGGCGGCGGTGAGCTGCAATACGTTGGCCTCGGTTTCGCCTTCTTTCTGGCGGGCAGTGGCTTTGGCCTGCATCACCTGGGCTTCGGCCAGACCCACGGCCGTGGCTTTGCTGGCTTCGGCTTCGGCCAGGGTGCGGATGGCCTGACCCTTGAACTCGGAAGCTGCTTTTTCAGCTTCAGCGTCAATTAGCATCTGCTTGGCGCGGAACTCGGCGGCCTGCCGCTCCATGTCGGCGTTGCCCACCAGGGCTACCGTGGCGGCTTCGGCCTGCTGCTTGGCGGCGGTAATGGCCACCAGCTTTTCGCGGTCGGCCTGGGCCTGGGCGCGGGTATCCTTGATTTTCTCCTCTTCCTGCACCGTGGCTTTTTCCACCACCACCCGCTCCCGGATAATGGTCTGGATGTTTTTGCGCTCTTCTTCCAGGGCCTTTTCCTTTTCAATCTGGGCCAGGGCCACGATTCGCTCCCGCTCGTTGGCTTCCAGGGCTTTGGCCTGGGCTACGCGCTCGGTTTCCACGGCGTCGGTGCGCTGCTTGTTGCGCTCGGCTACCAGCACCTGCCGGTCGCGGTTTTGCTCGGCAATGCGCACTTCTTCTTCCGTAGCAATGCGGGCTTTTTCGCCCTTGAGGCGCTCTTCCTGCATCACCTTCTCGGTTTCGGCCAGCTCCCGGGCCTTGATGTTAGCTACTTCCCGCTTCTGCTTTTCCTGGTTTTCAATCAGCTGCTTTTCGAGCTGCAGGATGGTTTCCTGGGCCTCGACGTCCTGCTTCTTGATGGTTTTCTGCTGCTCCCGCTGGATGGAGTTGGCCTGAATCTTCTGCTCCGAGGTCAGGGCAATGATTTTCTTGATGCCCTCGGCGTCCAGGATGTTGTCCTGATTCAGGGCCGTCAGTGGGGTTTGCTCCAGGTAGTCAATGGCGCAGTCGTCGAGCACGTAGCCGTTGAGGTCGGTGCCGATGATGGTCAGAATTTGCTGCTTAAACTGCTCCCGGGAGTTGTAGAGCTCAATGAAGTCGAAGTGCTTGCCCACGGTTTTGAGGGCTTCCGAAAACTTGGCGTCGAAGAGGTTTTCCAGGGCCAGCGGGTCGGAGGCGCGGTGGGCGCCGATGCTCTGGGCCACGTTGAGCACGTCGTCGTGGGTCTTGTTGACGCGCACAAAGAAGTTGACCTTCACGTCGGCCCGCAGGTTGTCTTTGCAGACGAGACCCTCAGAGCCGGCCCGCTGAATGATGATGGTCTTGAGCTTGATGTCCATTACCTCCATCTTGTGGAGCACGGGCACGATGAAAATACCGGTAAACGACACTTTTGTGTCGCCCATGCCGGTGCGCACCAGGGCCTCGCCCTGCACGGCTTTCTTGTACATGCGCGCCACCACGGCAATGATGCCGAGCAGGAATACACCGAGCAACACCAGCACGGCGAGGGAAAGTTGACCAATCATAGAGGGGAGGGGTAAAGTAGAATCAGTAGAAGAGGAAAAAGCAGGGAGATATTCCGGCAAGTATCAGTCAAGCAAGTTGTTGGGCAGCGAATCCAGCCACTCGGCAGCAAAGTTCATAAGCCCGCGCTGCCAGAAGGGTTTTCGGCTCAGGAGGCGTCGTCATAAGGCTCAATCAGGTAGCAGCGGCTGCGGGCACTGTAGTCAATAATCAGGGCCGTGTCGCCCTTGTTCAGCTCAGTGGCGGCCGAGGCCGCTTTCACGTTGAGCATCAGCGTGTCGCCGTTGGCCTTCACCACGGCCTGGCCCAGGTGCTCGTGCGAGGTTGGCAGTAGCACAGTGCAGACTTTGCCGATGGGGTTGGTGCCCGACTGGTTTTTCTCCAGCGTGGCGAAAAGATGCACGAACGGCGTGGTCAGTACTTTAGCTACCAGTAGGCTGCCGATAAGCAACGGCAGGCAAAAGGCCAGGCCGAGCGCCCAGGAGGTATTGTGAGCGTAATAGTTGGTCAGGATACTGCCCACCCACAGCGGCAGAGCCACGAAGCTCAGAAACACCATCAGCGGCACCCGGCCCAGGTTGAAAAACGCCAGAGCGCTGTTGAGCCAGGCTACGCTCAGATGCGGGTCGTGGGGCGCTTCGGTCAGGCCGCCGTCGGCGTCGAGGTGCAGGTCGAGGGTTTTAAAGTCAAGCACCCCGAGGATAACCGTAAGCCAGTAGAGCAGCACGAAAATCAGCAAGCCCGTGGCCACTAGATTAGGCGGAGAAAGCGCGGCTTGTACTAATTCGGTCATGGGCATAAACAGGGCAGCTTAAAGGTAGGAAAAATGCTGCGCGGGCCTACCGGGTAGCCAAGAACCTCAACCATATTTATTCCAGCAGCCGGCCTATTCGGCCGGAGTGTTCAGCCCCAGCTTTTCTTTCAGCGCCTGCACGTCGGTGGCGGCCTGGCTGGCCCCGCTCTGCTGCAGGGCCTTGTCGATTTCCTGGTCGACGGAGCGGCTTTCCTGGGCAATCTGCCCGTAGGATTCGGCCAGGGCTTCCTCGGCGGCCACCCGCTCCTTCATGCGCTCCAGCAAGCTCACCGTGCCGGAGGAGTCAATCTGGGCCAGCTGCTGGTTGATGGTCTTGGTAGCGGTGCTCACCGTGACGCGCGCCTTGAGCGTTTTGAGCTCGTTTTCCCACTGGCTAATGGTTTGCTTGAGCTGCTGCACGTTCTGGTCGAGCTGGGCGGCCGAGGCAGCAAACTTCTCCTGGTCGGCGGTACTGCGGGTAGCGTGGGCGTCATTTTCGGCTTTTTTCAGCAGCGCTTCCCCGGCGAGGCGGTCAGCTTCGGCGGTAGGCAAATCACCCTTGTGGGCGCGCTGTAGCAAGAGGACGGCCTTGTTTTCGTAGTCCAGGGCCTTGGCGCGGAAGTCCTCGGCCTCGTTGCGGGCCCGAATCACCATGGCCTTCACTTCGGCCAGGGCATGTAGGCTCTTATCGAGGTCCTGGCGCAGGTCGCGCAGGCCCTGCTCGGTCATTTTGATGGGGTCTTCGAGCTGGTTGACGGCGGAATGGGCTTCTGACTGCCCGATTTTGAAGAGGCGGCTGAAAATGTTCATGGCGGTTGTGGGCTACGGGGTTAGGCTTTCGAAAAGGCAATCAGCTCGTCGCTGAATTCGCTCAGCAGCAGGGCCAGGGAGTTGAACACGGCTTCCAGCTCGGGCCGGTCGAGGTGTTCGAGCTGCAGCGTGTCGCGGAAGATGACCTTGCGGCCCGAGTCGTCGAGCACGAAGGCGCCGTGGATGATGTCGCGGTTTTTCTGGAGCAGGCGCTGGTATACTTCGCAGCTCGGGCCGGGCAGATCTAGCAGATGCTGCTCCATAATCAGCAGCGGCTCGCCGCAGCCCAGCACAAGGTGCTCGATGCCCAACTCGGGCCGGCTCACGACCAGAATATTGGCGGTCGAATCCTGGTGGTGAATGTCGAAGCCGAGCTCCAGTAAGTAGCGGTGGATCTTGGTGAAGTAGGCGTCGGCCATAGAACGGGATGAGGTGAAAGAATAAGCAGAAGGTAGTGAAAGCGGAGCAGGGGACGAAGAGGGCAAAATAAATAGCTTAGCTAATGGCTCAAAAAAGTAGCTGAGCTTTACGGCTAGTAGCAGGTAATATGGTAGCTTTACGGTGCAAGAGTACTCAAAGTTTTAGATGTGCTCAAGCTTTGAGCGAAATATTTTTCCCCGCTATGTCCTACGTTGGCAAGAACATCCGCAAGATCAGAACGGTTAAAAAGCTGAGCCAGGCGGCTTTCGCAGAGTTATTTGGTCTGGCCCGGCCCAGTGTTGGAGCGTATGAAGAAGGCCGGTCGGAGCCTAAAATGGAGACGCTGATTCAAATTGCTCAGCATTTTGGCTTATCCGTCGACTTGCTACTAACGAAAGAATTGACGGTAAACGAGCTTTATCATTTCGACATTTACCAGAAGGAAGCAGCCCCCGCGCCGGCTGCGGCCCCCGCCGCCCAGGCCGACCAGCAAGCCACGGTCACGCCTTTCGTGCCGGCCAGCCGCCTGCTCGAGTACATTGTGCAGCACCACAGCGCCGCCTTTCTCGATGCGCTGCCCCCGCTCACGTTTCCGCACAAGCTGGGGCCGGCTACTCGGGCATTCGAAATAGTAGGGGCCGAAATGCAGCACCAGCAGCAGGGGCTGCGCCACCAGGACGTAATTCTCTGCCGCCGCATCGATTTGGCCGCGCCCAATCTGCGGGTGCAGCGCATTTACGCCTTTGTAACCCAGAGCAAGCTGCTGGTGCGCCGCCTGGCCGAGCGCCTTTCCGACACTCACCTCAAGCTGCGGGCCGACAATCCCGATTACGGCTCCGAGGAATTTGCCCTCGATCAAGCCCTGGAAATCTGGGAAGTGAAGGCTGTGTTTACGACCCATCTGCGGCCCCCCTCCACCATGGAAGAGCGCCTCACACGCCTGGAGCGGCAGGTGGAAGAGCTGCTGGCCCGCCTCAGTGAGCAGGAAGACTAAGCCCGGCCGGGGCCTGAGTCGGCGGGAGTGCGGATATTTGCCCCGATGACTACCCCAACTACGCTCGCGCCGCCCGTGCCCACTGCCCTGAAACTGCTGCGGCTGAAGTTTCAAGTGCTGGCGGCATTTTCCACCACGGCTGCTTTCCAATCGGCCTGGCGGCTGTTTACCACGCCACGCCGGCTGCCGGTGAAAGCATGGGAAGCCGCGGCGCTGGCCGAAGCCCGGCGATTTGAGGTGCCGTTTGAGCAAGGTCAGCTGGTGGCATACGAGTGGAACCCTACCGGGGCGCGCACCGTGCTGCTGGTGCACGGCTGGGAGCACCGGGCCAGCTTTTGGGGCGCCTTTGCCCAGGGCTTGGTAGCGGCCGGCTACCGCGTGGTGGCCTTCGATGGCCCGGCGCACGGGGCTTCCACTGGACGGCGCACCACGCTGCCCCTGTTTGGCGCCGCCATTCAGGCCGTAGCCGACCACGCTGGTACTATCTGGGGCGTAGTGGCGCATTCCTTTGGGGCCGCAGCCACGGCGGGGCTGCCAGTACATTTCAATGAGCAGCAATTATTGCCGCGCCTGGTGCTGCTGAGCGTGCCGGGCAGTACGCCGGCCGTGTTTCAACGCTTTGCCGACCTGCTGCACCTGCCGGCCAAGGTGGCGGCCCGCATGGTAGAATTTGCCGAAGCCCGGCACGGCCGCCGCTCCGAAAGCTACAGCCTGACCCAAGTAGGCCACCAGGTGCCGGCCGAGCGCGCCCTGCTACTCCACGACCGGGCCGACGAAACCATTCCCTTTAGCGAAGCCGAGGATATTGCCCGCAGCTGGCCTGCCCTCGACTTCCGCCCCACCGAAGGCCTGGGTCACAACCGCATCATGCGCGACCCTGGGGTAATTCAGCAGGTAGTAGGGTTTTTGCGGGAAAAAGGAAGTTAATATGCTAATTCATAATATGCTGAAGTGCGAATGTGGTTGAATGGGAGAAATGAGAGTTGTCATTTCGAGCAACGCGAAGTCCTTCGTCTTCTGAAATGTGCTGAGTCTTCTGAAGTAAAAAGCCCTCAATCGTTGCTACGGTTGAGGGCTTTTTGGTACAAGAATGGGGCGTACTGCGTAGCGGACGGATGGCTTCGCGTTGCTCGCAAGGATAGAAGGAGCATTAGCACATCAACACACTAGTACATTAAATCTCGGTGGAGAGCTGGCGGAGCAGGTCGCGTAGGTCTTCGGGAGCCTGCATCAACTGCTCTATGTGCTGCAGGTAGTCGGCTTCGGCGCGGAGATGGCGCTTTACCTGGCGCAGCTCGGCTTCCTGTTTTTTGCCGGTGGCTGCAAAGGCGCTGGTGGTGCCGTATTTGAGCTCGTTCATGCGCTGCTTGAGTTCATCCTGCTGCTGGCGCAGGGCCTGGGTGTAGCGGGCCAGCAAATCCTCCGACTCCGAATCGGTGCTGCCCGGGGCGTGTTCCGACAGCAGCTGGAGCAGGGTGTAGAGGTCGTTGGCTTCGTAGGCGCGGGTGATACGCTGCATGCGCTCCGTCTTTTCCTGGGCCAGGGCCGGGTCGCGCTCCAGGTCGGGGTGGTTGGCGCGGGCCAGTTGCCGGTAGAGGTTTTTGGTGTTACCTAGCAGCTTCTGCTGCTCTTCCAAAGCCGCCTTTTCAGCTTCCCGGGCCTTTTTGCCCTTCGGTTTGCGCTTGGCGTGACCCGGCGCGGCCTCCGTCTCGGGCTGCGGGTTCGAACCCGAACTCTCTGCGGCTCCTGGAGTAGGCTCTTTCGCCGTGGGGGCGTGGCGCTGCAGAATATCGGCCACGTCTTCCCCAAACCGGTCCCGCAAGGACCTGGCGTTATTCAGAATTAGTTCTTCGAGTTGCCGGTGCTCGGCCCGGCTGAAATAGGGCAGGAGCAGGGCCTCTTCCAGCGGGGCAAATAAGCGGCGGCGGGCCGCCACTACCGTTTGAGCCAGCGGCCCGACCTGCTGCCAGTAGCGCCGCCGGGCTTCCGATTGGCCCTCTTCCAGTTCTCGCAGTCGGTCCCGCAGGTTTTCCACGTCCTGAATAGCCTGCCGAAACGCCTGTTGCGCGGGCGTACCCGGCGCGGCTTCCGGCACCCGGACGGGCAGAGAATTGGCGGCAGGCAGGTCGGTGGCGGGGTTATGCAGATTCATGAAGTAAAGGTAAGGCCGTGGCGTATGAAGTAGCGCCAAGCTGCCATCGCCAAGCGTGGGGTATGGTTTGTAACGTCAGGCTTTACCCAAACAGCTCATACGCCACCCGAAACGTGTTGCAGTGCGCGTCCACGATGTCGCCGATTCGCTCGGAGTAGCCCCCACCCATGCTCACGGCCACGGGCAGGCGGTGCTGCCGGCAGAGGCCCAGCACAAACTCGTCCCGGGTGCGGCAGCCGGCTTGGGTCAGGGCCAGCTTGCCGAGCTTATCGGTGGCCAGCACATCGACGCCGGCCTGAAAAAACACGAAGTCGGGCCGCACTTGTTCCAATAAGCCGGGCAAGGTCTGGGTGAGCTGCTGCAGATACCCCGCGTCGTCGAGGCCCAGGGGCAGGGCCACGTCCCAGTCCGACTGCTCTTTACGCAACGGGTAATTGGCTCCGGCGTGCATGCTGAAGGTGAAAACCCGGGGCTCGTCGCGGAAAATGCTGGCCGTGCCGTCGCCCTGGTGCACGTCCAGGTCCACGACCAATATCTGCCGCGCGAGGCTGTGGTGCAGCAGGTGAGCGGCGGCAATGGCAATGTCGTTGAGCACGCAAAACCCCTCGCCCCGGTCGGCAAAGGCGTGGTGGGTACCCCCGGCCAGGTTCAGGGCCACCCCGTCGTGCAGAGCCCGCCGCGCCGACTGCACCGTGCCGGCCGAGCTGCTCAGGGACCGAAGCACTAGCCGCTCACTCTGGGGCAAGCCCAGGCGGCGCACCTCGGCGGCTGAAAGCTGCTGGTCGCGCACTTTGTGCCAATATTCGGCGGTGTGCACGCGTAGCACGTCTTCCTCAGTGCACAGGCCCGGGTCGTAGAAGTCATGGAGCGGAGCAATGCCCTGCCAGAGCAGCTGCTCCCGGATCAGCTCGTACTTGGCAATAGGAAAGCGGTGGCCAGCGGGTAAGTCAAGCGTGTAGCGTTCGGAAGTGGCGAGGCAGGGCATGCAAAAGCAAAAAACGAGGCGGGTGAGCAGGCTCTACGAGAAGTAGGGCTAAACCGACAGTCGAGGTAGGTTAATGCCGGGTAGTCATCTTGCCCGAAAAGTGGAAGTGGTGGCCCGGCTGAACTCAGTTATACGGATGTAGAGCTTCCTAAAGCACAGCAAAAAGGCTGGCAAACCCCGTAAACCGGTGCAAACTGGCTATTGGGCCTGAACTGAGCCGCAACCAAAGCCCGCCGGCCTAGTACACCCTTAGGATAAACTCTATCCGCTGGATCCGAGCTTTCCACCCACCTTACTTTCTAGGCCATGTCCACTTCCTTTTCCGACCCCTCCGCCAACAACACCCAACTGGTCCGCTACAGCATTGAGGTGCCCGCCATGACCACCCCGGACAGCCTGGTAACGGTGCGTGAAATTCTGCAAAGCCACCACCTGCTGGTCGACCAGATAACCGACGGGCAGGCCCACGTAGCCTCCGCCACCGGTGCCGAGCCCGACTGGCCCACCATCAAGCAAGCCCTGGATGCCGCCGGCTACCCCGCCACGCACACCACCACGAGCGACGACTAAGCCCTTCTGCCGCGAATTTGTGCCAAACCAAAAAGAGCCTTCTGCACGTCGCAGAAGGCTCTTTTTGGTTTGGCAGTAGCCGGCGCTTAGCGGGCAATGATGCCTTTGTAAGGATTGTCGATGTAGTTTAGGTCGAACGTGCCCAGGTTTTTGAAGTAGCTATTCACCAGCTTGGCCGGGTCGGTGGCCAGCTCGCCGCGGCCGGGTACGTCGTTGCCGTCGTCCCAGGCCCAGGGGGCATTGGCGCCGCCGTTGCCCTTGCTCTTCACGAAGCCGCCGTCGGGGCTGGTAAACAGGGCGGTGTTGGTGCGCTGGGCCCACAGGCCGTTGGGCTCGAAGATGTCGACGAGCTTATACTGCACGTCCCGGTCGTCAGCGTTAGCTGGGGCTTCAGCCACCGTGGCTGAGGGGAAATACTTGATACCGTCGCCGTTGAGCTTGTAGTACGGGAAGGCTTTGAGGCCGTGGCCCTTGGCTTGCTGGGCCGTGACGGGGTGCAGGCCACCGTTGAACTGCTCCATGGTCAGCGTACCATCAATGTCCTCCTGGTTGGCCTGCAGCGGGCTGCCAGCGGGTACGAAGGAGTAGAAGTCGGAGTGGGCCACCGTGACGATGCCCTGCAGGTTGCCGTAGGTGCTGCCGTCCTTTTTGACCACGGCCAGCAGACCTTCCAGGTCGTTTTCGTGCTCGTCGATGTTGTAGGCGAAGACGATGTCGGTCCAGTCGCGGGGGTGGAAGAAGGCGTAGGTGATAAACCAGTGGGTGCCGGTTTCGACCACCGAGTAGTAGCCGTGGCCGGTGGCGGCGCGCGAGGCCAGGTTGTTCCAGTTGTTGGTGCCCGACCAGTCCCCGTCGAAGTTGATGGCCGTCAGGTAGTCGCCTTTGCCGCTCAGGCCATGGTCGCCGGTTACGTCGGTGTCCTGGTAGTGCACCGGGGCCCAGCGCAACGCCAGGCTGGCTTTGAAGGCGGCCGTGGCGTCGGCCGAGTGAGCGGCGGCCTGCGGGGCGGCTTCGTTCGGGTTGGGCGTCACGCTACAGCCCGTCAGGACCGAGAGGGTGAGGCCCGCGGCTAGCAGGGCCGCTTGGGTGAAGAATGGTTTCATAGGGTTTGGTAAGGGTTGAGGGTGAAAGAAGGCTAGTAGCTGGGGTTCTGCTGGAGGCGGGCGTTGAGGGTCAGCTCAGTCGTGGGGATGGGGTAGATGCGGCGGTAGAGGTCGGCATTGGTTTTCATGCCCTGGCCCCACACCGATTCCCACTTGCCGAAGCGGATGAGGTCGGTGCGACGCCAGCCTTCCCAGGCCATTTCGCGGCTGCGCTCCTCGAACAAGCTGTTCAGGTCCACGGTGGTGAGGGCCGGCACCTGGGCCCGGCTGCGGATCTGGTTCACGAGGTCTTTGGCATTGGCGGCGTCGGGGTCCTGGCCGCCGCGCAGCAGGGCCTCGGCCTTCATCAGCAGCACGTCGGCGTAGCGCAGCAGCACCAGGTCGTTGCCCTGGTCGCGGGACGTGGACGACTTGTCGGGGTAGTACTTGATGTTGCGCGTGCCCTGGGCCTTACCCAGTTCGTCGTTGCCCACGTCGAACTTTGGCGCGTCGCGGAAGGTGAGCTTGTCACTCAGCTCCAGGTGGTAGTTGATTTTGTCGTTGCCGTCGGCGCCGGTGTAGCGCGAGTCTAGGCCCTTTTTGGTAGTAGCAATGAGCACCGGCGTGCGGCCGTCGGCCAGGTACTGCTTGCCCGACAGCCACTGCTGGTTGCGCGTGTCGTTGGGCTCTTTGTAGAGGGCAAAAAACTCGGGCCAGGTCAGGCTGGCGTTGCTGGGCGTGAAGAGCAAGCCAAACTTGTCCTTCATCTGCTGGTGCAGGGCAAACCTGGACATCATGTTGCCCTGGGCCAGGTTGGCGTCGAAGGGCACGGCGAAGATGATTTCGTTGACCTGGGGGCCGTTTTCCACCGCAAACACGTCCATGTAGTTGGCGGCTAGGCTGTACTTCCGGCCCTTGATAATGGCGTTGCAGGCCGCAATGGCCTCGGTGTACTTCTTCTGCCCGGTGTAGACCTCGGCGTTCAAGTAGAGCTTGGCCAGCAAGGCCTGGGCCGTACCCTGGGTGGGCCGCCCGTAGGTCTGGGCCGACACGTCGGCCGACAGGTTGGGCAGGGACTCCTTCAGCTCCCGCTCGATGTAGTCGAACACCTGCTGGCGGCTGGCGTTGGCGGGCTGCTCGGTGGAGCCAAACTCCGGCACCAGCGGGATGTTGCCGTAGAGGTCCATCATCATATAGTAGTACAGGGCGCGCATGGTGCGCAGCTCAGCCGTAAACTGGGTTTTGAAGGCCCCGTCGGCGGTATTCTGGAACAGGGCCAGGGTGCGGTTGCAGGTGCTAATACCGCTGAAGCCCCATTCCCAGGCCACGCGCACAAATTCGTTCTGGGGGTTCCAGGTGTGCAAACTCAGCTGCTGGTAGCGGGCCCCGTCGTAGTAGTTGCCGTTGCGGGCTACAATCACGGCCTCGTCGGTGCTGAGCTCCTGCAGGTTCCAGTAGGCTTTGGCTACTTCCCCGCGCATCTGGCTGTACACCGGCCCGGAGGCGGCAATGAACTGCTCGGGCGTGGTCAGGAAGTTGCTGGGCGTATATTCCGATTCGATGGGCGCGTCCAAGTCGGTGCAGCCGGCGGCCGTGAGCAGGGCGGTCAGGGCCGTGGCTAGGGTCAGGAAACGGGAAGTATGGTTGGTAGGCATGGTTAGTTTGATTTTTTAGAGCTGAGAAGTGAGAACTCAGAGCTTAGATTTCTTTAGCCGAGTCCTGGCTTCTGTGCTCTGAGTTCTAAGCTCTGAGTTCTAGACCTTAAAAGTCCAGGTTCACGCCCAGCACGTAGGAGCGGGTTTTGGGGTAGAAGTTGTTGTTGTCGAGGCCGGGGGTGAGGCCGCCCAGGTTCATTTCCGGGTCGATGCCGCGGTATTTGGTAATGGTCAGCAGGTTCTGGCTGCTCAGATACACGCGGGCCCGCTTCACGTACTCGCTCTTCAGGGGCAGATTGTATCCCAGCGTCACGTTGTCGAGGCGCAGGTAGGAGCCGTCTTCGAGGTAGCGGTTGGAGTAATAATTGGCGCGGTTGTCGGCGTAGGGCTCATCCAGGGAAAAAGCCGGCAGGTTGTTGGCCGTCGACTGGGCCGGGATGTTGAGGTTGGCCAGCGTGGCGTTCAGGATCTTGTTGCCCTGCACCCCGCGCAGAAAGAAGTTCAGATCCAGGTTCTTCCAGCTCACCGTGTTGCTCAGGCCGTAGAGCAGCTTGGGCTGGGCGTTGCCCTGGTAGCGGTAGTCGGCCAGGGCGGGGGAGCCGGTGGTGGTGCCGTCGGCCTTGTAGAAAAGGGAGAGGCCGTTTTCGTCGCGCCCGGCGTATTCGGGCAGGAAGAATTGCCCGATGGGGTAGCCCGTTTTCACCACCTGGGTCGAAATGCCGCTCTGCCCCGAGCCGCCGGGGTAGGCCGTGTATACTTGGTCGAGGCGGAACTGCTCGTTGGCCAGCTTTTCCACCTTATTCACGTTGTGGGCCAAGGTGCCCGTCAGGTTCCACTGAAAGTCCCGGGTTTGTACCGGCGTGGCGTTCAGGGTCAGCTCCAGACCCTTGTTGCTGATTTCGCCCACGTTGGCGTAGAGCGTATTCACGAAATACTGCGTGGTCGACACCGGGTAGTTCCAGATCAGGTCCGAGGTGCGCTTGTCGTAGTATTCCACCGTGCCGCTGAGCCGGTTGTTGAACAGCCCAAAGTCCAGCCCCACATTCAGCATGGCCGTCGATTCCCACTTCAAATCCGGGTTGGGGTTCTGGGTCGGGCCGATGGCCTTGATAAAGGAGCCGTTGTAGTAGAAGGTGCCCACGCTGCTGTAGCGCTGGGTGGCAATCAGCGGGTCAAAACCCAGGGAATTGCCGGTTACGCCGTAGCCCACGCGCAGCTTGAGCTCATTGAGCTTAGCGTTGCCGGCCAGGAAATTTTCTCCGGCCAGGTTCCAGGCCAGGGAAGCGGCCGGAAACGTGCCCCAGCGGTTGTTCACCCCGAAGGCCGAGGACCCGTCGCGCCGCACCGACACTTGCAGGAAGTAGCGGTCCAGCAGGCCGTAGTTCAGGCGGGCGTAGACCGAAATCAAACGCAGCGTGCTGATGCCCAGGCTGTAGCCGGCAATGGCTGCGTCGTAGGTGGGCGTCACGCCGCCGGGGTTGCCCAGGCTCAGGTTGTTGTAGCCCAGCTGGTCCGACACGAAGCCCCGGGTATCAGTCTGAAACCCGTCGCCGTTTTTGTCTTCCTGCCAGGAGTAGCCCACCAGCACCTTCAGGTCGTGCGTATCGTTGTTGAGCGGGTTGTAGGTCAGGAAGTTCTCCAGGATTTTGCGGGTATTGTCCACGCTGTAGCGCCGGGCCAGGCCCTTGGCCGCCAGGCCGGTTACGTTGTTGCTGTTCGGCACCGGCGACTCCCGCCCCTGGTAGGCCCCGCCCTTCACCGACTCATTCTGCATCGAGAGGCTGAGCGTGTTGGTCAGGTTGGGCAGAATGCTGAGCTGGGCGCTGGCGTTGCCCAGCAGGGTGTTGATTTTGCGCTCCTCGCTGTTTTGCTCCAGCAAGGCCACCGGGTTGTAGTACTGGGTGCGGGTCAGGTTTTCCTTATAGGTGCCGTCGGGGTTTTGGATGTTGGTAGTGGGCAAATGCGTGAACATGTTGCGGTACACCAGGTCCGAAATCAAATGCTGCTTGAGCAGGGAGTTGGTCAGCGTAAAGCGCAGCTGGAGCTTGTCCTTGAGGGTTTTCTGGTCGAGGTTGATTTTGCCGATGAGCCGCTCACTGTCGGAGGTCTTCATCACGCCCTCGCGCTTGAAGTAGTTGACGCTGGCGTTGAAGGCCGACTTCTCCGAGCCCCCGCCGTAGCTGATGGTGTGGTTGTGGCTGAGGCCGGTGCGCATCACCTCTTTCTGCCAGTCGGTGTTGGTGCCTTCGTCGTTGTCGGCCGGACTCAGACTCTTGCCGTTCACCTCCAAATAGCGCCGCAGCTCGTCCCCGCTGAGCATGTCTATCGTATTGGAAACCTGCTCCACGCCCACGTACCCGCTATAACTCACGGCCGCGTTGGGCTTCTGCCGGCGGGTGGTAATAATGATAACCCCGTTGGCGGCCCGGGCCCCGTAAATGGCCGTAGCCGAGGCGTCCTTGAGCACGTCGATACTCACGATATCGTCGGGCGCCACCAGGTTGATACTGGCCGCCGGCACCCCGTCAATTACGTAGAACGGCTCCTGGGCCTGACCCGTGCGCAAAGACGAGGCCCCACGCAGCACCACCGAGGCCGTGGCGTTCGGGTCGCCGCTGCGGGTGATGTTCAGGCCGGCTACCTTGCCCTGCAGAATCTGGTCGGGAGTCGCCACCACGCCGCGGTTAAACTCCCTTGGATTCACGTTGGTAATCGAGCTGGTTACCTCGCCTTTTTTGGCCGAGCCGTAACCAATTACCACCACGTCATTCAGCACTTTGGTATCCACGGCCAGGGCCACGTCGATGCTGGCCTGGTTGCCAATAGCTACTTCCTGGGCCAGATAGCCTACGAAGGAAAAAACCAGCGTGGAGGCGTCTTCGGGCACTTCCAGGTTGAAAAAGCCCTCGGCATTGGTTACCGCGCCCACGGTGGTGCCTTTTACCAGCACCGTCACGCCGGGCAAAGAAGTACCGCTGCTGGCATCGGTCACCTTGCCCTTGATTTCCCGGGCGGCCCGGCGGCTGGGCGTAGGAGCGGGGGCCGACGTTGGTGCGCTGGGCTGCAGAATAATCACGCCCTGCTTTTCCTCGAAGTTCAGGGCCTGGCCCCGCAGCAGCTGGCGCAGAATCTCGCTGACCCGGGCGCTGCGAAACTCGGTGGCTTCCACCTTGGCCTGCTTCAGGTCGGTAGCCTCGTAAACGATGTTGACGCCAGCCTCGCGCTGCAGGCGCTGCAGGGCGGTAGTCAGCGGCCCGGATTGCACGGCGAAGTAGGCTACTTCGCTGCTGGCTTTCTGGGCCTGGCTGAGGTGCGGCATACTGATGGCCGACAACAGCACAGTGCTGGCCAGCAAGAGGTTGCGGCCGCGGGGGCGGGCGGCGTGTACGGAGTGAAGGTGCATCATACGGTGGTAAGGTTCGGGCAAGGCGCGGCCCGGCAGGCCGGAAGCCTGTTGAAAAAAGGTAGAATGGAGGGAGCCGAAGGGCGGGGTTACTGTACCTGGTAGGTCGAGGCCGAGCGTTTGGTAATGCGCAGATGGTGGCGCTGCAGGAGCACGTTGAGCACGTCCGTTATCTGGTCGGCCGACAGGCTCGGGTCCAGGGTGCCGGTCAGGGCCACGGTGGGGGCGTCGCGGCCTAGTTCGACGTGAATTGGGTAGTTATTCTCCAGCAAGAGCAGAATTTCGGGCAGAGAGGCCTGCTCGAAGGTTAGCAGCCGGCTGGTGGGCATGGCGTCGGCGTATTCGTTTTTGCTACGGGTAAGCTGCTGGGTACGGGTATTATAGAGAAGCTGGTCGTAGGGCCGGAGCACGCCCAGGATGCGCTGTTGGTGAGCCACTTGCACCCGGCCGGTGCGTACCAGGACCATCGTGGTGGGCAAGGGGGCGTAGGCTTTCACCAGGAAGGACGTGCCCAGTACTTGTACCGTTACCTTTCCCGTGTGCACCACAAAAGGATGCTTAGGGTCCTTGGTCACGTCGAAGAAAGCCTCGCCGCGCAGCTGCACGGTGCGCACCGTGCCAAATGTAGCCGCGCAGGTCAACTCCGAGCCGGGCCGGAGCCAGACGTGGCTGCGGTCGGGCAGCACTACTTCCCGGTGCTGACCTACGCCGGTAGCGTAACGCAGCATCGATGGGGCCGGCCGCAACCGGGGCCAGAGCAGGGCACCGGCCAGCAGCAACGGCACCAGTACGGCGGCTACCCGCAGCACCGGCCACAGCGGTAGCACGCGCGCCGAAGGCTGGGTGCGGGCCCGTATTCCCCCCAGAATCCGGGCCCGCCGCTCAGCCTCCCGCTCCCGGTTGATGAGCTCGTCATCGTCTGGGGTAGCAGCTGCCAGGTCGTCCAGCCATTGTTCCCGCTGCTGTTGCCGCTGCGAAGTAAGACGGCTCCGAAGGTAGCGTTGCAGGCGGGCGGGCAAGTGGTAGAACGGGGAATCAGAGGGCTTCATAACAGAGTTGCACAAGCCGGGCGGAGTAACCATCCCCGGGGCCCGATGTAACGAAAGCGTAATATGAACGGGCCGAACTACTTGCGCCGCTTCTTCGGATTAGCTCCTGTGCTGAGCACTTCCACGATGGGCTGACCGGTGCAGGCGCTGGGTAATTTGCTTTCGACCAGCATGGCGGCGGTGGGGGCAATGTCGGTAATGGCGTGGTACTCGTAGCTGATGCCGGGCGTAATGCCGGCCCCAAACCAGAGCAACGGCACGTGGCTGTCGTAAAGGTAGCCCGAGCCGTGGGTGGCGCCCACGCCCATTTCCCAGGTCCAGCCGGGCTCCAGCTCGAAGCGCACGTCGCCGAAGCGCTGGTAGTAAAGGCCGTTCTGGAGCTTGGTTTCCAGGAAAGCCCCAGTGCTGCTGGTCAGCAGTTGGGCGGTGGTATTGACCTGAGCAATGCCGGGCTGGCTGCGCAGGTAGTCGGCCAGCAGGTTTTGCACCCGAGCCAGCTCCAGCTTGCGGCTGGCAATGAGCGGCCGGTTGAGGTAGTACATGTTGTTGCGCTCGGTCTCCAGCCACTGCCCGGGCCCGAGCTGCTCGGTCAGGAAGTCGGCGGCGCCTTTGTTGAGCGTGGCGTGGGTTTGGGCTCCGCTGGGTGCCTGGTGCTGGGCCAGGTACCTGGGCACCTCGCTGGCGCCGTGGTCGGCCGTGAGGAAAATGGTGTAGTTGCCCTTGCCCACGGTTTTGTCCAGGGCCTGCAGCAGGCGGGCAATTTCCAGGTCCAGGCGCAGGTACAGGTCGTTTTCTTCCTTGGAAAGTGGTCCGAAGGTGTGGCCCACCGGGTCGGGGCTGGAGTAGCTGATGGCCAGCAAATCAGGCACGTCGTCGCGGCCCAGGTCGGTATTGGCCAGGGCAGCCAGGGCCAGGTCGGTGAGCAGGTTGTTGCCGAATGGCGAGATGTTGACCATCTCGTAGGGTGGCGGATTCTGGGACGCCAGCTTGCCTAGCTCATACGGAAAAGTAGCGGCCGTTTTGCCCTTGAAAATCCGCTCGAAGCTATTGGAATCAGCCACGCTGTTGAGGTAGGCCTCGGGCCCCCGCAGCGGCGTCCAGGTTTGCTGGCGGTAATAGTCGGCCTTTTTCTGGGCGTTGAAATCCGCCACCCATTTCGGCAGGGCCGGCATATAGTAGGTGCTCGAAATAAAGTCGCCGGTGTTCATGTCGAACCAAAACGCCCCATCGGCCATGTGGCCGGCGGGCAGCGCCGAAGCCCGGTCTTTCAGTGAGAGGGCCAGCACCTTGCTGCGGCCGTTGGACACCATCTTCATTTCGTCGCCCAGCGTGGTGCTCACCTGGTTGCGGGCCGATACGCCCATGCCTTTGGGGGTGCCTACCAGCCGCACCGTCGAGTCGTCGGTGCAGTACACGTCGCGGCGCAGGCGCCGGTCGTACCAGGAGTTGCCCACCACACCGTGGTAGCGGGGCGTCGTGCCGGTGTACACCGAGGAATGGCCGGGGCCCGTTACCGTCGGTACGTAGTTATAATGGGTGTTGCGGCACTGAAAACCCTCGCGCAACAGCCGTTTAAAGCCGTCATTACCCATCTGGTCGGCAAAGCGCGGCAGGTAGTCGGCCCGCATCTGGTCGACCATAATGCCGACCAGTAGTTTGGGTTTTGCGGTGCCTTGGGCAAACGAAGAACTGGCACTGCCCAGGAGCAGCGCGGAAAGCAGGATAGGTCGAATCATACGGTGGAAGCAGCCCCCGCACAGGGAGGCCGGGACGAAAGCAAGAAAGAGAGGACTGGGCCCAGGACTGCGGATGACAGTCGGGGCCGAGCATACAAGCAGCTGGGCCGGTAGCTAACCGGCCGAATGGCCATCTGCAGCAATAGTTGCGGATGAAGGCCCTTCTAACTATGCCCGTTGGTTGATTTAACCAAGACGTAACACTGGCCCGGCTTAGCTCAGCAGCTTGGTCAGGAAAGGGGAGAGCTTGTGCAGGGCGCTGTTGAGCTGGTTGCGCACGGTCTGCTCGGAGGTGGCAAACCGCTCGGCTATTTCCCTAACCGAAAAATCATCGACCATGCCCAGCAAAAACACCTCTTTCTCCCGGGGCGGCAGCACCTGGGCCTGGTGCTGAATGGCCCGCAGCGTATCCTGGCTGACCAGGCGCCGGAACGTCAGCTCGGCTCCAGGTTCCTGCTCCTTCCCAATCAGCTGGTGGTGCCGGGCCCGGATGTCGGCGTCACGGAAGCGGGTCAGAATTTTCTTGCGCAAGGCTCCCAGCAGGTAGCCCGGGGCATTGGTGTGCACTTGCAGCTGGCCGCGGTTGGCCCACAGGTCGCAAAACAGCTCCTGGGTGATGTCCTCCGCGTCGGGGGCGTCGCGCAATACCTTGTGGGCGTAGCGGTACAGGTCCCGCCACTGCGCCTCGAACAACAGTTCGAAAGCCTGGTAGTCGTCGTTGCGGATCCGCTCGAGCAGCCCGAGTAAGTTGTCAGTAACCACGGCGCATAGTTTGCGCCAAATGTAGCCGGCTCTGGTTGGGTTGTAAGGGGCCAGCCGCAGAGGTTATAGAATCTTCATCTGCCGATAATACAGCCGTAATGCGTCGCGGCCGTTTTTTGGTAATAGTTGTAACCTGTCGTAAGCAAGGTAACGTATGCGGCTAGCAAATTCAGGTAAGAGAATACTCTGATAATTTAGGCCGTATCTGCTTTAAGTATTCAAAACAAGCTATAGGGTAATTAAATAGCTTTTGCAAAGGCCTTGCTACTGCTGTGAATGGTTGAATTAATCTAAATAGAAAAATATTTAAATTATTTTTCGAACTAATTTGGTGGATACAAAAAGTCCCTTCATATTTGCATCACTCAACCACAGAAAAACAACTAAAACCATGCTCCGCCACTTTAACTACACCAGCAAGCAAGATCGGATGAAGCCAGAGGCTTCGGCCGTGGTTCGGTATAGCTAGAGTAACAGCAGGTTTTCTCCTGATACTTCCGCCGCCCGAACCCATAAGGTTCGGGCGGTTTGTTTTTCAACCCCTTATATCCTTCGGCCATGCACCTCTCGCAGGATTGCTTCCTACATCAACCTCAGCCCAAACGGTCAAGTAACCGGGACTGGCAGGGTTGCGGCCGGGATTTTTTGTCGAACATTTCTCGTAGGTAAATACTACGTGACTGATTCGTGAAAAAGGCCCGGCTTCTCCCAGAATTCGGGCCTTTTTCATACTATGTATTCGCTGAAAACTAATTTCAGGCGACCTGGAAGAGGTATGTATTTTTGGTAAACAATTAAATTAAATAGCTAACTGAATTTGCGTAAGCGCGAATTTATTTCTTCCACACTTTTAAGCTAAATATCATGTACGAAAGCTTCAGAATCTTGCTCGCTACGCCTCCTGTACAGGCTACGTCTTCGTCTGATTTTTCTATCGGTAATATCCCTCGCGCAGGGAATCCACCCGGATGTCTAACCGTCACAAACCCGTATCCCGCCAAGTCCGGGACACCCAACAAGCCCTCGTAGCCCTAGCCCGGCACGCCGACCGCCGCAAGTGGTCGGCAGGGCAACAAATAGAGTTTCTTTTTTCCTGCGCCACCTCTAAGGAGCTGTACGCCCAGGTCGAAGCCGACTCGCCGCTGGCTTTGCGCTACCGGCACTGGGTCAAGGGCCGCACCGTGCTGGAGCAGCGCCGCACCCGGCAGGTGCTGCTGACCCTGGCCGACAAGCGCATCGCCCTGCTGAACCGCCCCGAAGTGGTGCCGGCTCTGGGCCTGATCGGCAAGTACTACTGGAGCCGGCAGCGCGAGCTGGCCGACTGGCAGCCCCGCACCCGCAACGCGTACGGGCAGCTGGAAAGCCTAGTGCGTCACCTCTTCGATGGCTACGGCGACGTGCCCGGCTGGGTGCTCGAAGCCTGGGCCACCGGTGAAATGAACTGCGCCGGCGTCAACCTGGCCGAGCTGACCATTCACCTGGGTGCCGGCCGGTCGTTGCGCAGCTTTGCCGGCCTGCCCCGAACCCTGACCAAAAAGCAGGAGCACGAAATGCGGCAGGCCCCGGCCGGCTGTACCTTTATCGAAGCCCTGCGCTACGGGCAGCTGGCTTCCCGCGGCGCGCTGGACTGGCTCGGGCCGGTGCTGCAAACCGAATGGAGCCGTACCGTAGGGTCCGACGACGACTTCTGGCTCGGGGTAGTCGACTTCTTTGCCGCCGCATCCATGGTCGATCCGCAGCACTTTGGGCCGGTCTGCGACTGGATTCAGCAGAAACGCACCGTGGGTATCGGCGACGGGCCGCCCCAGCCGGGCTTTTCGCTGAAGGGCCGCAGCATGGCCAGCGTGCTGCTGCACACCGAGCAGTGGCACCGCCTGCTGGCCCGGGGCCCGCGCCACGGTGGCGAGCTGCTATCCACGACCTGGAGCCCGCTGCTGGTCAGCGACTTTAGCAGCGGCGAAGATCAGCGCGTACGCATCACCCAGCTTCGCACTTACGAGGAGTTGGTGGAAGAGGGCCGGGCCCTGCACCATTGCGTAGCCTCTTACCTGTACTCCTGTCAGAAGGGGCGCTGTGGCATCTTTTCCCTTAAAATGGACGGTGCCCGCAGCATTACCCTGGAAGTGCTCCGCAACCGCACCGTGGTGCAGGCCCGGGGCCGCTACAACCGCTCTATGCTCGCCAACGAGCGGCACTGGGTAACGCGCTGGGCCGCTGAAAATCAGCTAAGTCTCTCTAAGCACATCTGATAATCCCGACTGCCAAACCTCGGGTGAGCCCACTAGTTCACCATCTCACCATCTCACTACCATGCGCTTCAATCTACCCTTCCGCAAAGCTCAGCCCGTCCTCAACCACGAAGGCGCGGTAGCCTATACGCTCACGCCCCAGCTGGAGCTCTACGCCGCCGTAGCCACGGCTGCCCTGAGCGACCAGTTCTACGAAAAGGCCGACACCCGCTTGCAGCGCTTGCGGGACCTGGTAGCTCGCAACGACCCCGAGTTTGTGGCCCGTCTGGCGGTCTATGCCCGGGAGCAGCTCTACCTGCGCACCGTGCCTCTGGTCCTGACCGTGGAGCTGGCCCGCCTACACCAGGGCGACAGCCTGGTGAGCCGCCTGGTGGCCCGGGTGGTGCAGCGCGCCGACGAAATCACCGAACTGCTGGCTTACTACGCCCGAGCCAACGAGCGGGCAGGGGTGAAAACCCTTAACCGCCTCTCCAAGCAGGTGCAGAAAGGCCTGGCCCTGAGTTTCAACCGGTTCGACGGCTACCAGCTGGCCAAGTATGACCGGGCCGGGCAGGTGCGCCTGCGCGACGCCCTGTTCCTGGTGCACCCCACGGCCCGGGACGTCGAGCAGCAAGCCTTGTTCGACCAGCTCGTGCACGGTACCCTGCCCACGCCCTACACCTGGGAAACCGAACTGTCGGCATTGGGCCAGCAGGCCTTTGCTTCGCCGCAAGAACGAGCCGCGGCATTCCGCGCCACCTGGGAAACCCTGATTAGCAGCGGCAAGCTGGGCTACATGGCCTTGCTGCGCAACCTGCGCAACATCCTCGACGCCGACGTGTCGGCTGGGGCGGTAGAGCGGGTGTGCGCTACGCTAAGCAATGAGCAGGCCGTGGCCCGGGCCAAGCAGCTGCCCTTCCGCTTCCTGGCCGCCTACCGCGAGGTGCTGGTCTTGAAGTCGGGCTACGTACCGTTGGTGCTGGAAGCCTTGGAAACGGCCATTGCCCACAGCGTGGTCAACCTGCGCGGCTTCGCGGCCGACACCCGCGTGGTAGTCGCCTGCGACGTGTCGGGCTCGATGCAGCAGCCGGTGTCCCAGCGCAGCAAAGTGCTGCTCTACGACGTGGGCTTGGTGCTGGGCATGCTCCTGCAGAGCCGCTGCGGGCACGTAGTGACCGGCATGTTCGGCGACACCTGGAAGCGCATCAGCCTGCCCCGGGGCCGGACCCTGCAAAACGTGCAGGAGTTCTACCGCCGCGAAGGTGAGGTGGGCTACAGCACCAACGGGCACCTGGTCATCAAGGACCTGTTGCAGCACCGCGAGGTGGTAGATAAGGTGATGATTTTCACCGACTGCCAGCTCTGGAACAGCACCGGCGACGGCGGCACCCTGGCCCAGGCCTGGATAGACTACCGCCGCACGGTGGCCCCCCAGGCCCGGCTCTACCTCTTCGATTTGGCCGGCCACGGCTCGGCGCCCATCGAAGTGCGCGAAGGCCACGGCGTGGCGCTAATTGCCGGCTGGTCGGATAAAGTATTCGACGTGCTGCAGGCCCTGGAAAACGGGGGCTCGGCAGTAACCGAAATTGAAAAAATAGACCTGTAGGGGGAAGCCCTATTACCCTCAGCTTCTCTGTCCCTCTTAGTTGTTCGTTGTTCGTTGTTAGGAAAGAGGTTAAAACAACTGACAACGAACAACTGACAACTACTACCCTCTGCGACCCTAAAGCGGTACGGAGCGGCGGCAATTCGGCCGCTGCTCCCCGCCCTGCGGAAGTCCGACTAATTCCTGCCCCATTATGAACCGCGAACAACGTCAACAACTGGCCCGCCTCACCCTCGCCGCTCTCGAAACCGGCCGCTACCACACCGCGGAAGGAGCCGAAGTCAGCATCGGGGCCTGGCAACACGCTGCCGTGCAAGGCAGTCTGCTTTACCGGCCGGCGGACGCCGAAGCGGTGGGGCAGGAACCCGGACTCACCGACAAGGCGCCGGCCGAAGTACGGGTCTACCAGGCCACTACGCTCGAAGCCGCTGCTGAATTAAGCCAGAAATTTGCCCGTGTCGGGGTGCTCAATTTCGCCTCGGCCCGCAACCCCGGCGGTGGGTTTCTGGGCGGCAGCCAGGCCCAGGAAGAAAGCCTGGCCCGCTCCTCGGGGCTGTATCCGTGCCAGCTGCAGTTTCCGGAGATGTACCAGCACAACGCCCACCGCAACGGCCTCTACAGCGACTACGCCATCTACTCGCCCGGCGTGCCGGTGTTGCTCGATGACGCCGGCCGCTGGCTCCCGGAGCCCTACCGCATCGACATTATCACCTCGCCGGCCGTGAATGCCGGGGCCCTGCGGCGCAATACTTCGGAGCTGCTACCTGAGCTGGCGCCAACTATGCGCCGGCGTATCCGGCAGGTGCTGGGCATGGCCGCCCGCCACGGCTGCGAGGCCCTGGTGCTCGGGGCTTGGGGCTGCGGGGTCTTCGGCAACGACCCGGCCCAGGTAGCCCGGCTGTTTGCCGAAGCGCTGGCCCAGCCCGGCTGGCGCAACAGTTTCTCCCGCCTCGACTTTGCCATCTTCGACCCCAATGCTCCGCACCAAGTGCTGCGGGCCTTTGAAATCGAACTGGCAGGTCTTACCTCATAAGCCGTCTGACTGTCATGATGTATTCCACCATCTAAAGCCAACCTAGTCGGGGGCCTAAATGCCAGGCCAAACGGGCCGGGCCTGCCTCCGACTACTTGGTGCATACTTCCACCGGCCAGGTGCCGTAGCCGAGCGTTACTTCGTGGGTAGTTTTCAGGCTGTTCGGCAACGAATGGTTACGGGTTCGAATCCCGCTAGGGCCGCTTTGGTCGCCGTAGGAAAACATTCGCGGGCGACTGTTGCCCTGGCCTGTGGTTGAGTTCACTTGGTAAATTTCCCGCCGGGTGTCGTCGGGGAGCGTTCCATCGGGTAACAGGTTCGACTCCTGACTTTCGACGCCAGCAATGGCCGGCGAAAGTCGCTCAGTCTGGTAGAGCACGCGCTTCTCATTTTTTACCCCGGTGGGGTTGGTTGTAGCTATTCTTTTTTCGGGTGCCGTAGGGGCGCAATCCTTCGTTCCGAACTGAAAGCCGCAAGGCGTGCGGGTTCGACTCCCGCCCGGCGGCCGTGAGGCGGCCGGTGGCGAAATGTAGACGCACCAGTAGTTAGGGCGTCCCGCTTGTTGCCCCGGAATCAGAATAGCACTAGTACCTCGTTGGGTGCCGTAGCCTAGCCTTACTTCGCACTTTTAATGCCCGGGTCGGAGGTTCGAATCCTCCTCGTCAGTTCTTCGGATTGGCGGTAGCTCAGTTGGTTAGAGCAGGATCACGGGCTGAGCGCCCAGTTGCCCCAACGAGTTTAGTTTTTTGTTGTTAGTTGTCAGGAGTAGTCGTTAGCACGAACTGACAACTGACAACGAACGACACAGCATCCTGTCGTGGTGCCGTAGGGCAGCCATACTTCGTAGGGTTACTGAGGTCGAAGGTTCGAATCCTTCCTGCCAATTCTGGCAGTAGCCTAGCGGTCAGGGCGCAGTAATAGAGAGGCTGCCCGCCTTGTTGCCCATTACAGGAGCCGGGCCGGAAACGGTGTCGTCGGGTAGTATTCCTTCGTTCTGAAAATACGCACCGGACTACCCACCTTGTTACCCGTTTCCTAAGCCCGGCAAACTGCTTTTCCGGCCCGGATGCCGTACGTCCGCGCTCCTTCGACCTGTCCCGTCGGGTAGTACGCAAGTACCCCACTGCGACGCGGGCGGCCCGTTGCTCCGGGTCGGAGCAGCTTTTTTCACGCTCAACACGCGGCCCGGCAGCGGCACCGAAATGAGGGTGCCGCTGCCTCATTGCCAGCCGTTTTTTCTTCAACTTCACGTCTGCGGACTCCATTCTTATGGCCCACCAATTACGCGGCAACGACCTTCGGCAGCTTGGCTTCCCCGAAGGCCGCGCCATCGGCCTTGCCCTGGCCCAGCTCCAGCGCAAGCACCTCAAGAAAATTTCCCTCACCGACCAGCTGGCCCTGCTCCAGCATATCCTGGCCGCTCCCCACGAGTTTGCCACCCACCTCGACTGGAGCCACGTGGCCGCTGCCCTGCTGCCGCCCCCGTCGCGCCACATCGAGCTGGTAGCCCGCAAGCCTTATGCCCTCTACGGGGCCGAGCACATTGAGCCCGGCGCCCTGCACCAGATGGACACGGCCATGAAGCTGCCTGTGACCGTCGCCGGGGCCCTGATGCCCGATGCCCACCACGGCTACGGCCTACCCATTGGGGGCGTGCTGGCTACTGATAATGCCGTCATTCCCTACGCCGTGGGCGTTGACATCGGCTGCCGTATGGCCTTGTCGGTGTTTGCTCTGCCGCCCAAGTTTATCAGCCAGCGGGTGCAGGAATTGCAAAAGCTGCTGCTCGACAACACCCGCTTCGGCAACCGCACCGGCTTCGACCGGGGCAAGAAGCTAAGCCACGAAGTGCTGGACAGCGACACGTTCCGCGACGTGCCCTTCCTGCGCAACAAGCAGGCTACGGCCGCCGAGCAAATCGGCACCTCCGGCTCCGGCAACCACTTCGTAGAGTTCGGTATCGTCGATATCACCGACCCGACCAACGACATGGGCCTGGCCGTGGGGCAGTACGTGGGCCTGCTTTCCCACTCCGGCTCCCGCGGCCTGGGTGCTTCCGTCGCCAACCACTACACCAAGCTGGCCATGGAAAACTGCCAGCTGCCCAATGAAGCTAAGCATCTGGCCTGGCTGGGTCTCGATGGGGAGCTGGGCCAGGAATACTGGGCCGCCATGACTCTGGCCGGCGACTTTGCCTCGGCCTGCCACCACCAGATTCACCACCGCCTGGCCAAGGCCCTGGGGGAGCGGCCCCTGGCCAAAGTGGAAAACCACCACAACTTCGCCTGGAAAGAGCAGCTGGCCGATGGCCGCGAGGTAATCGTGCACCGCAAGGGCGCTACGCCGGCCGGCCAGGGCGTGCTGGGCATCATTCCCGGCTCCATGACGGCCCCCGGCTTTATCGTGCGCGGTCGGGGCGTGCCCGAATCCCTGGGCTCAGCTTCCCACGGCGCGGGCCGGCTCATGTCGCGCACCCGGGCCAAGCAGGAACTCGGCGAAGCCCAGGTCCGCCAATACCTGAAAGACCACGACGTGGTGCTGCAGGGTGGGGGAGTAGATGAGGCCCCGATGGCCTACAAGGACATTCACCAAGTGATGCAAAGCCAGCAGGAGCTGGTGGATGTGCTGGGCTCGTTCACGCCCAAAATCGTGCGCATGGACGGCGCCTGAGCCCATGATCTGCCAAAAGAGGCCCCTGCCGGGGCCTCTTTTTTTTCGAAAATCCAAAGCCTAGCCCCAGTCGTCCACTTCGTACCCGCCCAGCTAGGCGCTGGTCATGCCTGCGGCCTCAACGAGCTGTTCCGCTTCTACCGCTACCAGTGCGGCCACCAGTTCCGCGGCCACTACGACGGCAGCTACGTTCGCTCCGCCACCGAGGCCAGCCGGCTCACGTTTATGGTCTACCTCAACGACAACTTTCAGGGCGGCGACACCACCTTTCACGACCTGCGCATCCAACCCCGCCAGGGCATGGTCCTGCTTTTCCTCCACAGCCTCTCCCACGCCGGCCGCGAAGTAACCCAGGGCGTGAAATACGTCCTGCGCTCCGACGTAATGTATTGCGCGGCCAGTAGCTAAAGAGCGCCAGATGCTGTTTCGGGCCTAGGAATGCAGCTAACAAAAAACTCGTATTAAAACTTGTGTAGTTAAATGCCTACATGTATACTTGTAGTCATATAGCTACACGATGAACTTACGACGCGACGCCTTCCAGGCCATTGCCGACCCCACCCGCCGGGCCATTCTGCTGCTCTTGGCCGCCCAGTCCCTGACGGCCGGAGCCATAGCCGCCAGCTTCAACACGGCCCGGCCCACCGTGTCCAAGCACCTACAAATCCTGACCGAGTGCGAGCTGCTTACGCAAGAGCAGAAAGGCCGGGAAATGTACTACCACCTGAACCCGGTTGGCATGAGAGAAATAGCCGACTTCATCGAGCCGTTCCGCCAGATGTGGGACGAGCGATTCAACCAGCTGGAAAGTATTCTCCAGGCGCGCCAGGCCAAAGCAACGGAATAATGATGAAGCCCAAAACCCGAATCAGCGCCGCGGATGACCGGCAGGACCTGCTTATCACCCGGGACTTTGACCTGCCCGTGTCCTTGCTCTTCACGGCCTACACCGACCCGGAAATCATCGGGCAGTGGATGGGCACCAACGTGCTGAAGCTGGACAACCGAAAGCACGGCAGCTGGCAATTTGAAACCACCAATGCGCAGGGCCACGTGGTGTTCCGGGCCGGAGGCACCATCCACGAGTTTATCCCCGGCCAGAAAATCGTCCGAACCTTCGAAATGGAGAATGCGCCGTTTGGCCCCCAGCTCGAATTTTTAGAGTTCGAGAGCCTGCCCAACGATACCAGCCAGCTGCGCATGCACATCGTTTACCGCTCCGTGGCGCAGCGCAATCAGCAGCTGCAGCTGCCCTTCGCCCAGGGCCTGAATATGGCCCACAACCGCTTGCAGGAGATTGTCAGTAAACTGCAATAACAGGGCTATGAGCAAGCAGAAAAACCTCATGTACTGGATTTGCACGGCCTGGCTGGCGCTAGGCATGGTATCCACCGGGCTGGTACAGGTGCTCAACCCCCAGGCCGAAGCCGCTTCCATGGCCAGCCTGGGCTACCCGGCCTACTGCCTGCTGCTGCTCGGAATCTGGAAACTGCTGGGCGTCATTGCCCTGCTAATTCCACGGTTTGCCTTGCTGAAAGAATGGGCCTACGCCGGCTTTTTCTTCATGATGTCCGGAGCCGTATTTTCTCATCTGGCCGCTCACGACCCGGTAAAGGAACTGCTCCCCGCTCTGCTCCTGCTGGTTCTAACGGTCCTGTCGTGGTATTTCCGGCCCGCCGGTAGACGAATTACGACTCCTAGCTACTAACCGACATGGCTCCCTCCGTTGACTTTTATTTCACCGACGGCTGCGGCCGTTGCGCCCTGGTCAGTACGCCCGCCTGCAACGTCAACCGGTGGGGGCAGGAGCTGCGCGAATTGCGGGCCCTGCTACTCGGCTGCGGCCTCGCCGAAGAGCTCAAATGGGGTGTGCCCTGCTACACGCTGGCGCAAAAGAACATTGTGCTGATCCACGCCTTCAAGGACTATTGCGCCCTCAATTTTTTCAACGGCGCCTTGCTCTCTGACCCCAACGGCATTCTGGTCCAGCAAACCCAGAACGTGCAGGCCGCCCGTCAAATCCGGTTTACCGATGTTCGGGAAATAGCCAAGCTGGAGACCGTTCTGCAAGCCTACATCAAGGAGGCAATAGCAGTAGAAAAAGCGGGGCTGAAAGTCAGTTTCAAGCCAACTTCAGAATTTGCCATGCCCGAAGAGCTGCAAGACGCCCTGGCCCGTGATGCCGCGCTGAAAGCCGCGTTCCATACCCTGACCCCCGGCCGCCAGCGTGGCTACCTGCTGTATTTCTCGGCCCCCAAACAAGCCAAAACCCGCACGGCCAGAATTGAAAAATACACCCCGCACATTCTCAGGGGCAAAGGGTTACAGGACTGAGTTAATGGGGTGTTTTATTCTGGCTGTCATTCTAATGCACAGCCAAAGGATGACAGCCAGAATAACTGCCGTCCGCAAGGTTTCTTTGCCAGGCTTAACCTGCTGTTCTGGCTACTCTCTTGTTCGCGTATGTCTACCCCAAACATCGTCTGCTTCGGCGAAATCCTCTGGGACGTGCTGCCCACCGGCCAGCAGCCCGGCGGTGCTCCTGCTAACGTGGCCATCCACCTGCGTCAGCTCGGCGTTCCAACCCAGCTCATCAGCCGCATCGGCGACGATGACCCCGGTAACGAGCTGCTCGGCTTCCTGGCCGGCAAAGGCCTGAGCCCCGACTACCTCCAGCGCGACCAAACCCACCAAACTGGAATCGTAGCCGCCAACGTCGACGATGCCCATGAGGTAACCTACGACATCGTGCAGCCCGTCGCCTGGGACTTTGTGCAGCCCGAAGCGGCCCTGCATACGCTGGTAGCGCAGGCCGGCATGTTCGTGTATGGCAGCCTGGCCGCCCGTAGCCCCACTACTCGCGCCACGCTCTACGCCTTGCTGAAGCACGCTCGTTTTCGGGTGTTCGACGTGAATTTACGAGCCCCGCACTATACCCAGGAGGTGGTGGAATACCTGCTCAGTCAGGCTGATTTCGTAAAGATGAACCACAATGAGCTGGCCGAAATCATGGGTTGGCTAGGGGAAGAAGTTGACCCGGAAACCAGCCTGCCGATGCTGGCCCGCCGCTTCCACCTCCAGGCCGTGTGCGTCACCCGCGGGGCCGGCGGTGCCCTGCTCTGGACCAACGACCAGCTCTACCAAGCCCCTGGCGTGCCCGTCGAAGTGCAAGACACTATCGGCAGCGGCGACGCATTCTTGGCGGCCTTGCTCAGCGGCTGGCTGGCGGGGCAGGAGCCGCAAGAGCTTCTGCGCTTTGCCTGCGCCACCGGGGCGTTGGTAGCTATGCACCGCGGCGCCACGCCCAGCTTTACCGCCGCCGACGTGCAGAAGCTGCTGGCCCGGCCCCCGGCGTCGTAAGCTGCCACTGGCGGGTAAAAAGGCGCAGGTATTGCTTGATTGGGAACAGTAAGCGTATTCTAATCCTGGGATATCTGCTACTTTTAGGCAACCAACCACATGCCCTGCCACCATGAGCAACCTGATTCAGTTTGTCGCCAACCACGACGACCTGTCCACTGACAAAGGCTTCCAGTTTAAATTTTACTGCGACAAATGCCGCAACGGCCACATGTCGCGCTTCAGTCCCAACAGCATCGGCATTGCCGGGGAGCTGATGCGGGCCGCCGGCAGCCTCTTCGGCGGCCACTTCTCCGACGCCGGCAACGCGGCCTACCACGTGCAGCGCGCCATCGGGGGCAAGGCCCACGACGCGGCCCTGGAAAAGGCGGTGCAGGAAGGTAAGCAGTACTTCAAGCAGTGCACCCGCTGCGGCCACTGGGTGTGCCCCGACGTGTGCTGGAACCACAAAGCCGGCCTCTGCGAAGACTGCGCCCCCGACGAGCACGAGGAACTGGCCTCCCAGCAGCGCCAGGCCGCCAAAGAGCAGATCTACACCAAAACCCGGGAGCAGAACTACACCGGCAACCTGGACTTCCTCAACAAAGGCGGCGTGGTGCAGTGCAACAACTGCCAGGTCACGCTTGACGCCAATAAGAAGTTTTGCCCCGAGTGCGGTACGCCCAACGTGGCGGCCCAGACCAAGGAGAAATTCTGCGCCGACTGCGGGGCCAGCGTCAAGCCCGGCCAGCGCTTCTGCGCCGAGTGCGGCAAGCCGCAGTAGGTGAAATTGTGACCTAGTGAGATGGTGAGTTGACGTTCAACGCCGCTCGTCATTGCGAGGCGCAACCGAAGCAATCCGTCTTCTGCTAGTGATAAACTCTCTTCTACCAGAAAGCCCTTTATTCCACCTGGAGTAAAGGGCTTTTGCATTAGAAAGCTCCGCCCATTTCAGCGGACGGATGGCCAAGCTTCGTGCGCCATGACGCGCGGTTTATTGGTGCCGAAAGAACATCAAACTCGCCATTTCACCACTTCACCATCTCACCTCAACCATAACCCCGCAGCCGGAATCCGCGCTACAACCTAGCTCCACCCACTTCTCCCGGCTATGTCCAAGCAAACGGTGCGCGGCAACGACCTGCGCAAGATTGGTTTTCCCGAAGGCCCCGCCATTGGCCGCGCCCTCGACGTGCTGGCCGACCGCCAGTTCAAGAAGCTCGACAAAGGCAGCGCCCTAGCCTTGCTCCAGCAAATCCAGGCTGACCCTTACAAATACCTGCGCGACGAAACCTGGCGCGACGTGGCCAAGGAACTCGTGCCCCAGCCCAGCAAAAGCGTAGGGCTCAATCCCGAAATTAAGGACTACCGCCGCTACGGCGAGGAGTTCATCGAGGACGGGGCCCGCAAGCAGATGGACACTGCCATGCAGCTGCCCGTCACCATCGACGGGGCCCTGATGCCCGACGCCCACCAGGGCTACGGCCTGCCCATTGGCGGGGTGCTGGCCGTCGACAATGCCGTCATTCCCTACGGCGTGGGCATGGATATTGGCTGCCGCATGGCCTTGTCGGTGTTTCCGTTGCCCGAGCACGAGCTCTACCAGCGGGCCAAAGAGCTGCGCAACATCATTCTGGCCAATACCCGCTTTGGTAGCAAGTTTTCAGCCTTCGATAAGAAAATGGACGACGCCATTTTCGAGCGGCCCGAGTTCAAGGACATTGCCGTACTGCGCGGCAAGCGCCAAACCGCCGTTGAGCAAATCGGCACCTCGGGCTCGGGCAACCACTTCGTCGAGTTCGGCGTGGTCGACATCACCGACCCGGACAACGAGCTCGACGTGCCCGTGGGCAAATACGTAGGCCTGCTTAGCCACTCCGGCTCCCGCGGCATTGGGGCGGCTGTGGCCCAGCACTACACCAAGCTGGCCATGAACGCCTGCCCCTTGCCGCCCGAAGCCCGCCACCTGGCCTGGCTTAGCCTCGACTCCCAGGCCGGGCAGGAATACTGGGCCGCCATGAACCTGGCCGGCGACTACGCCTCAGCCTGCCACGACCAGATTCACCGCCGCATCAGCCGGGCCCTGGGTGAGAAGCCGCTAGCCAAGGTCGAAAACCACCACAACTTTGCCTGGCGCGAAACCCTATCCGACGGGCGCGAGGCCATTGTGCACCGCAAAGGCGCCACGCCGGCCGGTAAGGGCGTGCTGGGCGTCATTCCGGGCTCGATGACCGCGCCTGGCTTCATTGTGCGGGGCCGTGGCGAGCGGGACTCGCTGCAATCGGCTTCGCACGGGGCTGGGCGGCGCATGTCGCGGGGGCAGGCCATGAAAACCCTTAAGGAAGGCGACGTGCGCCGGGAGCTCAAAGACCACGGCATCGAACTCATGGGCGGCGGCCTCGACGAAGCGCCGATGGCCTACAAGGACATTCACCAAGTCATGGCCCACCAGCGCGACCTAGTCGACGTGCTGGGTTCATTCACGCCCAAAATTGTGCGCATGGATGCCGGCGGCAAGGGCGGCAAAGGTGGAGAGTAGGTCCCGGCGGCTTACTCTTCCTCTCCGGCGTTTTTAAGCTTACTCAGCAACGAGTACGCCCCGTCGGTGGCGTAGCGGGCCCCGGCGCGGGCGTCGGGCAGCAGTATGGCGCTGTAGCCATCGGCCTGCTCGCCGCGTCGCACTTCCAGCATCCGGAACACCTGCTGCTTGTCCGCGGACGACTCCAGCCGGAATACGTACTGCTTGCCCTCGTAGTCGACCACGGCCTTATCGGGCAGGGCGGGCACCCGGCGGGCCGAGGTTTCGACCACCGCCCGCACGAACATGCCGGGCAGCAGAGCCGGATCGTTTTCCTGGTCGAGGTGGCCGTGCACGCGCACCGTGCGTTGCTGGGCGTCCACGGTGCGCCCGATGAGGTAGACGCTGGCCGTCCGCTCGGCGCTACTGTCGTTGGGCAAGGTAAAACGGATGCGCTGGTCGGCACGCAGTTGGGGCACGTCCTTTTCAAACACGGTCAGCTCCACGTGCAGGTGGCGCGGGTCGACGAGTTCAAACAGCGTTTCGGTGGGCGTCACGCTCTGGCCCACCGTCACGTTCACGGCCTTCACATAGGCATCCTGCGGAGCCCGCAAGGTGGCTGTGGACACAATAGGTCGGCGGCCAGCGGGCAGTCCGGCCAAGCGCAGGCGGGCCAGTTGCCCAGCGGCCTGGGCCTGCAAAGCGCCATACTCAGCCTGGGCCCGCTGCAGATTTTTGGCCGGGGCCACTTCCTCCTTGACCAGCTCCTGCTGCCGCGCCAGCTCGGCCCGGGCGTAGGTGAGCTGGCTTTGAATTTCGAGGTAGCTCTGCTGCAACTGAATAAACTCCGGGTTGCGAATCACGGCCAAGACCTGACCCTTGCGCACCCGCGTGCCCTGCAATAAAGAGGTGCTTTCCACGATGCCGCCGAGCGGCGCACTGACGGCTACGAGCTGGTCGGGCGGCACATCCAGCACCCCGTTTACCTTGAGGCCTTCCCCCAGCACCCGCGGGGTCAGCAGGGTGGTTTGCACCCCGGCCAGCTGCAGTTCTTCAGCCGTCAGCGTAACCTGGTCCGTCGCCGTTTCAATGGCTTCTTTAGCAGCTGGGGCATCGGTTTCGGCGGGCTCAGGGTGACTTTGGCAGCCGGCCCCTAGTAGCATAAAGGAGAGAATAAAAGCAGTATTCTTCATGGAAAGGAAAGCAAAACGGCGGCCCGCTTACTCGGCGGGGCTGAGCAGGAAGTCGAGTTCAATAACGGTTTGATTGTGCTGGAGCAGGACGTCGAGGTAATCGGTGCGCAGGCGCAGGGCCCGGTCCAGGCTGAGCAGATACTCGGAGTAGTTCGTTTCCCCGGCCTTGAATGCCTTGGTGGCCAGGCGGGTAATGACGGCCGCCTGAGGTAGGCCGGTTTGCTCATAAAACGCCAAGCGTTGCTGCTGCTCGGTGCGCTGGGTGAGCAGGGTTGCGAGGCGGCCACCTAGCTCGGCCCGGTAGCGGCGCAAACCCGTAACGGCCACCTGCTCCTGCAAACGGGCCGCCTGCACCCGGGCCTTTTGCGGCCCTGCCACCAGGGGCACCGCTACCGTGGCCTGCACGCCCTGAAACCGGTCGGTGGCCCCGTAGTGGCGCGTGACGCCATCCACCACTTGCGGGCCAATCAGGGACTGATTGAAATAGCCTACGCTCAAACCGGGCTTGCCCTGGGCCTGCACGGCTCGGGTTTCGGCCTGGGCGCTGGCAATCTGCTGCTGCACGACCTGTAACAGCGGGCTGTGGGCTAAGGCAGTCGTGTCGCCGGGCGCGGCTAAAATCTTTGGTGCCAGCAAGATTAAGGTACTGTCGGCCAGAGCAACGGGTTCGGCTCGTTGGAGCAACGCTTGCAGCTGCCGGGTGGCCACTTGGTACTCGGTGCGGGCTTGCGCCAGGCGCAGGCGAGTTTCGCCCTGCTGCACCAGGGCTGAGGCTACTTCCAGCCGGGCTGTTTCGCCGGTGCGGAAACGCAGCTCGGCGGCCCGCACGAAGGCCGAGTACAGGCTGTCCTGGCTGCGCAGGGCCCGTAGGCGGTGGCGGGCGTGCACGGCCGTTTCGTACTGCTGGCGCACCTGCCGCGTCAGCTCGGCCCGGGCCAGGGTCAGCTGCTGCTGCTGAGTGCCTACCTGGGTTTGGGCCAACTCGGTAAGAGCCCGGTAGTAACCCGGCCAGGCCAGGGGCTGGCTAATAGTAAATTGGTTGTCGTTCTGGATAGAGTTGTACTGCCCGTAGCTGCCCTGAATAGTGGTGCGGCCAATGTCGCGGGCGGCCCGGACGGCGGCCTGCCGGGCTGCGAGCTGCTGCTGGGCCCCTAGCACCGTGCCGCTGGCAGCCAGGGCCGCCGTTATGGCCTGCGTGGCGTTCAGGGTTTCCCCACCCGAACGTGCCGGAGGTTGGCCCTGGACCCACGTAGGCAACAGCATGGCCAAGAGCACCATACCCGCCGGGCCGGCCGGCCCCAACCGGGAAGGCGCGGGCGGGGTAGAGCGGCGGTTGGCGGTCCAGGTTTCTTCCAGGTAATACAGCACCGGCAGCACCAGCAAAGTCAGCAGCGTGGCCGTAACTAGCCCGCCGATAACCACCGTGGCCAGGGGCTTTTGCACTTCGCCCCCGGCCGAGTTGGACAAGGCCATGGGCAGAAAGCCCAGGGAAGCCACGGTGGCCGTCATCAGCACCGGGCGCAGGCGCACGTGGGTGCCGGCCAGGATGCGGGTGCGCAAATCGGTGATGCCCTCGGCCCGGAGTTGGTTGAAGTAGCCGATGAGCACAATGCCGTTGAGTACGGCCACCCCGAACAAGGCAATAAAGCCTACCCCGGCCGAAATACTGAACGGCATGCCCCGCAACCACAAAGCCAGCACTCCGCCAATAGCCGAGAGCGGAATAGCAGTGAAGATCATAATGGCCTGACTAACGGAGTGAAACGTGGCGTAGAGCAACAAGAAGATGAGCAGCAACGCCACCGGCACGGCCAGCAGCAGCCGGGCCCGGGCCGACTGCAGATTCTCGAACTGCCCGCCGTAGGTGAGGTGGTAGCCCGGGGCCAGCTTCAGGCTTTTGTCGAGGCGCTGTTGCACCTGCTCGACCACGCTTTCCACGTCGCGGCCCCGCACGTTGAAGCCCACCACGATGCGGCGCTGGGCATCGTCGCGCTGAATCTGGCTCGGGCCCGATACCAGAGCCACGTCGGCCACCTGCTCCAGCGGGACCTGGCGGCCGTCGGGAGTGGCCACGAAGAGCTGGCGCAGGTTGCTGATGTCCTGCCGGGCGTTTTCGTGCAGGCGCACCACCAAATCAAAGCGGCGCTCCTGCTCGAATACCTGGCCGGCCGTCTGGCCGGCGAAGGCGGTTTGCACGGTACGGTTCACGTCGGCCACCGACAGGCCGTACTGGGCCAGCTGGTCACGCTTGAGGCGGACCACGAGCTGGGTCTGGCCCGTGGCCCGCTCCACGTACAGGTCGGTAGCCCCGGGCAGGCTGCCCACCAGGTGGCCTACTTGCTGGGCGTAGTCATCGAGCTGCTGCAAATCTTCCCCGAAAATCTTGATGACCACGTCCTGCTTGGCCCCCGAAATCAGCTCGTTGAAGCGCATCTGAATGGGCTGCTGAAACCCGAACGTGACGCCGGGAATCGTGCTCAGCCGCGCGGCCATCCGCTCGGCCAGCTCCTCGCGGTTGTCGGCCGAAGTCCAGTCCGCCCGGTCCTTGAGCACGATAATCAAGTCACAGGCTTCGGGCGGCATGGGGTCCGTGGGAATTTCCGAAGAGCCCACCTTGGCCACCACCTCCTTGACCTCAGGAAAGTGCTTGAGCAGTAAACCGGCCGCCTGCTGGGCTTTTTCGGCGGTGTAGCTGATGGAAGAGCCCGGCAGCACCCGGGTTTCAACGGCAAAGTCGCCTTCCTCCAGCGTCGGGATAAACTCGCCGCCCAAGGTGCGAAACAGCAGCCCGGCGCCAACCAGCAGCAGCAGGGCCGCGCCCAGAATCAGGGCTTTGGCCTCCAGGGCCCAGGCCACGACCCGCTGGTAGCGCCCGGCCAGCTGGTCCAGGATTCGGTCGGAGAAGCCGTGGCGGGCCGGTTGCCGGCTCAGCGCCAGAGCCGACATCATCGGCACGTAGGTCAGGCTCAGAATAAAGGCGCCCAGGATGGCGAAGCCCACGGTTTGGGCCATGGGCCGGAACATCTTGCCCTCAATGCCGCCCAAGGCCAGCAAGGGCAAATACACAATCAGAATGATGATTTCGCCAAAGGCGGCTGAGGAGCGGATGCCGCTGGCGGCCTGGTAGACCTCGGCGTCCATTTCGGGGCGGGTAAGTAGGGCGTTATCGGGCCGGGCCGGGCGGGTGGCAATGCGGTGCACAATGGCCTCCACGATAATCACGGCCCCGTCCACAATCAGCCCAAAGTCGATGGCGCCCAGGCTGAGCAGGTTGCCCGATACGCCAAAGAGCCGCATCAGGCCCAGGGCAAAAAACATGGCCAGCGGAATCACCGAGGCTACCACCAACCCGGCCCGCCAGTGGCCCAGAAACAAGACCAGCACGAAAATCACAATCAGTGCGCCCTCGGCCAGGTTCTTGGTCACGGTGCCAATGGCCTGGTCCACGAGCTTGGTGCGGTCCAGAAACGGCTCAATGACCACGCCCTCGGGCAGGGTTTTCTGGATGGTTGCCATGCGCTGCTTGACGGCCTGAATAACGGCCGAGGAGTTGGCGCCCTTGAGCATGAGCACCAGGCCGCCCACCACTTCGCCTTCCTGGTTGCGGGTCATCAGGCCGTAGCGCACGGCGTGCCCGAAGCCCACCTGGGCCACGTCGCGCACCAGAATAGGCACCGGTGTAGCTGGGCCGGGGGCCCGCACCACCATGCGGCCCACGTCGTCGAGGGAGGCGGCCAGGCCCTCGGTGCGGATAAAGTAGGCCGCCGGGTTCTTGTCGATGTAGGCCCCACCGGTATTCTGGTTGTTCTGCTCCAGGGCCTTATACACCTCGGCCACCGTCACGTTGAGGCTGCGCAGACGCTCGGGGTCGAGGGCTACTTCGTACTGCTTCACGTAGCCGCCGAAGCTGCTGACCTCGGCCACTCCGGGCGTGCCCAGCAGCTGGCGGCGCACGAGCCAGTCCTGCAACGTACGCAGCTCAGTGCGGGAGTATTTTCGCTCGAAGCCGGTCTTGGCGTGCAGCACGTACTGGTAAATTTCGCCCAGGCCCGTCGTAACCGGAGCCAGCTCGGGCGTGCCCGTGCCGGGCGGAATCTGGCGCTCGGCCTCGCGCAGCCGCTCACTCACCTGGGCCCGGGCCCAGTAAATGTCGGTGTCGTCGGGAAAGACGATGGTGACGACCGAAAGCCCGAAGCGGGAAAAGGAGCGGACCTCCTCCACGCCCGGCACGGTGGCAATGGCCTGCTCAATGGGAAACGTGACGAGCCGCTCCACGTCGGGCGCGCCCAAGGACGGCGTTTGGGTGATGACCTGCACCTGGTTGTTGGTGATGTCGGGCACGGCATCGATGGGCAGGTGCAGCACCGAGTAGCTGCCCCAGGCCACCAGGGCCAGGGTCAGCAGGCCGATGAGCAGCTTGTTGTGAATGGAAAAGTGAATAATTCGGTCGAGCATGGAGGCTGCGCGGAAGAGAAATCAACGAACAAAATCTGGGCGGACGGCACGCGCAAAAGGTCCGCCCCGGCCCCGGCATAGCCGGACCAGCACGGACCTTTAACGGGAACGAGGCGTCAAATCAGCAGGGAACCCAGAAAAATGCGCAGATCGGGAATCTTGGGCGGCAAGTGGCCCGGCGGCACCAGGGCTACCGTGGCGGACCGGGGCCAGGCCAGGGGCCGCACCGGCATAACGACCCCCAGATACGCCGTCGGCACTACGGCCACGCTGCCCACCAGCTTCTGCAGCAGGGGCGCTACGCTGGTCAGCTGCTGCTCGCCGCTGCCGGCGTGGGCGTGCTGGGCGGCGGCAGACCGCTTCACCGGCTGCCGGGCGCAGGCGTCGGCGCGGGTGTGGTCTTCCAGGTGGTGATGGTGGGCCTGGGGCATGCCCGGCAAGTGCAGGTGGTCCCGAGTAGATGCCAGGCGGGCCCAGGCCGCCAACGGGCCCAGCAGCGCGCTCAGGAACACGACCAGCAGGGTCGAGGCCATAACGCGGATGGTGGAGCGGGACAAAAGCAGCATAAGCGGGTCAGCGGGTCGGCAAAGGTAGAAACAGGGCGCTTACGTTGAAGTTTGGGCGACTAATCTAGCGGTACGGACCGTGAGAGAAGAACGGCATGCCGCGCCGTACTCGGTTACGGTTCATTTAGGCTGGGCAGTTGCGGGTTATTGGCCATATTTGGCGCCTGTTGCGCTTTCCTAAGCCGGAGCTTTGCGCCTGTATTTATCCTAACCGTCTATGCTGCACGCTGCCACCTTCACCTTTCTGGCCGACTTACGCGCCAATAACAACAAGGCCTGGCTCGACGCCAACCGGCCGGCCTACGAAGCCGCCAAAGCCGACTTTCTGGCGCTGGTAACCGAAGTACTGAGCCAGCTCGAAGCCCAGGACCCAGCCATTGCCGAGTCGCACCTGCAGCCCAAGAAGTGCGTATTTCGCCTTAACCGGGACATCCGCTTCTCGAATGACAAGACGCCCTACAAAACCAACTTTGGGGCCTGGTTTAACGCCGGGGGCAAGGCGGCGGCCTCGGCCGGCTACTACCTCAACCTGGAGCCCGGCGGCTCTTTCGTGGCGGGCGGCATGTACATGCCCGAGGCCAAAGTGCTGGCTACCCTGCGCCAGGAAATCGACTACAACCTGCCCGCCTTCGAGGCCCTGCTGCACGCCCCCGAATTCCGCCGCTACTTTTCCGGCCTGAGTCAGGAGCACACCCTGCAGCGCCCGCCCAAGGGCTACGACGCGGCCAACCCGGCCCTGGCCTACCTCAAGCTCAAAAGCTTTACCGCCTCCCATCCCTTGCCCGACGCGGCCCTGCAGCGCCCCGGCGTAAGTCAGCAGATTACGGCGGCCTTCGGTGCTTTGCAGCCGCTTATTTATTTCCTGAACCAGGGCCTGGACTAGCATGGGCCGAGGGTAGCCTCTACGGCAACTACCACGTCTTTCTACCTTATTACTTCCCCTAAGCCGGCTCCCGGCCGCTCCCTCAATGATCCAACTGCTGCCCTTGCACGATGACCAGGCCCCGGCTTTCCACCGCTGGATCAGTGACCCCGAAGTTGTCCTCTATTCCCTGTCGGCTTTTCAGGCTATGACTACCCTGGAGCAGGTAGCGGAATGGCTCCGCCTCACGCTGCAGGATACCAAAAGCCTTAATCTGGGCGTTTACCTGGCCCCAACCAACGAGTTGATTGGGTACGCGGGTATCTCCAATATTTCCCGGATTAACCGCGCCGGGGAGTACTTTATTCTGCTGGGCGAGAAGCGCTACTGGGGCCAGGGCATCGGCACGGCCGTTACGCGGCAGGTTGTCAGCCGGGGCTTTCAGGACCTGGGCTTGCAGCGCATCATGCTCACGGTGTCCGTACCGAACGAGGGTGGGGTAAAGGCCTATCAGCGGGCTGGCTTTCAGCTGGAAGGCCGCTTGCGCAAGGCCTGTTACCGCCACAATGCCTTTCACGACAAGTTGGTGATGTCCGTCTTGCGGGAAGAGTGGCTGGCCGAGTCGGAGGCCGCAGGGTAGGGCTGGCCCCGCGACTCACGTTGAGCGGTTTGCCCAGCCTGGGCGTCACCAAACCGGCGCGGGCACGTAGGTACAAGCATCAGCCATTGTTGCCCCTACCACTATGCTGTATTCTTCTACCATTCGCCCCGCGGCATTGACGCTGCTGCTGGGCCTGGGCGCCTGCAGCCTCGACCTCAACGAGCGGCCCAATGCCAACAACGACGCTACCGCCTCCACCGTGCCAGCTGCTACCCTGCAGGAAGTGCGCTGGGTGCTGGTAGAACTCGATGGACAACCGGCTACGGCCGCCGCCGAAACGCCCTACCTGGTGCTGCAGGGCGGCCGGGCCCGGGCCGAGGGCCGCGCCGGCTGCAACAAGTTTTCGGGCCCCTACAAGCTGGCCGAAGCCGGCCGCCTGCGCCTGGGGCCCCTGGTCACGACCCGCAGCATCTGCCCCGACCAAGCCACTGAAATCAGCTTTCTGCAGGCTCTCAACCAGGCCCAGCAGTACCGCATCAGCGGCAGCACCCTGCGCCTTTACGCCGCCGATACCCTGGGCACCCCGCTGGCCCGGCTCAAGGCTGTGGCCGCTGAATAGCCGCACTCCTAAACCGTAGAGACATACAAAAGCCCCACCTAGTCTACCAGGTGGGGCTTTCGTGCTTCGGAGTGGTTGCCTGGGCAATCGGGCGGTTTCGTACTGGGTCTACTTTCCTGCCTAGTCGATTTCCCGGGTCGTTTCAAACAAGAACCAGGTGCGGCGCTCGGCCTCGTCGATGTAGTTTTCCAGGATGCTGGCCGTGGCTACGTCGTTGGCCTCGTCGCAGCGGGCGTGCAGCTCCCGCATGCCCTGGGCCAGCACCTGATTGTCGGCGGCCAGCGTGGTCAGCATGTCGTGAGCCCGGACGCTGGGCGTGTCATCATCCGCAATGCGCTGGAGCTGGGCTATTTCGCCGACGGAGCGCAGCGTGGCAAAACCCAGGGCCCGGCCCCGCTCAGCTACGGGGTCAATGGCGGCCAGAATCTGCTGGCTTTGCTCGTCGAGTAGCAGGTGGTAGTCGCGGAAGTGCCGGCCGCTCATGTGCCAGTGGTAGTTCTTGGTCTTGACGTAGAGGGCAAACAGGTCGGCCACCAGGCGGCGCAGGCCCGCGGCGACGGTTTCGCGACCTGCTTCGTCGAGGTCGGAGGGCGTGGCCAGCAGGGAAGGTTGCGTATGCAGAGTCATGGAGGTTGAGTAGCAGCAAGTAAAGCGTCGATACCTTAAACAATTGGGGGCAGGCTGGCTTCCAGGCGGGCCCGCAGCGGCTCGTGCTGCTTGGGCAGCTTCAGGCCGGTGCCCAGCTCAGCCAGGGGCTCATCCACGGTGAAGCCCGGGTTTTCGGTGGCAATTTCGAACAGCACCCCGCCCGGCTCCCGGAAGTACACCGAGTGGAAATAGTCCCGGTCAATTTGCGGGGTGGGCTGCAGGCCTTTCTCGATGAGCTTTTGGCGGATGGCCAGCTCGGCCGCGTCGTCTTTTACCCGGAAGGCAATGTGGTGGACCGAGCCGCCGGCCGTTACGCTGCGGGCCTCGCCGGGCACTTCCACCAGGTCAATGAAGTTGGCCGTCGGCACGGCGTCGGTGGCGTAGCGGTAGCGGTTCACGTGCTGCTCCACGAGCTGGTAGCCAAACACGTCGGTCAGGATTTCGGCTGTGCGCTGCACGTTGGCCAGCGTGAGCGTAACGGTGTGAAAGCCGCGCGTGGCTACCTCGGCGCTTACTTCGGTCGTCGTCCAGGGCGTGCGGGCATCGGGGGTTTTGGGCACAATCAACTCCAGCTTCAGTCCGTCGGGGTCGAGGAACGTCAGATACGGCTCCCCGAATTTCTCGCTGGGCTTGTTGTAGGTCACCCCGTGCTGCTCGAAGCGCCGCATCCAGAAGTCGAAGCTGCCGGCGGGCACCGCGTAGCCGATTTCGGTGGCCTGCCCGGTGCCCCGCCGCCCGGGCGTGATATGCTCCCAGGGAAAGAAGGTGAGAATGGTGCCAGCCGAGCCGGTTTCGTCGCCAAAGTAGAAGTGGTAAGTGCCGGGGTCGTCGAAATTGACGGTTTTCTTCAGAAAGCGCAGGCCCAGTACTTTGGTGTAGAAGTCGTGGTTGCGTTGGGCCTGGCCGGCAATGGCCGTGACGTGGTGCAAACCCAGAATGCGGTGTTCCATAGAGTTGAGAAAAAGAAGAGTTGAGAGAAAAGCCACCCGGCACAGCGGCCCGGTACTGCCTGCCGGCTAGGAGGCCGCGCCGAACAGCAGCCGGTTGACCTCGCTGATTTCGGCCGGCGTGATGGTGTGGCCCATGTGGGGGTAAATCTGCTCGGTGACGGCGGCGCCCAGGCCGCGCAGCACCTGGGTGGAGGCCCGCACCCGCCCGGCCGGCACGTGGGGGTCCGGGTCGCTGCTGCCCAGGTAGATGGGCGTGCCGGCAAAGTCGCCGGCGTAGTTTTCGAGGTAGAGCTGGTCGCCGATGAGGCCGCCGGTAAAGGCTGCCACGCCCCCGTAGCGGGCCGCGTGGCGGGCCACGTATTCGAGCGTGAGGCAGGCGCCCTGGGAGAAGCCGAGCAGGTAGATGTTTTCCAGCGGAATGTCGTGCTGTCGGGCCTCGGCCACGGCCCGGCCCACGGCGCTCAGGGCCGCTGACAATCCCGGCTCATTGTGCGCGGGCGGGGCCAGGAAGGAGTAGGGGTACCAGGTGTGCTGGGTGGCCTGGGGCGCGAGCAGGGCAAAATCGGGCACGGCCAGGTGGCGGGCCAGGGAGAGAATGTCGGCCGCGCTGCCGCCGCGGCCGTGCAGCAGCACCAGGGCCTTGGTGGCCGTAGCCAGGGGCTGGCCAGCGGTGTGAATCGGTTCTTGATGCATGGGGTAGGGGCTGGCCGAAATTCCGCAGCACAAGCCGGGCGGGCCAGGGGCAAAGGACCGATACCGCCGGCCGCGGCGCGATGGTCAAACCCTGCAATCCGAGGTATATTTCACGGTTGCGGGCCGCCGCCGAGAAGCCGCAGCTGGTGAAGCCAGCGCGGCCGCCGGTTCTGGCGCGGCAGCGCGATGCGGTGCGCGGGCAGCTGCGCTGAGTTAATGAAGAGCCGGTTTTGGCCTGATTCAACCTGCTGGAATGCCGCATTGCCCGCCTGCCCCAGCCCGAATCCAGAAAATATACCTCCGATTGCAGGATACGGCTATGGAGCCGGACTGGGGCCGGCGGGACCTTTGAGCAGCTCGTCGCCGCGCCGTCCAGTACTGCGGCCGGGCCCCGGATTTTTCACTTATTCCTGCTGTACCTATGAAACCCTCGCCCCAGCTGCTTACGCCCACGAATCACGCCCTGGTTCTGATTGACTTTGAAGGGCAGATGGCCTTTGCCACCAAGAGCATCAGCCTCACCGAGCTGCGCACCAACACGGCCATTATTGCCGGTGCCTCGCGCATTTTCTCGGTGCCCACCATCGTCACTACCGTAGCCGAGGAGGCGTTCAGCGGGCCGGTGTTTCCCGAAATCGAGGAGTTCTACCCCCAGGCGACGTCCAACTACCTCGACCGCACCACGATGAACACCTGGGAAGACGAGCCCGCCTACCGCGCCATTACGGCCACGGGCAAGCCCAAAGTCGTGCTGGCCGGCCTCTGGACCGGCGTCTGCATCGTGGGCCCGGCCCTGTCGGCGTTGGCCGAGGGCTACGAGGTGTACGTGGTGGCCGATGCCTGCGGCGACGTATCGACGGAAGCCCACGAGCGGGCCATGCAGCGCATGATTCACGCCGGCGTGCGGCCCATTACGGCCGTGCAGTACCTGCTGGAGCTGCAGCGCGACTGGGCCCGGCAGGAAACCTACGCGGCCGTAACGGACCTGATGAAAAAGTACGGCGCCGGCTACGGCCTGGGCATTCAGTACGCCCACCGCATGCTCAAGCACGAAGCCGCCGTCAGCGAGTAGCCATGCCCGCCGAGCTGATTCTCTACAACGGCCGCTTCCACACCGTGGATGCCCGGCAGCCCGCGGCTACGGCCGTGGCCATCGAGGCGGGCCGCTTCGTGGCCGTCGGTGACGACGCGGCCGTGCTGGCCCTGGCCGGCCCCAACACGGTACAGATTGATGTGCAGCGCAAACGGGTCATTCCGGGCCTCAACGACTCCCACATTCACCTGATTCGGGGCGGGCTCAACTACAACCTGGAGCTGCGCTGGGATGGGGTGCCTTCCCTGGCCGATGCCCTGCGCCTGCTGGCCGCCCAGGTGGCCCGCACGCCTTCGCCCCAGTGGGTGCGGGTGGTGGGCGGCTGGACCGAGCAGCAGTTTGCCGAAAAGCGCATGCCCACGCTCGACGAGCTCAACGCCGTGGCCCCCGATACGCCGGTATTTATCCTGCACCTCTACGACCGGGCCCTGCTCAACCGCGCGGCGCTGCGGGCCGTGGGCTACACCCGCGACACGCCCGCCCCGCCCGGCGGCCAGATTCAGAAAGACGCCCATGGGGAGCCCACCGGCCTGCTGCTGGCCACGCCCAACGCCATGATTCTGTATTCGACCCTGGCCAAGGGACCCAAGCTCAGCCTGGAGTACCAGCTCAATTCCAGCCGGCACTTCATGCGCGAGTTGAACCGCTTCGGCATTACCAGCGTGATTGATGCGGGCGGCGGCTTTCAGAATTTCCCCGACGACTACGAGGTCATCAACCAGCTGCACGCCCAGGACCAGCTCACCGTGCGCATTGCCTACAACCTGTTTACCCAGCGCCCCAAGCAGGAATACGAGGACTTCGAGAGCTGGACTAAATCGGTGAAGCTCTACCAGGGCGACGATATGTACCGTCACAACGGGGCGGGGGAGATGCTCGTCTTTTCGGCTGCCGACTTCGAGGACTTCCTCCAGCCCCGGCCCGACTTGCCCGCCACCATGGACGCCGAGCTGGAGCGGGTGGTGCGCCTGCTGGTCGAGAACCGCTGGCCGTTTCGCCTGCACGCCACCTACAACGAGAGCATCGGCCGGTTTCTGGACGTGTTTGAGAAGGTCAACCGCGAGGTGCCTTTCGACGGGCTGCCCTGGCTGTTCGACCACGCCGAAACCATTGATGAGCGCAACATCGACCGGGTAAAAGCCCTGGGCGGCGGCCTGGCCATTCAGAGCCGCATGGCCTTCCAGGGCGAATATTTCGCCGAGCGCTACGGCATCGAAGCCGCCCAGCACACCCCGCCCGTGCAGCGCATGCTGGCCGCGGGCGTGCCCGTGGGCGCCGGCTCCGACGCTACCCGCGTGAGCAGCTACAACCCCTGGGTGGCTTTGTACTGGCTGACGGCCGGCCGCACCGTGGGCGGCATGCAGCTCTACCCCGAGCACAACCGCCTGAGCCGGGAAACGGCCCTGGAACTCTACACCCGCGGCAGCGCCTGGTTTTCCAACGAGCAGGACAAGAAAGGCAGCATCACGGTGGGCCAGCTCGCCGACCTCACCGTGCTCGACCAGGATTATTTCACCGTCGAGGAGGAAGTCATCAAGCAGATTGAGGCCGAGCTGACCATCGTGGGTGGCCGGATTGTGTACGCCAAGGGCGGCTTCGGCTCCTTCAGCCCCGAGCCTCTGCCCATCCTGCCTGACTGGTCGCCGACGGCTTTGCAGAACGGCTACTACCCGGCCAACCCTGCCTACCGCGTGACGGCCAACCGCCCACCCGCCGCCGATAGTCCGGAAGCCCGGGCCGCCCAGCACCAGCTGTTGAGCCGGGTACACCAGTGCGTGGGCAGCTGCGGCGTGCATGGCCACCGCCACGAGCAGGCCCGCCTGAGCCGGGTGCCGGTCAACAACTACACCGCTTTCTGGGGCGCGCTGGGCTGCTCCTGCTTTGCTTTTTAAGGTTAGAACCAACTTTCTCTTATGCTCGACCTGCTGAAAAACCTGCTCTACACCGACGTGGGCAGTAGCCTGAACAACTGGGCCCTGCTGGGCTTTCGGGTGTTGCTGGCCCTGGAGCTGTTTCGGGTGCACGGGCTGCGCAAGTTTCAGCCCCAGGCCGGGGAGGCGCCCGAAGTGGTGCCCAACCCGCTCGGGCTGCCGGCGGCCCTTAACCAGCTGGTTGCCACCTTCGCCGATACCGTCGTGCCAGCCCTGGTCATTCTGGGCGTGGGCACGCGGCTGGCCGTGCTGCCCACCATCGGCGTCACGGCCATCGGCTACTTCGTGGTGCACCGTCGCGACTCGGTGGCCGTGCGCGACGTGCCCTACGTGTACACCATCTGCTTTCTGCTGCTGCTGTTGCTGGGCCCCGGCACCCGCTCGGTCGACTATTACCTCTGGACGCTGCTTTCCCGCTAATTCTTCTGTATGGAGCTTCTGGCCAACCGTATCCAACTGCTGAGCGTGGTGCTGACCCTGGTGGCCGGCTTCTGCGACACGGTCACCTTCGTAGCTGCCGATTCGCTGTTTTCGGCCCACGTTACCGGCAACTTCATCGTCTTTGCCTACGACGCCGTGCACCAGGTCGAAAGCCACGCCTGGACCAAGCTCTGCAGCTTCCCGGTGTTTGTGGCCGCCGTGGCGGCGGGGCGCTGGGTGGGAGGGCGCAGCCAGAACCGCTACGCCCTGCTGCTCTGGGAAGGTGCCCTGCTGGTGCTGGCTGGGTTGCTGGCCTTGGGCCTGCAATGGTCGGGCCACGGCACGGCGGAGCTGCTGCAGGCGGCGGCCTTGCTGGTGGTGTTTGCCATGGGCCTGCAAAACGCCTTCGGCCGCCTGTTTGCCAAGGAAACCTATGGCCCCAGCACCGTGATGACCGGCAACGTGACCCAGGCTACGCTCGACGTGGTGGCCGTGCTGAGCGCCGCCGCTACTCCCGAACAAGCCGGCTCATTGCGCAAGCAGCTGCTGGTAATTGGGGCCTTTCTGCTGGGCTGTCTGCTGGGGGCCGTAGCCGCCAAAACCGCGGGCCTGGGCATAGTGGCCGGGGCCGGCCTGCCCTTGCTCGGGCTGGCGCTGGGCTGGCACCGGCAGGCCCGACGGGAAGCCTAACCAGCCTCGTTTTGACCTTTACTTCACCTTGTAGCTTTTATGGAGCCCCACCTGTTTTCGCCTCTGTCCATTCGTAGCGTACAGCTTAAAAACCGGCTGGTGATGTCGCCCATGCAACAGTACAGCAGCCCCGACGGGCTGGTGGGCGCCTGGCACCTGGTGCACCTGGGCAGCCGGGCCGTGGGCGGCATCGGGCTGATTATTACCGAGGCTACGGCTGTGTCGCCTGAAGGCCGCAACACGCCTTTCGACACGGGCCTGTGGAACGAGGCCCAGGTCGAAGCCTGGCGACCCGTCGTGAGGTTTGTGCAGGACCAGGGCGCCAAAATTGCCGTGCAGCTCTGGCACGCCGGCGGCAAGGGCAGCCACGCCCACCCGGCGGCCGGCTTTCATCACCTGCCCCCAGATCAAGGTGGCTGGATAACCAAGAGCGCCTCGGCCGTTTCCCTCGACCAGCAGCACACGCCCGAGGCCCTGACGGTAGCCGAAATCCAGACCCTGATTGCCGAGTTTGCCCAGGGCGCCCGGCGGGCCGTGCAGGCCGGCTTCGATGCCATTGAGCTGCACGCGGGCCACGGCTACCTGTTCCACCAGTTCTACTCGGCCCTGGCCAACCACCGCACCGACGACTACGGCGGCTCTTTCGACAATCGGGTGCAGCTGCTGCTGCAAACCGTGCAGGCCATCCGGGCCGTCATCCCTGAGGCCATGCCGCTGCTGGTGCGCCTCTCCGCCGTCGACTTTTCCGCCGAAGCTCACGCCTGGCACCTAGCCGATTCGGTCCGGCTCACCAGGCTGCTGCAGCAGCACGGCGTCGACGTGGTGACGGCCTCGGCCGGCGGCTTCAGCGCCCCCGAAAAGTCCCAGGTTGGCCCGCTGTACCAGGTGCCCTACGCCGAAAAAATCCGGGCGGAAACCGGGGTGCTGACCGGGGCCGTGGGCCTGATTACCACGCCCCAGCAAGCCAATGACCTGATTGCCAACGGCCAGGCCGACCTGGTGCTGCTGGCCCGGGAGCTGCTGCGCGACCCGTATTTCCCGCTGCGCGCCGCCGCGGTGCTCGGGGCCGCAACCGCGGCGCCCGTGCAATACGGCCGCGCCTTCCCCACTCACCGCCCGCACTAACGCGGCCTGGGCTCGGGGCCGCCTTAATTCCGGTAAGCTCCGCCGCAGAGGAATACCGGCGGGCGGGGCTTCCCCTTTTTCGACTTCAACTAACCCAACCATCGGCCAGCCAGCTTTTTGCGCCTGGCCTCTTCACCTGCTTGTTGATGAATACCTACGATACCCTGACCGAGGCCATTGCCGACCTGCGCAAGCGCGACTACGTGCTCGACTACAACCTGACCGGCGCCGGCGCCCAGTGCCAGCAGCTGCCCGAAATTCTGGGCCCCGAGGAGCTGGATATCCAGGAAGTGCACCGCTTCGAGGGCGACTCCAACCCCGATGATAACACGGTGCTCTACGCGGTTCAGTCGCGCAAGAATGCCGGCAACAAAGGCCTGCTCGTGGCGGCCTACGGGGCCGACGTGGACGCCCAGGCCGCCGACTTTATTCGTCGCCTCCAGCTGCCCTCGGCGCAGTAGCTCTGTGCGTTGTTGCCGATGAGCCCGCGCCGACTGCCCCGCCTGGGCCTGCTGCTGAGCTTGCTCGGCGGAACCAGCGCCGGCTACGCCCAGCACCAGCAGGCCCCGCCGGAGTACCGCATGGAGCGCGCCCAGGAAGACTACCGCTACCTGGCCGCCGATACCACTACCGTCCGCCCCGACCTGTTCGACCCCGTAAAGTTTATTGCGCTTAACCCAACCAAAACCAGCTACCTGAGCCTGGGCGGCGAAGTCCGGCTGCAGTACGTGCGGGTGCGGCACAACGACTGGGGCGCCGGCCCCGAGGACGACAACGGCTACCTGTTGCAGCGCTATATGCTGCACACCGACTGGCAGCTGGGGCCGCACGTGCGCGTGTTCGGGCAGCTGAAAAGCGGCTTGGTGGCGGGCAAAGCCTTCGAGCCCGAGTCCACCGAAAAAGACCAGCTCGACCTACACCAGGCCTTCGTGGACCTGCGCACCGCCGCGGGCCCCGGTCAGCTGACGCTGCGCCTGGGCCGGCAGGAAATGGCCTACGGCTCGTCGAGGCTGATTTCCTGGCGGGAAGCGCCCAACGTGCGCCAGACCTTCGACGGGGGCCGCCTGCTCTGGCACACGCCCGCGCTCCAGCTCGACGGTTTCGTGACCCGACCCGCTACCACCAAGCCCGGCGTCTTCGACGATGCGCCTAATCCAAACGTGTGGTTTTGGGGCGTGTATGGGGTCAAAACCATCCGGCCCCTGGGCGGTGGGCTCGACGTGTACTACCTCGGCTTCCGGAACACCCAGGCCCGCTACCAGCAGGGGCGGGCGGCTGAGCGGCGGCACTCGGTGGGGGCGCGGTGGTGGGGGGCGCCGGGTTCCTGGCGCTACAACGTGGAGGCCGTCTACCAGTTCGGGCAGTTTGGCCGTGGCGCCATCCGAGCCTGGACGGCCTCCGGGGAGTTTGGCTACGCCTTTGAGGCGCTGCCGTGGCGGCCCTTGCTGCAGCTGCGCACCGAGTACATCAGCGGCGACGAGAATCCGGAAAGCCCGGCCCTGCAAACCTTTAACCCGCTGTTTCCCAAGGGGGCGTACTTCGGGCAGGCGGCACTTATAGGGCCGGCCAACCTGCGCGACATTCACCCGGTGCTCACCCTGTACCCAACCCGCAGCAACGACTTCACTCTGAGCATCGACTGGGACTTTTTCTGGCGAGCCCGCCGCACCGACGGCCTCTACAGCGTGCCCTACGTGCTCAGCCGCCCCGGCACCGTGGCTCAATCAGCTTTTATCGGCGACCAGCTGACGGCGGAGCTGGACTGGCAGGTGCAGCGCCACTGGGAGCTGGAGCTATTTATGACCTACTTCCGGGCCGGCGCCTTCCTGCGCGAGTCGGGCCCCGGCCAAGACCAGACCTACCTGTCGCCCCGCGTGACCTTCCGCTTCTAAGCTTCTGCTGCTGCTGCCTGCCTTCCCACCCGCTATTCTTACTCTATGCCCTCGACTTTTATTCTCGTGCACGGCGCCTGGTCGGGCCGCTATGCCTGGGCCGTGGTGCAGCCCCTGCTGAAACAAGCCGGGCACCGGGTCGTCGCCTTTGACCTGCCCGCCCACGGCGACGACGTGACGCCCGCCGCCGGCCTCACGCTCAGCAGCTACGTGCAGGCCACCATCCGCCGTATCGAGGCCGAAGCCGGGCCGGTGGTGCTCGTCGGCCACAGCCTGGCCGGTATGATTATCTCGCAGGTCGCGGAGCTGATTTCCCACCGCATCAGCCGGCTGGTGTACCTCTGCGCCTACCTGCCGGCCGACGGGCAAAGCGCCTTCGACTTCCGCGACGCCGACAGCCTGCTGCCGCCCAACCTGGTAGTAGCTCCCGACCAGCAAACGGCCACCATCCAACCCGCGGCCATCGTGCCCATCTTCGCCGCCGACTGCCCGCTGGCCGTGCAAGAGCTAGTTGTGGCCCGGCACCGGCCCGAGCCCCTGGCCCCGTTTCAGCAGCGGGTAATGCTGACGGCCGCCAACTTCGGGCAAGTGCCGAAGTTCTACGTCGAAACCCAGCACGACGTGGGCATTAGCACCCGGCTGCAGCGGCAGATGCTGCTGGCCAACGGCTCCGTAGCTGACGTCGTAGCCCTAGACTGTGGCCACAGCCCTTTTTTCGCCCAGCCCGAAGCCTTGGTTTCGGTACTAACAGGCTTGTAGCAAAGGCCTTGGGTTTATAAAAACAGCTGTCATTGCGAGGAGGCACGACATTCCGCGAATCAAGCGGCGGCAATCCGTCCTCTGCGAAGGTAGTCTCATTCTTAACCCACAAAGCCCTTTACCGCGCCGGCAGTAAAGGGCTTTGCATCTTGAGAAATATGTAATAGATGAGGAAGGTCACGCCGCTTGATGCGCAGAATGCTTTGCTCAGGATGAAAAAGATAATGTGCCGTTAGCTACACCCTACGCCACGGCCAGCTGCAGCGGGTGGTACTGGGCTCGGGTTTGCTGCTTGAACTGGGAAAACGTGAGGCCGGTGCAGCGCTTGAAAAGCTTACTGAAATGGGCCACGTCCTCAAAGCCCAGCTGGTAGGCCACTTCTTTCAGGGGTACGTCGCTCAGCGTTATCAGCCGCTTGGCCTCCAGCACGATGCGCTGCCGGATATGCTCACTGGCCGGCTGGCCGGTTTCCTTCCGGATGCTCACGCTCAGGTGGTTGGCCGTCACGTGCAGGCGCTGGGCATACTCCGCCACCGATTTCCAGGTGGTGTAATTCGCTTCCAAAAGCTGCTGAAACCGGCCCAGCAACCCGGCCTGGAGCAGCGGCGTGGGCGGACTTTGCTGCTGGCGCAGGCGGCTGCAATACAAGAGTAGGGTTTTGAGGTAGGAGCGGAGCAGGTCTTCGCGCAACAGCGTGGCCCCGGCGGCCTGCCGCTGCATGCTGGTCAGCAGAAAGGCCATATCGGTGGCCTGCTCGGCGGGCACCTGCAGGGGCTCGGTGGCCGCTGGGTGAAACAGCTGAAACAGCAGCAACTCCCGCTCGTGACCGGCCAGGCCCACAAATTCGTCGGTGAAGCGCAGCACCTGCCCCTGGGCCCGGGCCGGCACGGTAGCCAGTGCGGGTTGCCCGGGCCGGCTCAGATATAATTCCCCACTCGCCTGCGCCGACAGGATGGCGGGCCCGGCACCCAGGCTTGGCTCGTCTACCAATATCAGGGTGTAGAGGGCCGACCCGGGACGCTGACTCTGGGGTGCGGCGGGCTGCTGCCGGAGCCAGGCCAGCGGGTGAATATCGAAGGGCGGCAGGGCAGCGGGGGCGGGGCGGAAGTCGATGGCCGTTTTCATGCGCTTACCAGGGCTTGGGTGGTTAGCAGCCGGCGGTAGTCGGTGGGCGTCGTGTCGTAGTGCTTTTTAAAGAGCTTGTTGAGGTGGCACACATCGGTAAAGGCCAGCTCGTCGGCAATCTGCGACACGGTGCGGGTGCTGCGCAGCAGCAGGGTTTCGGCCAGCTTGAGCTTGTAGCGCAGGATGTACTGCCGCAGCGACTCGCCCGTTTCCTGCTTGAACACCGCGCTCAGGTGCTTGGGCGAGTAGGCAAACTCCGAAGCCAGCCGCTCGACCCGTAGGCAGTCAGGCTGGCTGATGTGGCGCTGGATGTAGCGCAGCACCCGTTGCACCAGATTGCCCGCGTAGGTAGCCGCTGGCCAGGACCCGGGCAGGCAGTCGGGGAGGCGGCGGCCCACGAAGCTCAGCACGGCCCCGAGCAGCGACTCGGCCAGGGTGTCGTTGAAAGGCTGCCCGGGCTTGTCGTGCTCCGTAAACAGGATGGTGAGCAGGGCTTCCACCTGCTGCTGCTCGGCGGGCTCCAGGGTAATGCAGCCCGGCAGCCCCAGCGCGGCGTGCAGGGTATAGTCGCGCAGCAGCTGCCAGGCCCCGGTGTGCCGGCCGGAGGTGGTCAGCCCGGTCAGGTAGGCCTCCGTAAACCGCAGCACGCCAAAGCTGGTAGGCTGGTCGATGGCGAAGGAATAGCGGGCAGCGGGGGCCAGCAAGAACAGGTTGCCGGTGCGGTAGCGCAGGTGCTGGTCGTTGACGAGGTAGGCCCCGCTGCCCTGGCGGATGCTAATCAGCTCGAAGTGGTGGCGCAGGTGGCGCGGGCCGGGCCAGGCGCCCAGCTCAAACTCTTCTACCACCAGGGGCTCGGGTTGGATAGCGCTTTTCATAACGTACGGAAGTAGGCAGGAGCAAAGAATTGAGACGTTTCAGCTCGACCGTTACGAACGGGGTGCCAACTGCCCGCTACTACATATTATGTTATTTATATTGCTGATATACAGATAGTATATAGGTAAATATGCTTTGCTAAGCACAGCCGTGGAACCTCCGATACTGCGTAGCCTCCGATATTTCGGAGGCAAAACCGGCGGTGCGTCGGAGGCGTCGTACCTTGCCGCCGGGTTGCCTTGCGGCTCGCCACAGCTACTTCACTTTCTTATGCTAGCACCCAGCACAGAACTTTCGCCCGCGGCCAGCATCCTCATTGTCGAAGATGAGTTTGTGATTGCCAACAACCTGCGCCGCATCCTTACCCAGGCCGGCTACCAGGTCCCGAGCCTGGCCAAAACCGTGGCCGAAGCCCGGCAACTTATTGCCCAAAACACGCCCGACATCGTGCTGCTCGATATTTTTCTGCGGGGCGAAGAAACCGGCATCGACCTGGCCCAGGAGCTGCAAGAGGCCCACATTCCGTTCGTGTACCTGTCGGCCAACCTCTCCGACAGCGTCCTGGAAGCGGCCAAGGTGACCCAGCCCTTCGGGTTTCTAAACAAGCCGTTCCGGGCCAAGGACGTGCTGACTACTCTGGAAATAGCCCGCTACCGCCACGCCCACAGCGAGGAAGCCAAGCTGCGCCGGCAGCAGCAGATTCAGGTGGCCGTCAACAACGCCATTATCACCCTGCACGACCGGGACCAGCTCAGCCTGGCCATTGCCGCCCAGATTGATAAGCTCGTGCCGTTTTCCTTTCTCAACCTGCGCATTGCTCTGCCCGAGGAGCAGTCATTTTACTGGGTAATGCTGCGCAAAACGGCCCTAGGCACGTTTGAACGCATCCATTTGCCCGTCTTGCTGGGCCCCAACGCCTCCGATGAGCTGCTGGAAAAGCTGACCCAGGAAACCCCCGACCAGCTGGGTGAGCAGCCCGGCATCTTTACCGGGCCCGACTTTGAAGCCCTCTGCGCCGAGTACCTCACCGCCCGGGCCATCCGCGACACGTTTGGGGTGCAGTCGTTGCTGGTGTTGCCGGTGGTGCTCAAGCGCCGCTCCTTTACCAACCTGCAGCTGGCCCGCACCGATGCGGCCGGCTTCACGGCGGCCGAGTACGAGGCCGTTCGCCTGACCACTTCCCAGATTGCCCTGGCTCTGGATAACCTGCTGGCCTGCGAGGAAATCGACGAACGGCGCCGCCTCAAAACGGCCGAGCTGGCCGTAGCCAGTGCCTTTCAGAATGGCAAAAGCATGGCCGAAATTGTGCCTGCCGTGGCCGCTGCCCTCAACGAGTTGCTGCCCGGCATTGACTTGCTGAGCATCTATCGGGTGGGGCGGGCCGCGGGCAGCACCCCGTCCGACGCGGTAGCTCAGAAAAAGGACGGGCAGTTTAGGCTACTGCCCGCCGCAGAAATGATCCCGCCCGGCACCACGTCGCCGCTCGGCTGGCAGCAGATACTGGCCGATATGGAACCCTGGCTGTTGCAGCCGACGCTGAACGTGGGCCGGCAGGCGGCCCAGGTGCGCGACCGAAACCCCGTGACCCGGCTCTACGGCGACCAGCTGAGTTTGCAGTCGTCGATGTACGTGCCGGTCTTTATCAAGGGCGAGGCCGTAGCGGCGTTGGTGGTGGCCAGCAAGGCCGCTTACGCCTTTACACCCAAGGACCTGCAGACCCTGCAAAGCCTGGCTGCCGAGCTGGCCCTGGCCCTGGACAACCTGCTGGCCTTTGAGCGGATCAAGGCCCTGAGCGAGCAGTTGGAGCAGGAGAAAACCTACCTGAGTGAGGAAATCAAGACCAGTCACAACTTCGGGGAAATCGTCGGCAGCAGCCCGGCCCTGCAGAGCGTTTTTACCAGCATCAGCCAGGTAGCGCCCACCGACTACACCGTGCTGGTAACCGGCGAAACCGGCACCGGCAAAGAGCTGGTGGCCCGGGCCCTGCACAACCTCTCCAAGCGCCGCAGCCGCACCATGGTGAAGGTGAACTGTGCCGCGTTGCCGCCCCAGCTGATTGAGAGTGAGTTGTTCGGGCACGAGAAAGGCGCCTTCACGGGTGCCCACGACCGGCGCATCGGCAAGTTTGAGCTGGCCCACGGCAGCACCATCTTCCTCGACGAAATCGGGGAGCTGCCTCTGGAGCTACAAGCCAAGCTGCTGCGGGTGCTGCAGGAAAAGGAAATCGAGCGGCTGGGCGGCAAAGGCCCGATTCAGGTCGACGTGCGCATTGTGGCCGCCACCAACCGCCACCTGCAGCAGGAAGTAGCCGCCGGCCGCTTCCGCGCCGACTTGTACTACCGCCTCAATGTGTTTCCGCTGCTGGTGCCGCCCCTGCGCGAAAGGCCCGAGGACATCCTGCCGCTGACCATGCACTTCCTGCAGAAAATCAGCAAGCAGCTGGGCAAGCCGCTCACGGGCCTCTCCAACGCCATGCGGCGGCAGCTAGAGCAGTACAGCTGGCCCGGCAACGTGCGGGAGCTGGAACACGTGCTGGAGCGCGCCGCCATCATGGCCCGCACCACCACCTTAGAACTCCCCGAGCCCCTGGTAGCCGAGCCTGGGCCGTGCGCTGCGGCGGCGGCTCCCGCGGCCGTGAAGCCCATGCAGGACGCCATGCGCGAAACCATCCTGGCTGCCCTGGCCCAGGCCAACAACCGCATCCGGGGCCGGGGCGGAGCCGCCGAATTGCTCCACCTCAAGCCCACCACGCTGGAGTCGCGCATGAAAAAGCTGCAAATTAACCGGCCCGGGGAGTAGCGCGAACTTTGGCTACGCCGGTACGGCCGACACTACGGCTGCGGTGCCCGGCACCGGGACGGCGGCGAAACGCAGGCTGATGCAGACTCCCGGCGAGTGGGTAATGTGCAGGGTGCCGTCAATCTGGGCGCTGAGTCCGCGCATGATGGTCAGGCCCATCGTGTCATGCTCTTCCACGTCGAGGCCGGCGGGGAACCCCACGCCGTCGTCGGCAATGGTGAGCTCGTAGCGCTGGGGGCTGGGCTCGGTCAGGGCCACGGTGATGCGGCCGGGCTGGCCTGCCGGAAAGGCGTACTTCAGGGCATTGGTCAGAGCTTCGTTGAGAATCAGACCCAGGGGTGTGGCCAGCGTAACGTCCAGCTCCACGGGCGCCACCTGTAGTTCCATCTGCACGGTGTCCTGCTGGTCAAACGATTCGAGCAGGTGCTCGGTGATGTCCTGAATATAGGCGGCCATATTCACCACCGAGAGGCTGGCCGACTGGTAAAGCTTCTGGTGAATCAGGGCCATAGCGTGCACCCGGTTCTGGCCTTCGCGCAGGGCGGCCAGGGCCCCGGCATCGTGTAGGTAGTCCGACTGCGTAGCGAGCAGGCTGCTGATAACCTCCAGGTTGTTCTTGACGCGGTGGTGAATTTCCTTGAGCATCCAATCCTTTTCCCGCAGCAGGCGCTGCAATGCTTGATTCTGCTTGTCGATTTCCTGGCGCTGGGCTTCCAGCAGGCGGTTGCTGCGCTGCTTGAGGCGGTAGCGGTTGTAGCCCAACCCCAGCAGCCCGATGAGCAGCCCCCCGCCGACCAGAAAGGCATTGCGCTGAAACTCCTGCTGCCGGAGGCGGACCTGCTGCACCTGGGTTTGCTTGGTGAGCAGGGCAATGTTCTGCTCCTTCTTGTGCGTGTCGTACTGCACTTCCAGGCTGGCCAGCTGCTTGTTCTTGGATTCGTTGAAGATGGAGTCATTCAGGGCCTTATAGCGTTGGTAGTGCCCAATAGCCGCCTGGTAGTTGGTTTCGGCCGAGTCGACTTTAAACAGGAGCAGCTCCAGCTTGGCGGCTATGGCTACGTTGTTGGCCCAGGGCAGCGCGGCCTGGGCCCGGCGCAGAAAGTCCCGGGCTTTGGCGTACTGCCGGCTGGTCACACTCAGCTGCCCCAGCCGGTAGTAGGTGTCCAGCTGCTGGGGGTAATCGTCGGCATACATTTTCTTTACCTGCAGGGCCCGCACCAGCTGGTCTTTGTAGTGCTCGGCCCGGGCAAAGTCTCCGGTAGCGGTGTAGCACGTAGCCAGGGCCAGGGCGACAATGTAGCGCTGGTGCTCATTGGTGGGCGGGTAGGCCTGAATTTCCTGCTGGTAAAACTTCAGCGCCTGCTCGGGGTGGTGCTGGGCAATCAGCACGTAGATAATACCGCCGGCTATGTCGAGAATCTGCGAAACGTTTTTCTCCTGGTGGGCCTGTCGCAAAGCCAGGCGGTAGTAGGTCAGGGTTTGCTCCAGCTGGTTCAGGCCGGTATACACCGTGCCCACGGTGGTGTAGAAATACGGCAGCAGGGCCGTGTCCCGGGTGGCCCGGGCGCTTTCGACGGCGGCCAGCCCGTAACGCAGGGCTTCTTTGTAATTGCCGGTATTGCGGTGCACGGCCCGCAGCAAATCGTAGGTGTAGTGCAGGTGGCGGTAACCCGCGGCCCGGTACAGGGCCACTACCTGCAGCAGCTCGGTTCGGGCCTGGGCCGCGTTGCCCTGCAACAGGTGCATATCGGCAATGCTTTTGAGCACGTAGGCGTGCTGCGCCCGGTCGCCCAGGTTCTGATACAGCTGCATGGCCCGGGCAAAGCAGCGGATGCGCTCCGGCATTTCGTCGGGGTTGCGGGCGTAGGTGGTAGCCCAGTAGTACCAGCCGTCGGCCGCAAGGTGCCGGGCCCCGAGCTGCCGGCTCCGGGTCAGCCCTGGTTGCAACCATCCCCGGGCCGCGGCCGGCTGGCCCGTGCTGAGCAACAGCCGCCCCAGGGCGTATTGGCTGCTAATCTGCCCAGGGGCAAAGCCCAGGGCGTTACTCAGGCGCAGGGCTCGGCGGGCGTAGGCATCGGCACTGTCCAGGGGCAGGCCCAGCTCGTCGTGCCCCGAAATTAGGTCGTGGCTGAGCGTCAGCAGGGCTTTTACCCGGTTGGTGTCGGGCAGGCCCTGGCGCAGGCGGGCGCGCAGGCTGTCGGTGGCCGCACGGCTGAGTAGGGGGTAAAGCGGCTCGGCCTGACTGGCAAAGCCGGCAAGCAGGAAGAAAACGAGCAGCAGCCGGGGCAAGCGGCGGACGGGGTAGGGCATACAAGCAGGAAACTACGGGCAATTTCGCCCGCCGGAGGCGAGCAAACCGCACTGCCAGCATAAAGTACCGATTTATCCGGGTTTTCTACCGCGGGCCGGGCCGGGGCAGCGGCTACGTTTGTGGCGTCAGCAAGGTGCTGCCGGTCCCGCGCCCGTGGGGCCTCGACTCGTCACTTCTCTACCTGTTTTTTGCCATGAGCAACCTCACTTTCCCCGCCCCCGTGCCTGTTGCCGAAGATTCGGCCATTTCGCGGGAAGTAAAAACCTTTCTGGCCGCGCTGAACGGCGCCGGCGGTCCGCCCCTGGAAACCCTCTCGCCCGAAGCCGCCCGCCAGGTATTGGTTGGTGCCCAGGCTTCGGTCAACGTCGATTTGTCGGGCATCGAGGTCAGCCAGAAAACCATTACCCAGGACGGCTACACGGTGCCTCTGCACATCGTGCGCCCCACCGGCACTTCTGGTACGGTGCTGCCCGTGTTCATCTTCATTCACGGCGGCGGCTGGGTGCTGGGCGACTTCCCCACCCACCAGCGTCTGGTGCGCGACCTGGTCGTGGCCTCGGGCTTCGCGGCCGTATTTGTGAACTATACGCCCACACCCGACGCCAAGTACCCCCAGGCCATCCACGAAATCTACGCCGCCACGAAGTGGGTAGCTGAGAACGGGGCAGAACTCAACGTGGATGGCAAGAACCTGGCCGTGGTCGGCAACAGCGTCGGCGGCAACATGACGGCCGTAACTACGCTACTGGCCAAGGAAAAAGGCGGCCCCCACATCAAGCTGCAGATTCTGTTCTGGCCCATTGTGGCGGCCGACTTCGAAACCGAATCCTACCAGCAGTTTGGCCAGGACCGGTTCCTGACGACCTCGCTGATGAAGTGGATGTACGACCTCTACACCACCGACCCCGAGGAGCGCGCCCAGATCTATGCTTCCCCGCTGAACGCCACCACCGAGCAGCTGCAAGGCCTGCCGCCGGCCTTGATTCAGGTAGCCGAAGCCGACGTGCTCCGCGACGAGGGCGAAGCCTACGGCCGTAAGCTCGACGAGGCCGGCGTGCCCGTGACTACCGTGCGCTACAACGGCATGATCCACGACTTTGGCCTGCTCAACGGCCTGGCCGAGCTGCCCCAGGTACAGGCCCACATCCGGCAAGCCGCCACTGAATTGAAGAAATACCTCGGTGCCTAAGCTGACGGGAGTAGCCCCAAGCCTCTTGTTAGCGCCTTTTCCGGTATCCTAACCACACATTTTATGACCGAAAACACTGCGTCCGCTGCGCGCGTCAAGAATATCGTACTCGTACACGGCACCTGGGCCGACGGCTCCAGCTGGGCCAAAGTTATTCCGCTGCTCCAGGCCCAGGGCTACCACGTCACGGCGGTCCAGAACCCACTGACTTCGTTGGCCGACGACGTGGCCGCCACCCAGCGGGCTTTGGCCTTGCAGGATGGCCCCACGCTGCTCGTGGGCCACTCCTGGGGCGGGGTGGTCATCACCGAAGCCGGCAACGACCCCAAGGTGGCCGGCCTGGTGTACGTGGCCGCCGCGGCTCCCGACGAGGGCCAGTCGTTTCTGGAGCTGGTGCAAACAGCCCCGGCCACGCCCGGCAACGACGAAATCCGGCCCGATGCCCAGGGCTACGTGAGCATGACGCCCAAGGGCATCGTGGAGGACTTCGCCCAGGACTTGCCCCCGGCCGAGCAGCAGTTGCTGATTTCCACCCAGGGGCCCCAGGCGTTTTCGGCGTTGCAGGAGAAAATCACCAAGGCGGCCTGGAAAACCAAGCCTTCCTGGTACATCATTGCCGGCCAGGACCGCATGATTAACCCCGACCTGGAACGCACCCTGGCCAAAAAGCTCAACGCCACGACGACCACCGTGGAAGCCAGTCACGTGGTCATGCTTTCCCAGCCTGAGAAAGTAGCCGCCGTCATCATTGCCGCCGCCAACCACGTAGGCGTGAGTGTAGCCGCTTCCTAGAGGCTGACGAAAACCCAAAAGCCCACTCCCGGACCGGCTGGTCTAGGAGTGGGCTTTTGCGTGCGGAAGGGCCGCAGGTTGGCCGCGCCCTGAATTGTCGACTTTCGCGGCGTATCGGCCTCAACCCTAATGATTGGTTCACTTCTCAACGTTCCCAAAACGCTGATTTGCGGTGAGGTTCGTGAGCTCCTGGCTTTTCGGACAAATGGGACAAGGATAAGCCGGACAATGGCAGGGTTTTTTGGCTGACTCAGCGCCGAGGGCTAGCGGCTGCTCTGCTCTTCCATGTTCAGGTTGTTGTCGAAGGGGCTCTTGGTGAAAGGGTGCTTGAGCTGCTTCAAGTAGCCTTTGGGGTAGGAGCCTTCCCGCACCCCGGTAGCTTCCGGCCACTCGTTGCCGGGCAGGTAGTAAGTGCCAAAAAGGCGGTCGATGAGGGGAAAGTGGATGGCGAAGTTCTTACCGTAATGGGCCGGGTCTTCGCAGTGGTGCCAGTGGTGAAACTGGGGCGTGACGAGCAGGTATTTCAGCCAGCCGAAGTTGAGGCTGGTGTTGGCGTGAATCAGCACCGCGTGAATGGACACGAACAGGATGTAGGCGTTAAAGGTCAGCTCCGAAAACCCCAGCACGTAGAGCGGAATAAAGGAAATAGACCGGGTCACGAAGATGTCGATGAAGTGGGTGCGCGAGCCGGCCAGCCAGTCCATAGCCTGAGTGGAGTGATGCACCGAGTGGAAGCGCCATAAATACACGTGGGAGTGGAACAGGCGGTGGGCCGCGTACTGAAACAAATCGGTGACGAGCAAGGCCAGCAGAAAGCCCGCCACGAAGGGCAACGCCTGCACCCAGTGCTGCAGCGGAGCCAGGCCCATCCAGCCGAAAAGCAGCTTGGCCGGGGCCTGGGTAATGACGCCGAAAAACTGCACGAACAGGTGGCTGATGGCAAAGTACACTAGGTCGGTGCGCCACTCGGCGTGAAAGCGGGCCTGCTTTTCGTGCCGGGGCCAGGCCATTTCAATGGGTACGAAAATGACGGCCATCAGCAGCAAGTCGAGCAGAAGCCAGTCGAGGCCGATATGCCAGAAAGTTTTCTCCACGGGCCGGGGCTGCACCGAAAAGCCCCCAATAACCACGGCCATGGCCGACAGCACAATGCCCATGACGGCGTGCTGCTTGCGCTGGCTGAGCAGAAAGCTGAGCGTGGCAAAAAAGAAGGACGCCACGATGACGGCCACCAGCAGGGTTTTCATCAGCTCCCCGGTGTAGATTTCCCGAAACTCGGGCGTGGTCAGGTACTCAGGGTAGTGAAAGCACAGCACCGCGCACAGGGCCAGCATCGAAAGGAAAATCGAGATATAGCCACTGACGTAGCCCTGGCCAAAGTAAAAGCGTTGCTTAAGGGAAGTAGTGCGGGTCGGCATGCCGGAAGAATGGATTAGAAGCGTAAGATGCAAAAACTGCCGCGGCAAGTATAGAAGAATCTGCATAAACCAGTCCGCTTATTCGGCGCGGGCTGGCTTTGCTGCTGGGGCGGTGAGCCGAGAAAGGCCCGCCCGGCAAATAGCAACGGCCGCCCCGGATTCCGGGGCGGCCGTTAGAAAAGCCTGTGCCTTCGGTGCGGCACCCGCTGCCGGGAAATTACTCTACCAGCACGCGGCCACTGTAGGGGACGCCTTGTCCGTTGGTAGCCCGCAGAATATACAGCCCGGGGGCAAGGTCCCGTACTGATACTTCGCCACTAGTAGACACAGGCATCGTGCGCACGACGCGGCCTAGTCGATCAACTAACTCGGTTTGGGTGCCTGGCAGTAGAGCTGGCACGCGGATGCTAGTCGTAGCCGGGCTTGGGTAAAGGAGCAGTTGCCGCGACTGTTTGGGCTGTACACCCAGCACCGCGGGGGCTACACGAGCAATAAAAGCGGTTTCTACGCTAGCGTTTGACGGGAGAGTGAAGGGTGGGAAACTGATTGCGGTGCTCCCGATATTACCACCAACCCATGCATTGCCCTGGGCATCGACTGAAATACTTTTGCCGCTATCTATTCCCCTGCCGCCGCCACTTAGCGCGGTTTGCCATTGCTGGGCAGGATCAAGTACGGCCACGAAAACGTCGCTAAGATCCTGGTATGCTAACGGGATGATGCCAAACTGCACGGGCGCCTGATGGGCAGTAAAGGAGCCGGTCAGGAGTAGGTTGCCGTTCGGGGCCAGGGCTACCGAGTTTGGGGTGGCCGATCCGGCTCCGCCTGCGCGAAGGACCCACGTCCAGCTGCCGCCGGAGCTAAGCTTGCCAACAAACAGCGTTCCGTCAGCAGAAGAGGGGCTCAACGTGCCGAACGTGGCCGGTCTTGGCTCTAAATAGCCGGCAACGTAGCTATTGCCATCCGCATCCACTACTAGGTCAGAACCCCCATCTCTCCCATTGCCCCGCCCGCGCTAGCCCAGAGCCAGGAGCCGGCGGGGCTCATCTTCGCCACGTAAACGTCCGAGCTGTTGTTTTCAGGAGTCAGCGTAGTCTGCCCGAATCGGGTGCCGCTGCTAAAGCTGCCCGTAACGTAGGAGTTGCCCGCCTGGTCTACTGCCATACCCAGCAGTTGAACGGTGGCAGTAGTCACGCCCGTGGTAGCAGTAGCCCATTGCCAGCCGCCACCACTGGTCAGCTTCCCTACGAAGGCGTTCGACGTACCCGTATTGGTTAAGGTCGTACTCCCGAAAATGCCGGGGGTGCTGCCAACGAGGAGACCCGCTACGTAGACATTGCTCCTCGCGTCGACCTTAACACTGCGGCCAACCGAACCATTGTTGCCGGCTGCCACCGCCCAGGTCCAGTTGCCTTGCGGGTCGAGCCGGGCTATTACTACGCTGGCGGCCATGGAGTTGAGGGTAGTAGGGCCAAAGTTGGCGTCCGGGCTGAAAGAAGAGCCGGTTACGTAGACGTTGCCCGTCGCGTCCAGAGCCAGGGCCTGTGCTTTGTCGCTTCCGCTGCCGCCTCCCCGGACCGCCCAGAGCCAGCTGCCACTGGGGCTCATCTTCGCTACGTAGATATCAAAATCACCAGCGCTGGTCAGGGTCGTATTGCCAAAGCTGATGGTACCGCTAAAGTAGCCCGTTGTATATAGGCTGCCCGTGCCGTCGACCGCAGTGCCATAGCAGTAAGAATACCCGCCGGTGGGGGATGCCCCGCAGACGGCGGCGAAACTAAAGGCCGAAGTTTGTCCCCGCGCCGGGCAAACCATCAGGGTACTCAACAGGAAGGTGCTTAGGGCACCGAGAAAAAAGAATAAACGTTGGCTCATATCCAGGTACAGGAAAATAAAAAGAATGCAAATTATACCTATTTCCTATGACGAGAAAATAGACCACTGAATTTCAAATGTAGGGGTGACGCGACCTGCTTCTTCCTATTCTCGGGCCGCCGGCTTGCTTCCCGGCCCGAATTGTCGACTTTCGCGGCGCGGACTTGGGCACTGCCCTTTTTTATCCTCTCTAATGCGAAGTCTACTCTGTTTCGTTTTGCTGCTTTTGCCCGCTGCCTTGTTGGGCAAAGACCTCAAAACCATTGAGCGGGAGCTGGTGCGCGACGCCCGGCGCATCACCTACTGGGCCAACTACAACGACACGGCGGCAGCCGTCGGTGGCATCGACTCCCTGACCCGGGCCAACGAGCGGTTCCTGGCCCGCCTGCTGCGCTACACCGCCACCGAGCCCGCCACGCTGACCTACGCCTTCCCGGCCCTGCAGCAGGAGCATATTACCATCAGCACCGCCCCCGATGGCCGCCTGCGCATCTATTCCTGGGACACCGAGGAGGGTGGCACTATGCACTACTTCGAGAACGTGGTGCAGTACCGGGCCGGGGCCAAAGTGGCGTCCCGACGCCTGATTACCCCCAAGCCCGACGACAACCCCGACGCCGGCCACTTCTACTTCGATGTTTTCCCGGTGCTAAGCGGCACCCAGACCTATTACCTGGCTTACGGGCAGGGCATCTACTCCAGCAAGGACTGCTACCAGCACGTGAAGGCCTTTGCCATTGAAAATGGGCAGCTCAACACGGATGCCAAGCTGATTCGGACCCAGTCGGGCCTGAAAAATACCCTGGGCTTTGAATTCGACTTCTTCTCGGTCGTCGACCGTCCTGAGCGGCCCGTGCGCCTGATTACCTACGATGCCAAAACCCGGGTGCTGGAAATTCCGGTGGTCTGGGCCGAGGGCAAGGTCACTCCTAAGCGAATCCGTTACCAGTTCAATGGAACGGTGTTCGAGAAGGTAAAGTAGAACAGGGTTGATTTGTATAATTGCCCGCATGAAACCCAACTCCCTCGCCGCCTTTTACGACGCCTGCGCCCCTACTCCCGGGTCGGCCGTAGGTGGCGTCTTGCCGCCGCCTGAGTTGGGGCCGGGCGGGGGCATTTCAACGTGTTCCCCTTGGCCGACATCCCTCAGGGGCCGCCAATGGAGTTCAGCCGGCGGGACTACCACAAAATCACGCTCTGCCGGGGGCGCAGCCAGGTAGAGTACGCCGACCAAGCCGCGCACATCGGCACCAATACTTTGTTTCTGGTGACGCCGCGCGTGCCCTACCGCTGGCTGCCGCTCACCGAAGCCCCCGCCGGCTATTGCTGCCTTTTCGACGACGCCTTTCTGCTGCCCGCCCGGCCCGGGGTGGTGCTCTCGGAGCTGCCGATTTTTCAGCCCGGAGCCTACCCGGTGTGGGAAGTGGCCGAAGCCGAGTGCGCGGCAGTAGAAGCCATTTTCCAAAAGATGGCCCACGAGCTCCAGTCGGGCTACGCTTACAAGCAGGACCTGCTGCGCACCTACCTCTGGGAGCTGATTCACCTGGTGCAAAAGCTGCAGCCGGCCCCCGTCCAGCTGGCGACGCATAGCGCTGCCGAACGGGTAGCGGCCCAGTTCACGGAGCTGCTGGAGCGGCAGTTTCCGCGCCCGAGCCCTCAGCCGCCGCTGCGCCTGCGCACCGCCACCGACTACGCCGACCAACTCGCCGTGCACGTCAACCACCTCAACCGGGTGCTCAAGGAGACGACGGGCCACACCACCACTGCCCTTATCAGCCGCCGGCTGGCGCAGGAAGCCCGGCTCTTGCTCAAGCAAACCACCTGGAGCATCTCCGAAATTGCCGACAGCCTGGGCTTTGCCGATGTGGCCCACTTCTGCACCTTCTTCAAGCGCCACGCCGCCCAAACCCCGGGCGACTTCCGGCGGTTGGCTGGGAGTGGGAGCTAAGAAGGGGCGAGTGGGTGCCTCACCTCCGGCCCGCATCTGCTTTATGCGCAGAGTCTCCGAATAGGCGAGGGACTCTGGGGGTGAGGCCTTGCGTAAGGTCGGTTTATAAGGGGCTATAATCCACGCCAACCTGTTTGAAATCTAAAACAGATGGATTGATTGGCGAAGTCTATTGCCCGCCTGCCCGCCGGACCTTTGTGGAGTACTAACTCAAACCCACAGGCAACATGGCATACAAGAAAATTGCGCTGGTTTCTGGCGGCAACAAGGGCATCGGCTTCGAAATCGTGCGGGGGCTGCTGCAGGCGGGCTGCCGGGTGTATCTGGGAGCCCGCGAGGCCGCCAAAGGCCAGCAGGCCGTCGCCGCGCTGGCCGCCGAGGGCGACGTCCTGTTCCTGGAGCTAGACCTAGCTAATCAGGCAACCCTCGATGCGGCAGCGGCCCACTTGCAGCGTGAGGAAGGCCGCCTCGACATTTTGGTCAACAATGCGGGCATCAACGTGGCCGGCGACGGCGCCCCCAGCACGGCCGCCGTGCGCAGCGTGGAGCAAGTGCTCCAGACCAATTTCCTGGGTACGCTGGCCGTCACCCAAGCATTTTTACCGCTGGTAAGGCAGGCTGCGGCGGGGCGCATCGTCAACGTGTCCAGTCCGCTGGGCTCGCTCACCCTCAGCGGGCAGAACGACTGGGGCCTGCTGGGGTACTCGGCCTCGAAGGCCGCCCTGAACATGCTCACCGTGCAGCTGGCCTACGAGCTGCGGAATACGGCCATCAAGGTAAACGCAGCTGCCCCCGGCTACACGGCTACCGACCTGAATGGCTTTGCGGGCACCGATACGCCCGCGCAGGGAGCGGCCGAAGCCATCCGCCTGGCCCTGCTGCCTCCGGATGGTCCCACCGGCACAGCCTCTTCTGCCACCGGCTCCTTGCCCTGGTAAAGACCGGCCGATAAGTCAGCCGTTACGTATTCACTTGTTCAAAAGCCAGCCAGCCCCCTCTCGGGCGTGGTAGCTGCGGGAGGGGGCTGGCTGGGGTAGGCCGGGTTGCTTACCGGGCTCAGGCAGAAACTTAAAAGCGGATGCCCGCCTGGGCGCCCACCCAGGCGCGGGTATTGGTGCGGCCGTGGGTTTCGTTGAACAGCTCCAAGTGCTTACCGGCCAGGCGTGAGCCGTAGCCCGCCTTTTCTGGTGCTTGGTAGCGGGAAACCATGACGTTGAGCGTGGGGCCCAGCAGTAGGGTAGTCCGGCCGCCTGCCGACAAGCGCCAGCCGAACAGGGGGCGGAGCTGGTTCAGCAGGTTTAGTTCGTCGGTCCAGCCTTTCTTCTCGTTGACCTGGGTAGCCAGTGCATCCACGCTTAGCGTCAGGCGGCTGGAGAGCTCCAGCTCGCTGCCCACGCCGTAGCCAAAGCCCCAGCGGAAAGAGCTGCCGGGCTGCACGCCCACGGACAGGATGTTGTAGAACTTGCGCGAGCCGCCCAATTTGAGGGCCGCATTGGCCGGCAGCGCGTCGCTGGTCCAGACCTCGGCGCGGTGGTAGCCGTGGCGCACCAGGCTTAGCACCCCGATGCTGGCTCCCGATACCGAATCGGCAATGTTAAACGGGGCCAGCTGTAGCCCCCGCACGTGCTTGGCGACGTTGAGCAGGCCCGCTACCTGGGTGCCCCGCACAGTGCCGGGCACGACGTTGGCCAGGCCCGCCAGTTGCACGGTGCGGGTTTGGGCAGCTCCGCCCTGGTAGTTGACCATGCCGGCCAGCTGAGCGCCCTCCACGGGCCCAACCGCCACATTGGCCAGGCCCGCCATTTGCAGGCCCTGCCCACCGCCGGTCACCACATTGCTCAGGCCCGCCAGCTGGGTGCCCCGCACCGGACCTCCTACCACGTTGGCCAGGCCCGCGGCCTGCACGCCTTGCACGGCGTCTCGATCCACGTTGAGCAGGGTTCCGAGTTCCAGGCCCTGCACCCCGGCCGCATAACCGACCAGAAAGTTCAAGGACACGGTATTAATGGTACGGCCGCTGGCCAGGCCATTGGTGCCCAGGGGAGGAACCACGCTGAACTGAAACGCCTGGTGCTCCCGCTCAGAAGCTGGGGCGGCAGCGGAGGCCGCAGGGGCCACACTGGCCGCCGCCTGCGTTTGGGCGTGAAGCTGGAGGGCCGAGCCCAGATAGAGCAGGCCGGAAGTAAAGAGTAAGGATGCAAGTTTCATCGGAGAAAAGACAAGAAGTGGAAGCCCGCTGCCGAGCCGTTGGTAAGGGAAATGCCGCTGCCAAACCACCCTGCCGGGAGTTGCCTGCACCGGCAGCACCGGGCAGACGTTAGGCAGTGGAAAAGCTGGGCCGGCTGAAAGGAGGGCTGCCGCGTACAGCCGTCCGGTTTGAAACGTTTCGTCTATAAGAGCCCCAACCCGGCCCGTACCCCCACGCCGAAAAGAAAAAAATATCCCGGCCACCTGCGGGGTGCCCTGCCCGGGGCCTTATGTACAGTGCCGTGGCAGCGCTTGCCAGCCCCGATTGCCCACTTTTGCGCCCAGCCGGGGCTGAAAAACACCAGGGGCGTTGGCTCCGACTTCTTCTCTGTTGTCGACTGGCCCGAGCGGCCCGTGCACCTCGTCACTTACGACGCGCGCTCGGGTACTACTGATTCCCGTGGTCTGGGCTAGTGGCAAGGTCAGCGGTAAACAGGTGTGCTACCAGTTCAAGAGGGGCGTTTTTGCGAGGGTGAAGCCAACTGTTGGTCCGGAGGCGAGCACCCAGGCTGGGTTGGTCGTAGCAGCCCGCAAGCAAAAGGGCGCGCTCTGCATTGCTAAAAAACTTGTCGCAAATACCCCGCAAGTTGTCGCATTCTGCCGCCTGTTGGGGGTGATTTACTTGGTATTTTTGCCTTATATCCACTTAACCAATACTCACATGGTAGCTAATATTTTTGTCAACCTGCCCGTTAAGGACCTGAACGCTTCGGTGGCTTTCTTTACCCAACTCGGGTTTAGCTTCAATCCGCAGATGACCAACGAAGAGGGCACCTGTATGGTCGTCAGCGATACTATCTGCGTGATGCTGCTGGTGGAGCCGTTTTTCCAGACGTTCACTGCCCAGCCGCTGGTCAAGGCTCACCAGGCCAAAGAAGTTATTCTCTGTCTGGCGGTCGACAGCCGCGCCGAGGTGGACCGCCTCGCCGAAGCGGCCCTGGCCGCCGGGGGACAGCCGGTGCCGCAGCAGCCGCAAAATGAAATGGAATTCATGTACGACCGTAACTTCCAGGACCTCGACGGCCACCTCTGGAATGTGCTATACATGGACCCTGCCTTTGCCCAGCAGCCGGCTACTCCCGAAGCCGCCGCGCAGTAAGTGCGCCGAGCCTTCGGGCAGCTACTCTTTATGCTGCATCTGCTGACTGCTGGCCGGGCCATGACGGCCTCATACCCTTAAGCTAAACACCGATTGAGACCCAAGTAGGTGTCTCTACAGCGGCCCGGCGACCAGAAGAGGCAGCGTAAATAGCTGCTAAGCAGTAGGCAAGCGCCTGCTTCCCATAAAGCAGCAAGGGCCGCCCCGGAATCCGGAGCGGCCCTTGCCAGTTGGTTACTATTGCCGGGGAGCACTGTGGGTAGTGTTCCTCCGGCAGGTCCCTTACTCGACCGCCACCCGGCCCGCGAACTGCCGGCCTTCGACATCCGTGGCGCGCAGCGTGTAAAGGCCCGGCGCCAGGCCCCGCACCGAAACCTGGGCCGCTGCCGATACGGTAGTTTCCCGGGCCACCCGACCCAGCCGGTCGATAAACTGGATGTGGGTTCCGCCGGGCATGGTTGGCAGGCGTACTACCTCTGTAGCCGGATTAGGGTACAGACCCGCCAAGGCTTGTGGCTGCGCTGCTCTGGCGGCCAGCACCGGGTTTTGCAGCACGCCCACAAACAGCTCCCCGCTGGCCAGACTGCTGTTTAGGACTACGGAGCCGAAGGCGCTGCCATCGGTGAAGCTGCCCAGCACGCGCACGGCCCGCTCTTCCAGGCCTAGAAAGTAGGCGTGGTCGTTGCCGGGGCCACCGGCCCGCTGTGCCCAGCGTACCTGGCCCTGGGGCGAGTAGCAGGCCACGGCCACGTCGGAGCCCCCGGCCGACGTCAGGGAAGTACTGCCGATGGTAGCAGTGCTGGCAAAGCTGCCCGTAACGTAGGCATTGCCCTGGGCGTCCAGGCTCAGGTCCGACCACCGGTCGAGGCCGGTGCCGCCGCTGGTGCGCAGCCATTCCACCGCGCCCTGGGGCGAGTATTTCAGCAGGAAGGCATCATAATCGCCGCTGCTGACGATGGTAGTACCGCTGGCGTGGGCCGTACCGGAAAAGGTGCCGGCCAGGTAGAGGTTGCCGGCCGCATCGGTGCGGCCCCGGTAGTAGAAGTTGGCCTGCGGGTTGTTTCCAATGGCCAGGTGCTGGGCCCAGATTACCGTGCCCGCGGCACTGATGCGGGTGGCTACGGCATCACCAGTGCCCCCGGGCAGGAGCGTCGTCGAGCCCACTTCCAGGGTTTGGTCACCGGCCTGCTGGGTAAGCAGGTAGTAGTCGCCGGCTGGGGCCAGGGCCAGGTGGGGAAGATATAGACCTTCCTGCCCGGTCCGGCTGTACCAGAAGCCCGGCGCCAGCGTCAGCAGGGCCCCGGTGGCGCCGTTGAAGCGGGCCAGGAAGGCGCCGCCCTTTGCCGGGGCGGGTAGGGTAGCCGTCGTCGTGCCGATACTGATGCTGCCGTGGCATAGGCCCGTAACGGCCACTGTGCCGCCGGCATCCACCACCAGGCCTGAGCCGCCCACCAGGTTGTCGGGGGCGGGGGCACTTTGCCGGGCCCACTGGGCCAGGCCCTGGGGCGAGAAGCGGGCCACGAAAAGCTTGCCGATCTGCCCGCCGCCGGTCAGGGCCACGTCGTTGCCCAGGTCCAGGTCGTCGGTATAGGAGCCGGTCAGGTACACGTTGCCGGCCGCATCCAGGGCCACGTCGTGGGCTATATCCTGCGCCGCGGAACTCAGGTGCCGCACCCAGGCCAGGGTGCCGCTGGAAGTATATTTAGCCAGATACGCATCGGTGTCGGCGCTGCGGGCGGTAAGCACCGTGCCGCCCAGGTCCAGGGAGCCCGAGAAAGAGCCCACGCGGTACAGGTTGCCCGCCCCGTCGACGGCGGTACGGCCAAACTCATCATGGGTCGAGGAGCGGGTGCCTACCCGGGTAGCACTGCCCCAGGCCGGAGCTGTTTGGGCGGTAGCTACGGAAGCTGCGGCCAGCGCGGGGAGCAGCACGGCCGCCAGACGGGCCAGGCAGGAAGAAATACGCATCATAAAACGATAAGTGAAAAGGGAATAGGAAAGGACTGTAGCGGGAAGGCCAGTTATAGGGCCCAGCCTGCTGTTGCTGGGCCCATGACCAGCACCCCAGCACCGGGGTTGCGTTGGATGGGGAAATAAAAAAGCCGGCACGGTCGGGGACCGTGCCGGCAGGCAGTAAGAGGCAGTAAGAGGCGGCTAGCGGCGCCGGCGCAGCAGCGCGGCTCCGATGCCGCCACCGGCCAGCAGCCCGGCCACGGCCAGCGGCAGGCTCGCCGTGGCCGGGCTCTGCGGAGCCGCAGCAACGGTAGCAGCCAAGGCCCGGCGCTCCAGGGCATCGAGGCGGCTGCGCAGTTCCTGATTTTCGGCTTTCAACGCGCTGATCTGGGTAGCCTGGGCCTGGGTGCGGGCATCTAGGGCCTGAACGCCGGCCAGGGCTACCCCGTCGGCATCAATGGTGCCGATGCTGACACTGTCGGGGCCCAAGCCAAAGGCTTGGTGGAAGTCCTGGGCCATGGGGCCGAGATGGCGCACGTTGTTCTTATCGACCTTGTAGCTCCAGCGCGTCATGGGCACCCGGCGCAGGCGCGTCAGGACATCCTCGCCCGATACGGCCGCGAAACGGTGCTTCTTGTGGCGGTCCGACACGTTGGTCCACACGCCGCTGGCGCTCAGGTAGGCGCCCGTAGAGGTCGAAATTACCGCGTTAGACTGGTACCAGGAAGGCGTCGAGTTGGTGCCGGTAATGGGCGCACCCGACTGGAAGATAATGCCGCTGCTACGGTTGGCGGAGGTGTAGATGCGGAAACCGTTGGACACGCGCCAGGTGGCCGAGTGGTTGGTTTCGGCCCTAAAGGACTCGTCGGTAACGAAGTTACCGTCGTCGATTACCGAGCGGTCGGCGAAGACGAAGGTACCCTGGCGGGCGTTGGTGTGGGCGTAGTAGCCCAACGCCACCGAGGCTGCGCCCGTGGCGGTGCAGTACTCGCCGATGGCAGTGGAGCTGATCTGGGCGGCCACTACGTCTTTGCCGAAGGCCGTGCCGTAGTCGCCCGAAGCCCGGGCGTTATAGCCGCCCGCGGTAGAGTAAAGCCCAATGTTGGCCGCGTCCCACTGGGTGCCGTTTACGTAGCCGAACCGGAAGGCGGCCTTTTCGGGGTACCACATCAGCCGGGTGCCGCTGCCCTCGGCCGGCACATACGTGCCGCTTATGTCCTCATCGAACTTGCCGCCCAGCAGCAGTCCGCCGCCCTTGAAGACGGTCAGGCGGCTGACTTTGTGGCCGTCGGCCGCGCCGTGCACGACCATGAGCGAGTCGGTGTTCTGGGCCAGGGAGGCGAGGGGCAGCACGGCCAGGGCAAGCAAACCGGCACGCCGGGCAAAAGCAGTGGAAAAGTTGTCCATGTAGTAGGGGCGGGGCAAGCGTAAATTCCCAAATATATAGAAGAAAGCTCATGCAAGAGCTGCCGGCCCGCCAACCTCAGTCCCAGTCCGCGTCGGCCTCCCCGGCCCGGCTCAGGCCAGGCCTGCCTGGCGGCGGCAGAAAGCCCAAGGGCCGCCCCGGATTCCGAGGCGGCCCCTGCTGGCTGGTTACTATTGCCGGCGGAGCACGATGGGCCGTGCTCCGCCGGCAGGGCCCTTACTCGACCACCACCCGGCCCGCAAACTGCTGACCCTGAGCCGTGCTGGTGCGCAGAATATACAGGCCCGGCGCCAGGCCTCGTACCGATACCTGGGCTCCGGAGCCTACCGTGGCGTGGCGGGCCACCCGGCCCCGCGCATCGACAAACTGCACGGCCGTTCCGGCCGGCAGAGCGGGTACCTGCAGCACCGAAGTGGCCGGGTTGGGATACAAGCCCAGGGCCTGAGTGCGGGCCTCCTGCCTGGCTAGGGTGGTAGTGCTCAGGCGGGCCAGAAACCTGTTGTTCGCCGTCGAGGGCAGGCTAAGGCGCACCGGGCCAAACGTTGCTGCCGTGGTGAAGAATCCTGCCACGTACACGCTGCCTTGCGCATCCAGGCCGAGCGTGGTACCCATATCCACGTAGGTGCCGGCGCCGGCCTGGGCCCAGAGCGCCTGTCCTTGCGGCGTATAGGCCGCCACAACGGCATCGGTGCCGCCGGCACTGGTCAGCACGACCGGCGGGGTAGTGCCGTAGCGCGTTTCGCCCGAGAAGTAGCCGGTCACGTAGGGGGCACCCGTAGCATCCAGGGCCAGGTCCATCCAACGACTCAGGCTGGCTGAGCTGCCCGGTTGCACCCAGTCGGGCTGGCCCACGGCCGAATATTTGGCCAGAAAAGCGTTGGGCACGGCTGCCGCCGGCAGCGGGGTGGTGCCGAAAGAGGGTGAGCCTTCGTAGGAACCGGCCAGGTAGGTGTTGCCCGCCGCATCCGTTTTTACCTGGGACACCAGCTCATCCTGGGGGCCGCCAAACTGCTGCACCCACTGCAGGGTCCCGGTAGCCGAGTAGCGGGCCAGCAGCACGTCGTTGCGGCCCTGGCTGGTGAGGGTAACAGGCCCGAATACGGGGCGCCCCGAAAAGTATGTGGCCAGGGTGATGTCGCCGGCTGGGCTTACGGCAAGCTGGGGCGCCTGGTACAGGGCCGACGCGTTAGGAGCCGGCCGGGCGTAGTAATACGCGGGTATCGCCAGCAGCAACGCACCATTGGCGGCCGCAAACTTGGCCACAAAGGCTGCTTCCCCACTCGACTCGGCCGGGGCGTTGAGGATGGTGTTGCCAAAGCGGGCCTGTTGCTGAAAGCGCCCGGCCAGATACACCGCGCCCGCCGCATCCACGGCCAGACTGTTGCCGAGGACCGCGGTGCCGCTGGCCCCGGTAGCCGAGCTTTGCTGGGCCCAGCGCACGGTGCCATCCGGGGCGTAAGAGACGACGTAGGCCTTGGTAGAGGTCGTAGTGCTGGTCAGTTCCACGCCGTTGCCCAGCGTGATGGGCCCGGCAAAATAGCCGGCGACGTAACAGTTGCCCGCCGCATCGACCTCCACGTCGAAGCCACTGTCGGGGCCGGCGGAACTGAGCTGGCGCACCCAGAGCAGCACGCCCGCCGGCGAGTACTTGGCCAGCAGCGCGTCGGAGCTGGTCGTGCTGACCAGCGTCTGGTTGCCAATCTGGGCAGAGCCCAGAAAGGTGCGGGTTTCGTAGACGTTGCCGGCCGCGTCTACCGCAATGTTGCTCAGCGAGCCGGAGTTATAGTCGCCCACGACGGTGGCATTGGTCCAGGTAAGCGGAGTCTGGGCCGAAAGCGGGGCTGCTGTCAGCACCACACCCGCCAGCAGGGCCGCACCCCGCGCAATAGCAGTAGAAAAGAACATAGATTCGGCAGAAAAGTGGAGGATGAAACCGATGCAAAAGCACTACCGGATACCCGTTCCGGCCAGCTCTCTAAGGTACGGCTTCGCTGCTATAATAGGGCGCAGGAGTGGAGCGTTGTTGAAGTAGAAGTATAAAGTCGGGATGGAAAGGAAGAAGCAACTGGAGGTTTGCCGCTTCCAATTCACTAGACTAGCGCAAACATTCACCCAGTATATTCCAGGCTAGGGGTTTTCTTTATATTTGGAAATTTCTATCCTCTCTTGATGAAATACATATCTACCCGTCTATTCGTAGCCTCAAGGGCCCTTTCTGTTTCGTCTCGCACTAGTCTGCTCCTGGGCACCGGCCTTTTTTTCGGGGTTATAGTGGGGGCCCAGGCCCAGCAGAAACCCACACCCGTGCTGTTCCGCGACGACGCGGCGGCTCGCAGCGCCACCGCCGATACCCGCCTGGCGCAGGCCCTGCGGCATTCGCGCCCCGTCACGCTGGCCCTGGCCGACCTGCGCACGGCCCTGGCCCCGGCGCCCCGGGAAGTCGCGCCCGGCCTGAGCCGCCCCGGCCAAGCCCCGGTGCAAGTGGCCCTGCCGCTGCCCGACGGCACCACCGGGCGCTTCCAGGTCCTGGAAACGGCGGTGATGGAGCCGGCGCTGGCCGCGCAGTTTCCCGCCATCAAAACCTACTGCGGCGTGGGCCTCGACGACCCCACCGCTACCGTCCGCCTCGACCTGACGCCCCGCGGCTTCCACGCCCAGATTCTGTCGGCGGCCCATAGCACGGTCTACATCGACCCGGCCAGCGAAACCGACCACACCCACTACCTGAGCTTCTACCGGCGCGACATGCCCGGCGGGCAGATGCACTGCGCCGCTGGTCGGGCGGAGGCCGCGGCCGACGCCTCTGACCTGGATTCGGGGCCGGCCCGGCGCAGCGTGGCCCCCGAACTGCGCACCTACCGGCTGGCCGTGGCCGCTACGGGCGAGTACACGCAGTACCACGGCGGCACGGTGGCCCAGGGGCAAGCCGCCATTGTGACGGCCGTAAACCGCGTGGTGGGCGTCTACGAGCGGGAGCTGGCCGTGCGCCTGGTGCTGGTGGGCGGCAATGCGGCCCTGGTGTACACCAACGGCAGCACCGACCCGTACTCGAACGACGACGGCGTGGCCATGCTCGGCGAGAATCAGACGAATGTGACTACCCTTATCGGCCGGGATAACTACGATATCGGGCACGTGTTCAGCACCGGGGGCGGGGGCATTGCCGGCCTGGGCGTGGTGTGCCTCAACGGCAACAAAGCTCGGGGAGTAACCGGCCTGTTCCGGCCCGTCGGCGACGCGTTTTACATCGACTACGTGGCCCACGAAATGGGGCACCAGTTTGGGGCCGACCACACCTTCAACAGTGAGAATGATGCCTGCGACGGTAACCGCAATACCAGTACGGCCTACGAGCCGGGCTCAGGCTCCACGATAATGGCCTACGCCGGCATTTGCGCCCCCGACAACGTGCAGAATAACTCCGACGCCTACTTCCACGTCTCCAGCTACGAGGAAATTTACGCTTACCTGGCTACGACCACCTGCGGCATTATCTCGGCCACCGGCAACACGGCTCCGGTGGTGGCCTTGCCCGCCAGCAGCAAAGTGCTGCCCATCGGCACGCCTTTCAAGCTGACGGCCATTGGCACCGATGCCGAGGGCGACGCGCTGACCTACTGCTGGGAGGAATACGACCTGGGGCCCGCCGCCGACCTTACCACCGCGCAGGCCACCAATGTGACGGTGCCCTTGTTTCGCTCGTTTGCGCCCACCACTAGCCCCACGCGCTACTTTCCCCGCCTGACCGACCTCGTCGCCAACACCTCGACCAGCACGGAGCGGCTGCCAACCGTGACGCGCAACCTGCGCTTCCGGGTGACGGTGCGCGACCAGCATAGCGGTACCCAGGGCGTGGTGGGGGGCCTCAACAGCAGTCCCGTCGTGAGCCTGAGTACGACCAACTCCGCCGGCCCCTTCCTCGTGACGGCCCCCAACTCCGCGGTGACCTGGGCCAGCGGCTCCACCCAGACCGTGACCTGGAACGTGGCCGGCACCTCGGCCAACGGGGTGAACTGCGCCACCGTCAACCTGCGCCTGAGCACCGACGGCGGCCTGACTTACCCCACGCTGCTGCTAGCGAATACCCCCAACGACGGCTCCCAGGCCATTACGGTGCCCGGGGTAGGCACCACCGCCGCCCGGGTAATGGTGGAAGCGGCCGACAACTACTTCTTTGATATTTCGAATACTAACTTCACCATTTCGGCCCCGCTGCCGGTGGAGCTGGTGACCTTTGCGGCCGAGTGCCAGCGGGGGGCGGTGCAGCTCGACTGGCACACTGCCTCGGAGGAAAACAGTGCCCGCTTCGAGGTCGAGCGTAGCGTTGATGGCAGCCGCTTCGAGCACATCGGGACGGTGCCCGCCGCCGGCCACAGCACGAGCACCCGCACCTATACTTTCCGGGACCCGAACCAGGCCTCGGCGCTCAGCCAGCTTGGCACGCGCTACTACCGCCTGAGGCAGGTAGATCAGGAGGGGACGGCGGAATACTCGCCCGTGCGGACCGTGCAGGTAGTTTCTATCCCCGCGGGGCTGGCTCTTTTCCCCAACCCCACGACCCACGGAGCCACCCTTGCCGGGGCCGCGCCCGGAACCACGGTGCGCCTGATTGATAGCCTGGGCCGCGTGGTGCTTACCGCCGACGCCGACGCCACGGGGCAGGCCGTCCTGAGTTGGCCGGCCCAGGCCCTGGCCGCCGGCATGTACGTGGTGCAGGCCGGGCAACGAAGTGTGCGCCTGAGCATCGTGCCCTAGCAGACCCAACGTGCGCTACCAAACCTGAGGCGTAGGTGAAAGACGCTACGGAGCGTGAGCCCCGGCCTCGGGCAAAGCGGCAGCAGCGAAGGACAGCAGTTCAAAACGGCGGCCCGGGAGATTCCCGGGCCGCCGTTTTGGTAAACGCGCCGAAGCGTCTGGTTTCGCGGCAGTGAGGGTGAGGATGCGTCTGAGGGAGGGGCTGGCTATGGGAGCTTGCGGGTAGGCCCGAATCCCGCTGCAAAGACCTTTTAGGGGGCCTGGCAGGGGGTAGCTCGGCTTTAGTACCGGTATTCGGGGCGTAGGTACCGGGCATGGGCGGGAAGGTGTAAGGCGGAGCTTGGGGGTGGTGGTGATTTGAGGTAAAGGTCTAGCTTTGAGAAGGTTTAATCTATTATTCACCTTCTTTATTCCTTACAAGCCACATGGCACGCGTTAACAACAACATTATTACCCAAGGCCTGAGCGGTACGCTGGGCGGCACCCTGGTTTTCCGGCAGGTAGGCGGGCAAACCATCGTTTCGGCGGCTCCGCGGGAAACCGATAAGGCGCCCACGGCTAAACAGCTCGTGCATCAGGAGCGCTTTCAAATGGCCGCCCTCTACGCCAAGGCCCAGATTCGGGACGCGGCCAGCAAAGTCGAGTATGAGGCGGGCCGCAGCACCGACAGCACGGCTAATGCCTACGCCATTGCCGTGGCCGATTTCTTACAGGCGCCCGATATTCACCAGATAGACCTGAGCGCCTACGCCGGCAAAAAAGGCGAAGCTATCCGAGTGCGCGTCACCGACGACTTCAAGGTAACCGGCGTGCGGGTGCGCATCGAAAATGGCGACGGTACCCTGGTCGAAGAAGGCGCGGCCAAGGCCGAACCCAACGGCCTCGACTGGACCTACACCGCCACGGCGGCCAATGCTAGCCTGGATGGCGACAAAATCACCATCACGGCCACCGACAAGCCTGGCAACGTTACGACGGAGCAAAAGCAACTGTAGGCCATTGTCTTGGTTTAGTGCTATTCAGCGCCCTGATTGGCCTCAGCTGATCAGGGTGCTTTCCGTATACCCACCGTATACTCACTCCTTAGGCAGGGCTTAGGAGGCGTAGCGGGGAAATACAAAAATGCTTATTCCGGCGGTTGGCTTCCGGGGAGCAAAATCCGTTCGACCACAATCTGGGCCAATGCCTCATAGCTCTGGTGCAGGTGCAGGACCTGGGCAGCGTGGGTGCGCAGAAACCCAACTATCATGTAAATCAGGTGGTGGCGGGGGTAGTGGTGCAGTTGGGTGCGCAGGTCTTCCCCGGCTCCCTGAAGCCACCGCAGGCCTCCATCTGGTTCGATGTCGTTGGCCAGGTCGAGGGCCAAGCTCAGGACCAAGTCCAGGCCCTCGACCTCGTCGGGGCTCAGGGGCTCGGCGGAATCGAGCGGCATGGGTACCAGGCCTTCGCGCAGACCGCCCAGGGGCACATCGGGCACGAACAGGGGGCCACCCAGCTGCTTGATGGCCTGCGCCCACTGCCCAAACAAGGGGAGGGCGGCCTCGAAGGTGGGCACAAACTGCGACTCCCGGGCCGGCCGGACCGCCGGCGACGTGCTGACCAGGTAGAGCCCGTCCTCGATACGCTCGATGCTAAAGTGGCAGAAGGTATCGTCGGTGAGCACCATGCGAAATACCTGCGGCCGCGACTCCGATTGGAACAGCCCGGACGAGAGGCCCGCGTCGCGCAAGAGCTGGAAGAAAAGCTGGGCCTGGTGGGCGAAGAGCATGGCAGGAGTTGGGGAAGCTAGTGTAGAAACAGACCGCCAAACGCTGCTTTCACCAGCTTCAATACTTCCGCAGCCTGGATTGGATTGAGGGCTAAGGCCGTGATGCTACTAATAAAGCCGCCGATAATCCAGTTCTGCCAGTCCTTTTTAGTCAGGCTTTCGGCCTTGACAGAAGCGGTGTTAGTGAGTTCAATTAACTTCTGCCGAGCTGCTTCGGTAGGGCAGCGGCGGCGAAGCTCTGTTGCAAGAGCCGCAACTGGCCTTGTACTTCGGCTAGTTCCTGGCGAGTGAATTTATAGCTCTTGGAGTAGAAATCTATTGTCATGCTGAGCTTGCCGAAGCATCTCTACCGCAGCAGTAATTAGATTTTACCACTGCGGTAGAGATGCTTCGGCAAGCTCAGCATGACGTTCTTTTTTATAAGGTTCCGCTTACACGGCGTAGCCTTCCTCGGTGTGACGGATGAGGCTCAGGGCGGCAGGGTAGCCGGCAGGCGCACCCGGTCGGAAGCCGGGTTGATTAGCTCCAGATTATAAGAGGGTAATTACGCCCCTGCTGCACCATTTTTCACTTGTTCAGCCGCCAGGCCGGGCAGTGTCAGATTACCGTCCTGGTATTTGAGCGTAAACTTTAGTTGGTCGACTTGCCACTCCGTGCCTAGGCGTAGCAGGTGGGCGGTGTATGTGCCCACTACGGTCCAGATATTTCCGCCACTGGGTTGCGGCAGGTAGTGAGTAGCCGTGCCGTAGCAGAAAGCAGTGGCTTCCTGCGCACTCAGCTCCTGCACCTCGAAGTTGCCGAGTTGGTGGTGGGTGTGCACGAAGCCGGGCAGCACGCCTTGCCACGCGGCCAGAATTTGGTCGGGCGTGAGCATCGTGGGCTGCCCCCCGGCCAGGGAAGTATAGTCGAGCAGCACCTGGCTGGCAAAGCTGCGCTTCACCCGGGCCCAGTCGCGTTCATCGGCGCCAACAAAAATATCCGTAACCGCTTTGGTAATTGTAAGATTGTTTTCCGTCATAAGTAAGAGGGTTGAGGGAATGTAAGGGCAACACAGAGGATGCCCAGCATAAGCTCCAGAGGAAGCTGCTTCCCCTGTGGCAAAGGCCACAATTATCCCTTTGATGGATTGAAAATAGTATTCACCGCGAATATTTACACAAAAGTGGCGATGTGCCAGCGCTTTGGCTGCCGCTTATTTAGGTAGGAGAGTAAGCGCCATCAGTACCTAGCGCAATGCGCCTTGTATTGGGTAAATTCGGTGTAGTGCGCCTGCTGTTGTGATATTAGGAGAATGCACAAAGGCCACTACCGGCAAGCAGTGGCCTTTATGCATTGGTGCTGCCGTGGCTCCTGGGTTTTACTCTACCACCACTTTACCCGCTACCTGCCGCCCCTTGGCATCGGTAGCGCGCAGGGTGTAGAGGCCTGGGGTAAGGCCCTGGACTGAAATCCGGGACGTGGCCGAAACTACTGTGGTACGAGCCACGCGGCCCAGCGCATCAGTAAGTTGCACCGGGGTGCCGGCGGGCAGGGCGGGCAGGGCGGGCAGGTGGAGCTGGTCGTGGGCCGGCGAGGGATAGAAGGCCAGGGACTGCCGGGCCGCGGTGGCGGAGCGGGTGACCAGCACGTTGCTGAGGCGGGCGATGAACGTGGCGTCGGTTGAACTGGTAACGACGAGGGGCTCGTTGCTCCAGGTGCTGAGGCCGTTGGCCCGGCCGAGCAGGTGCAGGCCGTTGTTGGCGTCGAGGCCGAGGTGCCAGCCGACGGTGCGGCCGTTGCCCTGGGGCGTCTCGGCCCAGCGGACGGTGCCGCTGGGGTCAAAGGCCACGACCATAGCTGTGTAGTCGTTGAGGGAGCCGCTGAGAACGAAGGAGCCGAAGCGGGCGGTGCGGTAGAACGCGCCGGTTAGATAGGCGTTGCCGTCCGCGTCGACGGTCAGGCCCCAGGTGTCGTCGTTGGAGGAGCTGCCACCGGACCCGGACCACAGGGTCTGGCCGGTCGGGGAGTACTTAACCAGGTAGGAGTCGCTGACGCCGCGGGTGGTGATGGTGGTTGCGCCGAACCGCATGGTCTGGGCGAAGGAGCCGCAGAGGTAGAGGTTGCCGGCCGCGTCGACGGCGGTACGGCTCATAGTCTCGTTGCCGGTGCTGCCGTACTGCCGCACCCATTGGGGCGTACCCTGGGCCGAATAGCGGATAGCGTAGCCATCGGCACGTCCGATGCTGGGGTAGGTGGTGCCGGCTACGCCCAGCGGCACATCGGAGGCCACGCAGAGGTAGGTTTCGCCGCCCACGCCCACGGCCAGCTGGGGCGCGTAGGTGGCGGTGAAGCCCGCAGGCACGTAGGTAAAGGCCGGCTGCAGCCACTGCACCGCCCCGGCAGAAGAGAGCCGCAGCAGGTAGGCCGAGTCGTCGAAGGCGGTGACCGTGGCGCTGCCCACGGTGAGGGTGCCCCGGTAGAGGCCGGTGACGTAGACCTGGCCGGCGCCGTCGACGCCAATGCTGCTGGCCGAGATGGTGGCGCTGCCTGCCACCTGGCAGCCCACCACCCAGGTGGCGGTGCCCTGCGGGGAATAGCGGGCTACGAAACCTTGGGTAAGGCCATTAACGGGCAGTACGACGCCGTTGCCGAAGTCGAGGGTGCCGCGGGTGGCGCCCACTACGTAGACATTGCCGGCCGCGTCGACAGCCACGTCCACGGCCCCGTCCTCGCTGGTAGAGCCTATCTGCCGCACCCAGGCCAGGGTGCCCGCCGGGGTATACTTGGCCAGGTACCCGTCGCCGCCGCCCCGGGAGGTAAGCGTCACGCCGTCGACCACGGTGGAGGCGTTAAAGTAGCCTGCTTCGTAGAAGTTGCCGGCCGCATCGACCACGGCGTGGGTCATGAACTGCGTGCCGCGGCCCAGGGCGCGCACGTCGGTCCAGGTGCGGGTGTTCTGGGCGTGAGCCGGTGCGGCAGCGGCGCTCAGCAGCAGAAGTAGGGAGGAATAAAGAAGCTTCATTGGTAGGAATGAATGGGATAAATGTCAGGCGGCGCACCAGGCTCAGGGCGGCTAAGGTAGCCAGCAGGGGCTCCACCTTCCCGGGCTTTACAGTGCTTGACGCAAGCGGCTATTCGGGCAGCGGTCTGGAGGCTACTCGACCATCACCTTACCGGTCAGCTGCTGACCCTGGGCAGTACTAGCGCGCAGGGTGTAGAGGCCGGGCTTCAGGCCTTGTACCGATACCTGGGCGGCGGCCGAGACGGTAGTAGTGCGGGCGACGCGGCCCAGGGCGTCAAGCAGCTGCACCGGGGTGCCCGCGGGCAGGGCGGGGAAGGAAAGGGTGTTCGTAGCCGGGTTAGGAGAGAAGCTCAGCGTTTGAAAACGGGCGGGCTGTGTGCTCAGAACCGAGCTGCTCAGGCGGGCAAAGATTCCTTCGCCACCCGGGGCCGTAGCTACGGCAATAGGGCCGAAGGAAGCCGTGCCCGTGGAGGAGGCGAAGACGAATACGTCGCCGCCGGCACTGAGACCCAGGTAAATGCCGCTTTCACTGGCGGGCCCACCGGCCTGCTGCACCCAGCGCACCTGGCCTTGGGGCGTGTACGAAGCCAGAACCAGGTCCTGCAAACCGGTACTGGTGAGGGTGGCCGTAGCGGCGGTATTAAAGGTGGCCGTGTTACTGAAATAGCCCGCCACATAAGCATTGCCGGCCGCATCCAGAGCTAGGCCACCAAAGGCGTCGGCTCCGGTTCCCCCGCCACGCTGGGCCCATTCCACGACGCCCTGGGGCGAGTACTTCGTCAGGGCCCCATCGGAGCCACCGGCGCTTACGAGCTGGGTGGTGTTAAACCGGGTAGTTCCCGAAAAGAGGGTAGTCAGATAGACGCTGCCCGTGGCATCCACGGCCAGCGCACTGCCAAAGTCATCGGCTGTGCCGCCTGCCTGTCGGGTCCAGAGCAGCTGGCCCTGCCGGTCGTATTTGGCTAGCAGCACATCCCGGCCGCCGCGGGTCGTGAAGGTCGTGCCACCCAGCACGGGGCTCTGGTAGAAGGTATTCAGCAGGTAGGTTTCGCCGGTGGGAGCTACGGCGATGCGCGGCGCGTAAAAGGCTCCCATAGCGTTGGGGTTGAAGGCGTAGCGAAAGGCCTCGGTCAGGGACTGCAGGGTGCCGGTAGCCCCGTTGAGCCGGGCCAGGAAAGCACCTCCCTCGGGGTCGGAAATAGTGACGCTGGTGGTGCCGATGGTGATTCCCCCGCTGATGGTTCCGGTTACGTACACGTTGCCGGCCGCATCCGTCGCGATACCGCTGCCATCGAGCAGGGAGGCGTTGGCGGGGGTACTTTGGGTGGCCCATTCGGGAGTGCCCTGGGGCGAGTAGCGCACCACAAACAGCCGTTTGCCGGCCGTGGTCGTGCTGGTCAGGCTGAGGTTGTTGCCCAGGGCGATGCTACTGGTAAAGCCGCCTGTGACGTAGGCGTTACCGGCCGCATCCAAGGCCACATCGAAGGCGTTGTCGCGCCCGGCGGCCCCAATCTGCCGCACCCAGGCCAGCGTGCCGGTGGGCGTGTACTTAGCCAGGTAGGCATCATAGTCTCCTTGGCTGGTAAGCGTCGTGCCGGCCACGGTCGTGGTACCCGAGAAAGTGCCGGCCTCATAGGTATTGCCGGCCGCATCCACGGCGGCGCCGCCCTGAAAGGCCGAGCCAACCCCCACGGCGCGGGCGCTAAGCCAAGCGGGAGGAGTGGTTTGGGAGTAAGCGCTACCAGTAACACACAAGCAAGCCAGCAGACTCAGGGACTGGCGAATGAAGGGGGTAGAAAGTGGCATAGAAAAACAAAAGAATTAGCCCGGGAGCGTAGGATGCGGAAGGGGGGTGAAAAATGGGGGCGAAAGGTAGAAGAACTCACCTCCCGTCAGAACGAGACGCACCCCCTTTACTTCGGGTCCGGCCCGGGGGCATAGGTGCCAAACAGCCGGTCCCAGAGCGACGTGTAGAAGCCGAAGTTGTGGGTGTCGTCCTGGTGGTGCTGAAAATGGAAGCCGGAGGAGCCCAGGTGGCGGAGCAGGGGATGGCGGGCCCAGGTGGCCGGAAACGGCTCCACGCCGCAGTGGCCCAGCGCCCCAAACAGCACGTTCACCACCAAATAGGCTATAATGGCCGTCAGGCTGGCCGGGTACACCGCCATGAGCAGCAGCCACAGCCCACCGAAGCCCAGGGTTTCGAGGGGGTGGAGCACAAACAGGTCGATAGGCTGGGGAGCGGTATAGTGGTGGTGCAGGCCGTGCACCCAGCGGTAGAGCACCGAGTGGTGAATGAGGTAGTGGAACACGTACATCAGCAGGTCCATACCGAGGAAGAGCACCAGAAAGTCGAGCAGCACGCGCCAGGAAACGTCTTCCCGAATCCGGATATAGCCGTATTGCCAAAGCAGAAAGCCCAGGAAGGTAATGCCGGTGTTCAGGAGCAGGGTGTAGGCGGCAAACCGGATTTCCTGGGAGCTGATCGGCTGGTATAAGGGGGCCAGCGACCGGGCCCGGCCAAACCCGGCCTGGAGCAGGTACCCAAAGCCCACGGCCAGGAGCAGCACCAACAGGTTTTCGACCAGGAAAAGCGGCAGCGCCACCTGCCAGCTCAGGGTTTTACAGAAATCAAGCAAGGACATAGGGTAGAGCAAAAAGAAAGCAACGGCACCGGCGAAAGTTACCGATTCTTACGCCTCTGCGGACCACAATCGTGCTGCTTGCCCCGTGGGGCAGCCTGGCCTGAGCTACAGGCGGGGCTGGTAAGCCAGCGGGCCGGTTATTCCACTAGTACGCGGCCCCTGTACTGCTGGCCTTTCGCATCGGTAGCGCGCAGCGTGTAAAGGCCGGGCGCGAGGCCCCGCACCGATACCAGGGCCGGGGCCGAAACGGTGATAGCGCAGGCGACGCGGCCCGGCAGGTAAGGTGAGGAGGTGAACCTTCGGGCCGCTGAGCCAAGATTCTCCAAATAGCAACGGCCGCCCCGGAATCCGGAGCGGCCGTTGGGATATACCAGGGTAGCCGAAACGTCTGGGCTTTACTCTACCACTACTTTGCCGGCAAACTGCTGGCCCTGAGCATCGATGGCGCGCAAGGTGTAGAGGCCCGGGGCGAGGCCGCGCACCGATACCTGGGCCGCGGCTGTAAGCGTCGTGGCGCGGGCGACGCGGCCCAGGGCGTCGAGCAGCTGCACCGGGGTGCCGGAGGGCATCCCCAACAGGCTTATCTGGCTATTAGCAGGGTTGGGAAAAGCGAGTAGGGATACTGTCTTTGCCGAGGAACGTATTGCCAGGGGAGAGCTGCTTAGCTGGGCCATAAATAGTTCGGGCGTTGTAGCAGCAGTGGTGAGCGAGGTAGTTCCGAAGGCACAGGTGCCGGTATAACGGCCTAGAACGCGCAGCGTACCGCTCCGGTCGATGCCGATGCCATACGCTCTATCATCTCCGGAGCCACCAGCTTGCTGTACCCACCGCAGTTGGCCCTGGGCCGAGTAGGAGGCTACTATAATGTCGCGGTTGCCGGCGCTGGTGATACTGGCGGTTCCCAACTGGGCTGTGCCGCTGAAGTTGCCAGTGACATATACGTTGCCGGCCGCGTCGAGGGTGGGGCTGCTGAAGGAGTCGGAGCCGGCGCCACCGATGCTGTGTAGCCACTGCAGCGCACCCTGTGGCGAGTACTTGAGCACAAAGCCATCAACGCTACCGGCACCGGGCAGGGTGGTGGTGCCGAACTGAGCCGGCCCAGTGAAGTAGCCACTCAAGTACAGATTGCCCTGGGCGTCGGTGGTACCGGATGAGGGAGTGTCATCACCGGCCCCTCCTAATTGCTGGACCCACTCAAAAGCGCTTTGGGGCGAGTAGTGAGCCACAAATATGTCATCACGGCCGCGGCTGGCAAAGGTGGTGCCACCGAACAGCAGCGGTTGGCTAAGTGACGAGATGAGCAGGTAAACCGCCCCACCTGGCTCTACGGCCATCTGGGGATAAGTAGAGGACACAGCGTTGTCCACAGAGAGCCTGTCGAAGGCTTTGACTACGCCCAAGGGCGTACCAGTAGCCCGGTCGAAGCGCACCAGGAAGGTAGCTGCGCCTATGATATTGTCGACTGCGGCAATGGAGTAAGAGCCAAACGTAATGCTCCTGGTGAAGTTTCCGGTCACGTACACCGTGCCCGCCGTGTCGAGGCCAATGCTACCGCCGCCGGCACTACTGCTTTGGGTATTGAGGCTCTGCTGGGCCCATTCGGGGGTGCCCTCAGGTGAGTAGCACACCACAAATACTTTAGAAGAGAAGTTGTAGGGGGCACCTACAAGGGTTAAGCCATTGCCTAGACTGATTGAACCGTAGAAAAGTCCGGTGATATACACCTTGCCAGCTGCGTCAACGGCTATATCAAGCCCATCTTCGTTGAAAGCTGTTCCTAGTTGGCGAACCCACAGCATCTGCCCGCTTGGGGAATACTTCGCCACGAAGGCGTCACTATAGCCTTGGCAGATAAGAGTCGTATTGCCAATTGTATGGTTCGAGCTAAAAGAGCCTACCTCATAGGTGTTGCCATCGGCATCGAAGGTGTACCCTCTTCCATTGCCGGGGTGGGGGCTCAAGGATACTGCGCCAGACCAGGCCGGTGGCTGGATCAGTGCCTGCGCCTGCGTTTGCAGGGTAAGTTTCAGGGCCAAGGCGATGAGCAGAGCCGTGGTGCGCAGAAAGGGTAGAGCGTAAAAACGGGGCATAGCGAAGGGAAAATAGTGGTGAAAAAACAAGCAACGAGGTAAGGATAATTTATGCTTACACGGCGTAGCTTTCCTCGGTGTGGTGGATGAGTTTCGGAGCGGGCAGGGCCGCGAGTGGCTACCACGGCCGTTATTCCACTATCACGCGGCCACTATACGGCTGACCCTGGCTGTCGGTAGCGCGTAGGGTATAGAGGCCGGGCAGCAGGCCCCGCACCGATACCTGGGCCGCGGCTGTAACCGTCGTGGCGCGGGCAACGCGGCCCAGGGCGTCGAGTAGCTCCACATGGCTACCCACGGGCAGGCCGGGCAGCTGAATCAGGTTGGAAGCCGGGTTGGGGTAGAAGCCCAGGGACTGGGGCTGGGTGGCCCGGGTGCCCAGTACGGCATTGCCCAGGCGCGCTACTACCGACCGGATGGTGCTCTGAGCGGGCAGGGTGGTGCTGCCGAACGTAGCTGCGTCGGTATGGCGCCCGAAAACGTAGATGTCGCCGCGGGCATCCAGGCCCAGATAAGAACCGGTTTCGGGGCCGGGGCCGCCGGCTTGCTGCACCCAGCGCACCGTACCCTGGGGCGAATAGGCCGCCACTACGATGTCGCTGCTGCCGCGGCTGGTAACCGTGGCCGAGCCAATCTGGGCCACGTCACTATACGTGCCTATCAGGTAAGGATTGCCGGCCGCATCGAGCTCTACACCCCCGGATACGTCGGCGCCGGGCCCCCCGCTGGGCTGGGCCCACAGCATGGCACCCTGGGGCGAGTATTTTACCAGGCAGGCATCGTAGCCGCTCGTGCCGAAGCCCGTCACCGTAGTGGTGCCGAAGGTGGCCGAGCCCGTGAAGTACGTAGCGACATACAGGTTGCCGGCGGCATCCACTACGCCCTGGCGCACCCGGTCGTCGTTGGGGCCGCCAATCTGCTGCACCCACTCGAAGGCGCCCTGGGCGTTGAACTTGGCCACCAGCACGTCGTTGCTGCCCCGACTGGTGAGGGTGGTAGAGCCCACTACGGGGCCCAGGGTAAACATATTCAGCAGGTAAGCCTCGCCCGTGGCACTTACCTCTACCCGGGGGTTAGAGAAGCTGCCAGAGCCCGTGGTGGGGTAGTAGAAGCCCGGCGCTAATGACTGTACCGCGCCGGTGGCCGCCGAGAAGCGGGCCAGGTACGTTCCGAAGCCCGATACGCTGCTCGGCAGCGTAATCGTGTTCGTACCGAAGGTGGCGCTGCCCGCGAAAAAGCCGGTGGCATACACATTACCGGCCGCGTCTAAGTCCAGTCCGCTGGCATTGACTTGCGAGGAAGAGGATAGGCTGGACTGCTGAGCCCACAGCGGCACTCCCGCCGAGGAGTAACGCACGATAAAGGCTTTCGAGTTTTGGGTAGGGGTGGTACTGCCTTGCAGGGTAATCGTGCTGCTCAGCGTTATGGCCCCCTCGGAGGTTCCGGAGATGTACACGTCGCCGGCGGCATCCACGGCCACATCCATGACCTGCTCGAGGCCCGGGGAACCAAGGTGGCGCACCCAGGCCAGCGTGCCGCTGGGAGTATACTTGGCCAGATAGGCATCGGTGAAGCCGGTGCTGGTCAGGGTGGTGCCGCCCACTACGGCCGCGTCGGTGAAGTTGCTGACCTCGTAGGTGTTGCCGCTGGCATCCACGGCAAAGCCCCGGTTGTCGTTGGTGAAGTTGGCCACTTCGTAGGCGCTGGTCCAGGCCGGGGCCGTTTGGGCCTGGGCTCCCAGGGCTAAGCCAGCGCAAGCCAGCACCAAGGCCGTCCGGCGCATGGGTAAAAAAGTAGTCGTTGATGACATAGGATTAGGTAAGGGGTAAGGGTAACAGAAAACCGTATGGTGATGAATGAAAAGAAGCCGTTAAATATAGACCAGCGCCGCGCAGAAATGCCGGTAAAAAAGCAACGACTGCGGCCGGCACAGGCAGGCGGCTGAGTCTGGCCCAACAGGGCCCAATGGCTGAGTGCCGCCGGTAGTAGCCGTGGTGAGAACTACATAAGGCGCTGGTAGCTACACCTGTGGCCGGCCACTCACGACCGAATAGAGATACAGAAGAGCTGCTGGCCGGGAAGGCGAAAAACCTGCAAGCAGGACTCCAACGCGGCAACAAGAGGAAAGTAGAGCTGTAGCCATTCTCAAAGGTGGAAATTTTGAGCCAAACCCAAACGGCCGCCCCGGATTCCGGGGCGGCCGTTTGGGTTAAAGCGGAAGGTTAGGTTACTCCACTGCCACTTTGCCCGCCACCGGCTGGCACCTGGCCTCGGTCGTGTGCAAGGAGTAGAGGCCGAACCATGGGCCACAGCCGAAACGGTAGTTTGGTAGGCGACGAGGCGCACGTTAAGGAAGCCCACCGCTACAGCCGCTGCCGCACCTGGCCCAGGATGCGCTGCATCTCATTGCGGGTGGCCTGGTCGTCGCCGGGGATGCCGTTGTTGAGAAAGCTCACGGCCAGCAAGCGGCCGCTGCGGGTACGCACGTAGCCTGCCAGGTTGCAGGTGTGGGTCAGCGTGCCGGTCTTGCCCCAGAACCAGGTGCCCTGGGCATCCTTGTAGCGCCGGTGCAGGGTGCCCTGCCCGCCGCCGCCCGCCAGCAGGCTGAGCAGGCGGGGCTCGGGTACTTCCTGGTGCAGCAGCACCAGCAGGGCGCTCAGCGAGCGGGGTGTGACCAGGTTGAGGCGCGACAGGCCCGAGCCATCGACCCAGGGCAGCTTGTCGGGCAGGGTCTGCAGGTAGTTGCGGCGGGCGTGGCGCAGCACGCGCCAGGCGCTGAGCGAGTCGCGGGGCGGACCCAGCTTGGTGGCGCACATGAGCAGGAGCTGCTCGGCCAGGAAATTGTCGCTCACCCGCAGCATGCGGCGGTAAAGCGAGTCGACCGGGAGGCCCGGCAGCGTCCGGATAGAGTCGAGGCCGGGGCGGGGCTGCCAGGCGGTGTGCACCACGGCCCGGCGCAGCGTGTCGCCGAGCAGGCGCAGCAGTAGGGTGCGGCTGGTGTGGTAGGGCACTTCATCCACCCACTTCTTGGGAGCCGGAAAGTACGTAAAGCGGTTGTCGAGCTGGGCCCGGCTTACGTGCTGGTCGGGGTTGTGGCCCAGCAGGTCGTCGGCCTCGGCCAGGCTGGTGAGCGGGGCAAAGGGGCGAGGCAGCACCCGCACCCGCTGGGGTGGCGTCGGGGCCTGCTTGCCAGCCGAGGCGCGGAGCGGGGCACTGGCGTAGAAGCGCACGGTGTTGCCGTAGAGCGGAAAGGCCGTGCGCTCGGGCTGGAAGTAGTAGTTGAAGTCGTCCCAGGCCCAACTGGGGCCGTAGGGGGGCGGGGTGGCAATGTCGCAATAAGCCAGCAGCCGCTCGGGGCGACGGACCAGGAAGGTGTAGGCCCGCCGCGAGGGCACGTCGCCGTGCAGGAAGGTTGGGTCGCCGGTGCCCTGGAAAAACAGGGTGTCGTGGCGGCTGAAGTAGCGCAGGCTGGGCAGCGAGTCGCCGAGCAGGCGCATACCGGTGTAGAAGGTAAAGAGCTTCATCACGCTGGCCGGGGTGAAGTAGCGGGCCTCGTTGAGGCCATACACGGCTTCACCCGTAGTGGCGTCGGTGATGCTCAACCCCACCTGGTGCTGGCGAAAAGCCGGGGCGGCCGTCAGCAGGGAGTCGAGCCAGGGCAGGGAGGCCGCGCCGGGCTTGAGGGTGTCGGGCGCGGCGGGCTTGGAACTCTGGGCGCAGGCCAGGGGCTGGGCCGAGCTCCAGACCAGGAGTAGCAGGAAGTAGACGGGTCGTAGTAGCAGCACAGCCTGCAAGTTAGGCAGTACAGCCGGCTACTACCGCTTTTTGCCGGAAACGCTTAGACGTTTTCGGCAAATTCCAGCACGTTGCCGTGCAGGTCGGCCACAAAGCCGCAGCGCTTGCCAATAGGCAGGACGGTGAACGGCTCCCGGACAACGCTGACGCCTTGGGCGCGCAGTGCGGCCAGCGTCTCATCCAGGTTTTCGACTTCGAAGCAGAGATGATGAAACCCCGACGATATGGGCTGGGCAGGAACATGGGCCGAGCCGGCTGCGGCATCGTGCAGCACTTCCAGCCAGAAGCTGTCGTCATTAGCCGGGGCCAGAAAAGCTAGTTGCAGCTCGCCCACGGTCCATTCCTTGAGCACTCGAAAGCCCAGCTTCTGGGTATACCACCGCAGGGTGCCCGCGTAGTCGGTTGTGCGCAGGCCGATGTGGCCGGCTTTAAGTTGGCCATGGGGGCCGGTCGGATTTTTCTTTGGCAGCAGGATACTCGTGTATTCCATGTTGTGGTTGGGTTGGTACAAGGGGCCTGAAAGAAACGGGCGGATAGCTACCCGCCCGTTTCCATGACCGAGCAAGTTTTGGTGGCCTACCAGGGGCTGATGCCGGTTTTGGGGGCGTTGTCGTCGCTGAAAAACTGACTGGTGGGGCCGTCGGGGCCGAGCAGGGCGGCTTTTACCACGCGGGCGGCGGCATCCTGCACGCTGCCCGGGCCACTGTGGTGGTTGAAGTCGGTGGCGGTGTAGCCCGGGTCCACGGCGTTGACTTTGAAGGGCGTCTCGCGCAGCTCGTAGGCCAGCATAATCGTGTAGGCGTTCAGGGCTGCTTTCGAGGGCCCGTAGGCCGCGCCCTTCACCGGGTAATACTTCCAGGTCGGGTCGTTGTGCAACGTCAACGAGCCCAGGCCCGAAGTCACGTTGACAATCCGCGGCGCGGCCGACTCGCGCAGCAAATCCAGAAAGGCCTGGGTGACTTCCATAACCCCGAAGACGTTGGTTTCGAATACGTCCCGGACCAGGCTGACGGCCGTGGTCAGCGTCGGCTGGGGCATGCCCCCGCTGATGCCGGCGTTGTTGATGAGCACGTCCAGAACGCGGGTTTTCTGGCCCAGCTCGGCGCGGGCGGCGGCAATGGAGGCCGGGTCGGTGACGTCAATCGGCAGGGCTTCTACCTCAGCCAAGCCTTCGGCCTTAAGCTGGTCGGCGGCCTGTTGGCCTTTCGCCTGGTCGCGGCTGCCCAGGTACACGTGGTAGCCGAGCTGGAGCAGTTGGCGGGCAGTTTCGAAGCCGATGCTTTTGTTGGCGCCGGTAATAAGAGCGGTTTTCATGGGGCTGGTAAATAGAGGACTAAATGAACAGCACAAAACTACCGGACCCCTCGGGCGCCGCTGGCACCCATTCTGCGGTATTAGTGGTACATTTTGCGGATGCTGCTGCGGTACTCGGCCGGCGTCACGCCTACTTCGCGCTTAAAGAAACGGTTGAAGTAGGATGCATCCGAAAACCCGAGGTCGAAGGCAATTTCCTTGAGGGCCAAGGGGGTGTAAAACAGCAGGCGGCGGGCTTCGAGTACCAGCCGCTCATGAATGTGCTTGATGGCGGGCCGCCCGCTCTGGGCCTTGACTACTTCGCTCAGGTGCCCGGCCGAAATATGCAGCTGCTCGGCGTAGGCGCTTACCTCGTGCAATTCGCGGAAGCTTTCCTCAATGCGGGCCCGGTACGTTTGGAGCAGCAGCTGGTCGGCCGACAGTTCGCCGCCGGTAAACTGCTCGGTGTAGAGCCGGCTCAGGTAGGTAAGCAGCACCGTGAGGTAGGCCGTGAGCATGCGGTGCTGCCACTCGCCGGGACGCTGGTATTCGGCCGAGAGCTTGGCCAGCATTTCTTCCACAAAGGTCCAATCGGCGTCGGAGAGCAGTAATTCGTGGCCGTTGTGCGGATTCAGAATCAGGGGCAATTCCCGCAGAGCGGCATTCTGCTGCAGGGTCAGAAACTCGTTGGTAAAGGTGAGGTAGGTGCCCCAAAACGGTGTGGGGGCCTCCTTGACCAGAATCTGGTGGGGGGCCGTAAAGTAAAGCGTGCGGTTTTTACGCTCGTAGGAGGTCATATCCACCCAGTGCCGGCCCTGGTTCTGCTTTACAAACACCAGCAGGTAATAGGCCTTGCGGTGCGGAATCAGCAAATCCTCCTCGTACACCAGCGCGCCCTCCGACTGGGTAATGGTGAAGGGCTGACTGCCTTTGGGCCCGGCTGCGCCGCTGTGCTCGGAGGTGTATATCGGGATAGGGGGCTTGCTGGGAAAGGAATACATACTCTGGGAGGGCTAATGTGGGGGCAACATACGAAGCCTGCACCAGCCCCTAACCACGCCCGGGCCGAATGGTTGGTGCGGCGGGCAGTTTAGCAGCGGGCCTGCAAGCTTGGGCGCAAAAAAGCCGGCCCCCGCTCACCGCCCGTAGTCAACGAGCAGCGGGGCAGGAGCCGGCTTTTATTTGATGCTACGGGTTTACAGGCTGGCGATGTCGATGACGAAGCGGTAGCGCACGTCGCCTTTCACCATGCGCTCATAGGCCTGGTTGATGTCCTGGATGTTGATGAGCTCAATATCGGACACAATGTTGTGCTCGGCGCAGAAGTCCAGCATCTCCTGGGTTTCGGCAATGCCGCCGATGGTCGAGCCCGACACGCTTTTGCGGCCCGGAATCAGGGCGAAGGCCGGAATTTCCAGGGGCTTGGGCGGAGCGCCCACCAGAATATGGGTGCCGTTGGTTTTGAGCAGCGACAGGTACAGCGGAATGTTGTGGTCGGCCGCTACCGTGTCCAGGATGTAGTCGAAAGACCCTTGCACGGCCTTGAGCTGCTCCTCGTCGGATGTCACCACAAAGTGGTGGGCACCCAGGGCTTTGGCGTCGGCTTCCTTGGTGGGCGAGGTGCTGAGTACGGTTACTTCGGCCCCAAAGGCCACGCCGAACTTGACGCCCATGTGGCCCAGGCCGCCCAGGCCCACTACGGCCAGCTTGTGGCCTTTACCTACGCCCCAGTACTTCAGGGGCGAGTAGGTGGTAATACCGGCGCAGAGCAGCGGGGCTACGGCCGCCAGATCGAGCTTGTCGGACACACTGACCACGAACTCCTCGCGCACCACGATGGTGTTGGAGTAGCCGCCGTAGGTTGGCACGCCGTCCCGGCCCAGGTTGTTGTAGGTCTGGGTGTTGCCTTCCACGCAGTACTGCTCCAGGCCGTCTTTGCAGTTGTAGCACACCTGGCAGGAGTCGACCATGCAGCCCACGCCGGCCAGGTCGCCCTGCTTGAATTTCTTCACATGGTCGCCGACTTGAACGATGCGGCCCACGATTTCGTGGCCGGGCACCATGGGGAAGATGCCGGGAAACCATTCGTTGCGGATCTGGTGCAAATCGGAGTGGCACACGCCGCAGAAGTGGATTTCAATCTGCACGTCGTGCGGGCCGACGTCGCGGCGCTCGAAGGTCCAGGGCGCGAGGTCAGTTTCGGGGCTTTGGGCCGCGTAGGCTTTCGTTTCAATCATGAGAAGGAGGTTTGGTTTGGTAGTAGGGAAATGAGTAGCGACAAAACTAGGAGCCTGGGAAAAGTGCTCAGGGTCCTAATCCTTTAGAGGGAAATTTACTTAGTGGTCGAAGCGGTACTTGAGCCAGACCACGTCATTATCGAGCTGCTCTACCTGGGTGAGGTGCAGGCGGGTGGCGGGGCCTTTGGTCAGGTACTCACTGACTTCAAAGGTCGTCGGCGACTTGGGTGTGCCATCGGCCAGGGGCAGCACCAGCAGGCTGAGCTCGTCGATGAGGCCGGCGTTGAGCAAGGACCCGTTCAGGTGGCCGCCGCCTTCGAGCATCAGCGTTTCGATGGGAAACAGGGCGGCCAGCTGCTCCAGAACGGAGGCAAAATCGACTTCCGTTTTCCCGGCAAACAAGTAGGAAATCTGCTTTTGCTGCAAGTAGTACAGGTAATCGTCGCTCACCTGCTCGGTCAGCACCTCGATGATATGGTCGCCGCCGGTTTCGTTCGTGTCCCAGCCCAGCTTGCCGTGGGCATCGACGGCAATGGCGAAGGAAGTAGCGGCTTTATTGCCGATAAACGGCTCCCGGGCAATAGGCTGGGGCGGGGCCTGGGGCGCGGGCTGCACGCCGCCCGAAAAGTCGCGCTCCATAGTGATGCGCCCGCACATCCAAGCCTGGCTGGTAAACGTGACGTGGTACTTCTCGAAGTAGCCGGCAAAGGTGTCGTAGATTTCCTGGTCCTGCCAGTTGCTCGACAGGATTTTGCCGTCCACCGACGACATCATGTGGCAAATTACGTGGGGTCTTTTCATAGCGGGCTTATACGGCCACGGCGGCCGTGCGGCGGAAGGTAAGCGGGGTGGTGGCGGTATGCTTTTTGAAAAAGCTGTTGAAGTACGTCGGGTACTCGAAGCCCAGGCTATAGGCAATGTCGGCCACGCTCCAGTCGGTGTGGGCCAGCAGCAGCTTGGCTTCGGTTACGAGCCGCTCGTTGATGTGGGCCGAGGTCGGTTTGCCAGTCACTTCCCGCACCATGGCGTTGAGGTGGTTGACGTGCACGGCCAGGCGGTCGGCGTAGTCGCCGGGGCTTTTCAGCACCGGCTCCCGCCCCTGAGCCGTCACGGGAAATTGCACCTCCAGCAGATTCATAAACAGCGAGGTAATCCGCTCGGCGGCATTGGCCGGCGCGTGCTGGGCCGAGGCCGGCTGCAGGCGGGCCGCCTCGTGGATGATGATGGAGAGCTGGTTGCGCAGCAAATCGTCGCGGTGGGCGTAGTCCGAGGCCAGGTCGCGCCGCATGCGGGTAAAGGCGTCGGTGAAGTAGCGCAGCTGCTCGGCATCGAGGAAGTACACTGGGTTGCCGTCCACTTTGTAGAGCACCGTGTCTTTGAGACTCACGCCCCGCATGGCCGAGTGCAGAAAGGCCTCGGAAAAGCAGCAGATGTGGCCCTGCTGCTCGGCTTGCCCAATGATATCCCAGGCGTAGGGAATCAGGCGGTTAGTAAACACCAGCGCGGGTCGGTCGATGACGAAGCTGCGGGTGGCGTAGTGCAACTCGTTGCTGCCTTCCTGCACCAGCACCACCTTGAACAGGTCGTGGCGGTTGAAGTTGCCCATGCCGCAGCGGGCTTCCTGCATAGTTACCAGGTCCACGTCGTGGACGGCCGGATACGTGGCGGTGGAAGGGGCAAGTCGGGCGTCGGGCATCAGGTAGCAGAGCGCCTTGGTGAGCCGACGCCGTTGGTGAGAGCCTATAACAGCGCCGCGGAGTTGGGGTTTCATTTCCGTCAAGAAGAAAATTGCGCCCGGCCCGCTACGAGTTGTCGTCGCCGTGTCTAGTGCTCCCGGCTGCTGCGCTACTTGTAGCTGTTATACTCCTGGTCAGTCACGGCCCGGCCCCAGCTGACGACACCCTTCTCGGTGTTGACATTGAGGGCAATGTGGCTCAGCGCCTGCTGGGGCGAGGCGCCGTGCCAGTGCTCCACACCCGGCTGGGCCTTCACTACGTCGCCCCGGCGCAGCAGCCGAATGGGCTGGCCCTTTTCCTGGTAGTAGCCCACCCCGTCGGTAACCATCAGAATCTGGCCGGCCGGGTGGGTGTGCCAGTTGGAGCGGGCCCCCGGTGTAAACGTGACGCTGCTGCTCACGCAATTAAAGGTGGGCTCGTCTTTGACCAAGGGGTAGACGTACACCTCGCCGGTAAAATTCTGGGCCGGAGCCCGCTCACCCTTCGGGAAAACCGGGGTTGGCACCGCACCCGTTTGGGCCGCCGGTTGCGGAGAGGTCTGGGCGTAGTTGGGGAGGATAATTCCAACGACTAGGGTGGCCGTGACCAAAGCAAGACGTTTCATGGCAAAAATCGAAAGGTGAGTTAAAGACACTCGGCTGCACCGGCCGCGGTCCGGCCTTACAGGTGCTTGACGACCCGCGCCGGCACGCCGGCCACGATAGTGTTAGGCGCCACGTCTTTGGTAACAACGGCGCCGGCGCCCACAATGGCGTTTTCGCCGATGGTGACGCCGGGCATCACCGTCACGTTGGCCCCAATCCAGGCGCCGTGCCTGAGCACGATGGGCAAGGAAATGGTGCTGCGCCGCTGCCCGGGCTCGGTGGGGTGGTTGGTGGTAATCAGGTTCACCTTGGGGCCCACCAGCACGTTGTCTTCCAGCGTGATGCCGCCCCGGTCCATGAAGGTGCAGGCGTGGTTGACGAAGACGTTCTTGCCAATGCGGATGTTGTGGCCGAAGTCGGTGTAGAAGGGCGGAATAAAGAAAAACGAGGCATCCACCGGCTTGTTGATCAGCTCACTAAACACGCGGTTGACCTGCTCGTTGCTTTCCACCGTCAGGGCGTTCAGCTCCGAGGTCAGCCGGATGGCCTTGCGGATGATGGCGTAAATCTGCGGGTAGTCCGGGTCGTCGAGGGAAATGACTTCGCCGGCCAGCTCCCGCTCAAAGATGCTTCGGGGTTGGGTTTCCATATACTAGTAGTAACATGTAGCGCTTGGCAAAAGCGGTTTAGAACACTCGTAAGCGCGGGTGGCTGGGTATAGAACAGCTACTGCTTTACTTGCACGGCCGGCACCAGCGGCACGGTCTCCACAAGTTCGAGCGACTTGACCATTTCCTTGGTGCCGTTCTTGTACTTGAGAAAGTGCGGCGTCAACAGGTGGGCCCGGTAGGCCTCGTTGCTGGCGTAGATTTCCAGAATCGTAATGCGGGTCGGGTTGGCTTTTTCCGACACGGCGTAAAGAGTCAGCACGCCGGGCTCAAGGCGCAGGAAATTCTCGATTTCCTCTTTCAGAGCGGCTTTATACCGCTCCAGCTGCGCCGGATGGATTTCGAGCTTCGCCAGCCGCACGAGCTGCCCGCTCGGCGGGGCCTGAGCAGCGGCGCGGCGGCCACTCAGCAAGGTCAGCAGCCCGGCGGTAAGCAGGAAAGCCAGGCGGCGGGAAAACACGTGCTTAGGCATGACAAGTAAGGTTACTGCGGTTGTGTTTCAGGTAAGTATGTCGAATTGCTCAGGCATTAGCCGCTCAGGCGTAGCTGGCCCTTGACCCGGCAGGTCGAGCACGGTTGGCATAGGTCAGGAGTGAGCTGCCTGGTATTCTTCGTCGGTAACCGGGGCGCCCCAGTCGGCCACGCCGTTGCTGGCGCCGGGGTTAATGGCCAGGTGGGTGAAGCGGCCGTTGGCCGTAGCCCCGTGCCAGTGTACCACGCCGGGCGCAATGCTGACCGCCTCGCCGGGGTGCAGCAGCCGGGCCGGCTGGCCTTGCTCCTGGTAGTAGCCCGAGCCGGCCGTCACGACCAGAATCTGGCCGCTGGGGTGGGAGTGCCAGTTGTTGCGGGCCCCGGCCTCGAAGGTTACGTCGCCCACGGTGCAGTCTGTCGGGTTGCCGGCCGAAACCAGCATCTTAACCCAGGCTACGCCGGTGAAATTGTCGGCTGGGGCTTGCGTAGCGCCCTGTGGTGCCGACGGCAGTTGTTCTTGGTGGCTCATAGCGTTGCTTTATGACTCGATGATACAAGCACTTACGTGGCACTGGATTACTCAGGCAAAGGTCCTGGCGGCCGGCGCGGAATAAAAAAACGATTCAAACGAGTTGCTATACAATCCAAAGAATGCCGCTCACCCGGCGACGTAATTGGGTGAAGCTGGGCTGCGCGGGTTTCCGTGTTCCGGTCTTACCTTCGTCGCCCATTTAGTTTTTGCCCGATGAACAAAGCTTTTGGCCTAGCAGCAGTCCTGGCGGGCCTGCTCAGCCACCACGCGGCTTCCGCCCAAACCCCCGGCACCTGGGGCAACTGGTTTATTGGCACCGTCGTGCTGCCGGGCAGCGTGGAGAAGAAATGGGGCGGCTACGTGGAAGCGCAGGCCCGCACCAATGGCCTGTTTCGGCAATATTTCTACAACGAGCTCAAGGGCGGGCTGAGCTACGACCTGGACAAGAATTTCACCGTGCTGCTGGGTGGGGGCCGCTACAGCACCTTCGATGAGCCCGGGCCCATTAACCTGGAAAAGCGCCTGTGGCAGCAGCTGGTTATCAACCAGTTTTTGGACCGCATCAAGCTCGAGCACCGCTATAGGGTGGAGCAGCGCTGGCTGACGTACCGCGCCGAAGACAGTACTGCGTTTCGGCAGCGCCTGCGCTACCGCCTCAACGCCTTTCTGCCCCTGTTTCACCACACCATCACCAACAAGACCCTGTTCTTGTCGGTCTACGACGAGATATTTCTGAATCCGAAGGGGCCGGTATTTGAGCGTAACCGCGCCTACGCCGGCCTGGGCTACCAGTTTACCAAGCAGCTCAACGTGCAGGTGGGCTGGCTGCGGCAGGCCAACTACAGCCAGCCCAGCGTAAAGCAGGGCCAGCTGCGGCCCTTGAGCGTGTCGCCGAAAAACAACCTGATCCTGACGGTGATTTTCCGGCTGGCCCACCGCGACTCGACGCCCTTGCCTGAGTCGGTGCCTTCCCAGCAAGATTAGGCCGAACTAAGTGCTGAGGTTGTTGGGCGTGAAGCAGTTGGTTTGTGCAGTAGTAGAAGCTTTGCGCCGGTAGATACTCGGGCCTGCTGAATGGCAAAGCAGAACAGTGGAAAATTGTGCCCGGGGCTTATCTTGCGCTCCAGCCTTTGCTTTTCTTCTCCCACCTCCGCGCTACCAGCCATGCAGCCCCTGATTTCCGCCTCAGAACTCTCGCACCGTCTTGCCACCGAGCCACTCGTGCTGCTCGATGCCCGCTCGGGCCCCGACGCCCGGGCCCGGTACCAGGCGGCCCACTTGCCTGGGGCCTTGTTCGTGGATCTGGAGCGGGATCTGGCCCACCCCACCGACAATGCTGCCCAGGGCGGGCGCCATCCGCTGCCTCCAGTCCGGGATTTTTCCCACCTGCTGGGCTGTCTGGGCATAAGCCCCGAAACGCCCGTGGTGGTGTACGATGATAAAAGCGGGGCCAACGCCGCGGCCCGCACCTGGTGGATGCTGCGGAGCGCTGGCCACGCGGCCGTGCAGGTCCTCGACGGCGGCCTTTCGGCGGCCCAGGCCGCCGGCCTGGCTCTGACCGATGCTGTGGAGCAGTCGAGTCCCGTATCACCTTACCCGCTGACTGGCTGGCAGCTGCCCCTGGCACCCACGGCCAAGGTGCAGGAAGCGTCCGAAACCGGCTCGGCCCTGATTATCGACGTGCGTGAAGCCCCGCGCTACCGCGGCGAAACCGAGCCCATCGACTTGGTGGCCGGTCATATTCCCGGGGCCCGCAATGTGCCCTTCGCCGGTAACCTTGATGCTGCGGGGCAGTATTTGCCCGCCGCTGAGCTGCGCCAGAAATACGAAGCTGTGCTGGACGGACGCCCCGCCGAGCAGGTTATCGTGCACTGCGGCTCAGGCGTCACGGCCTGCCACACCCTGCTGGCCTTCGACCAGGCCGGCCTACCTATTCCCCGCCTCTACGTGGGCTCCTGGAGCGAATGGTCCCGCAACGATTTCCCCCAGGCCACCGGGGAGGAATAAGCTAGTAGTTGCTGGTTGTTCGTTGTCAGTTGTTCGTTCGGGCTGACGCCTGCTCCTAACAACTTACAACTGACAACTACTTCCGTAAGCCGTTGAGCAGCAGCGTTAGGGTATACGTCATTTTTTCCTGTATTGGGGCATAGTCCACTTCCTGGGCAAAGCGGGTGCGGGAGCGTTGCACAGCCTCGTGCTTGATGCCGTCGGCTACGGCCAGCAGGGCATCGGCGGCCCGCTCGGGCTGCAGCTTCAAAAACTCCCGGTCTGTGACACCCTCCTGCAGGAGCTGGCTGAGAAAGGCTAGCTCCTGCTCGCGCACAGCCTGGTACACGTCGTCGAACATGGGCTCCAGGCGCTGCAAACTCTCGATGCTGAGCTGGTGCAGATTCAGCACCTGGCGGTAGTAATCGAGGCGACCGGTGAGGTAGGCCAGGATTTTATCGGCGGCCCGGGTCAGGGGCTGCACTTGATCCTGCAGGTCACTGAGGTAGCGCTCGGCCTCGCGCAGCACCACCTGGATGAAGAGGTCTTCCTTGTTTTTATAGTAATAGTACAGCGACGCTTTGTTGAGTCGAGCCGCATCGCCGATGTCCTGCAGAGTAGTCTTGTCGTAGCCGAAGCGGCTGAAGCACTGCGTTGCTGCCTGCAGAATCTGATTACGCTTGTCGTCCCGTTTGCCTGTCATGATATGACAAATGTAGCATAGGTATTCATACATTCAAACAATAGGTAAGATTGTTTGAAAATTTGAAAGGTAGAGTGCGTGCTTTCTGCAAGAAAATGATAATGCACTGTAGTGCAATAAGTTGGCGTGTTAGCTGGCAACCGGTGTTTCAGCGGGCAGTACCCGAACCGTGTCGCCCACGCGCAGGATTCCACCCTGAATGATGCGGGCCGTGAGGCCGCCGTGGCCCCGCATGGCGTTGTAGCCACCGGGCCCCAGCTCTTCCTCCATGCGGGAGCAGGGGTGGCACTCCCCGGTAATTTCCAGAATAACTTCCTCGCCCAGCTGCACGCGGCGGTTTTTCAGCGCCAGCAGGTTCAGGCCGCTGACCACCAGATTGCGCCGCAGTCGGCCGGGGTCCACGGGCTGCTCCCGACCCAGAAAGCCCGCCACGGCGTGCAGGTGCTCATGCTGAATCAAGGTTACCTGCCGCTTACCCCCGGTTTTCACCCGGGCATGGTCGCCCTGCAGGCGGGCATCGGTCAGCACCTCCACCTCAGACAAGCTCAGCAGCGGCTCGCGCCGTACTGGCCGGATGCCAATCCACTCGACGCGGCCCTGCTGGGGCAGGGTGGCCAGCATTTGCGCAATTTTCGATTTGTCGTCGCCGAAGAAGGGGAAGGCCATGGGAGGGAAGGATTGGGGAAAACACCTGGGGCTACGAAGGTAGAAACAAACCAGTACGTCTGGCCGCAGTCCAGTGCTGGACCAGAGCAGGGATTCTGAACAATAGAAGAACAAAATATAGCTATTGTCCTAAAATCAATGAGCTTTTGCTTAACTATGTGGCCTTTGTTTTAGCCCTTCACTTTCTGCAAGTTACTTATGAAGCAACCTCTACTCTTTATCTCCGCCTTGCTGCTGCTACTGGGGCTGTTGGCCACATCCAGCGCGCAGGCATCTCACATTCAGGCCGCCGAAATTTCCTACCTGCCCCTGGGTGGTAGCCAGTACAAAGTCTACTTTCGGGTGTACCGCGACTGTGGTGGGGCCTTGTTTAATTCCATTAACCCCCGGCTGGTGTATCGGACCACCGCCTGTAGCACCACGCCGGGCTCAGATCTGGCTATGACGCTGGTCAGCGGCTCTTATCACATCGGGAACGATTACTGCAGCACCGTTGGCGCTCCCTGCGGCTCAGGATTGCCGACCAATTATGAAACCGGTCTGTTCGAAACCACCATTACGCTGCCAGCCGGGCAGTGGACGCTCAGCGTGACGCTCAACGCCCGCCCTACACTTGGCAACGTGAATGCGGGCAGCGGGGATATATATACGGAAGCCACGCTCGACAACCGCAACGGTATTGTAAACGCCTCGCCGGTGTTTAGCAGCACATCCCAGGTTGTGTCGTTCGTGGGCTGGAACCTGCCGACTACCTTCAGTGAACAGGCCACGGACCCTGACGGCGACTCCCTGACGTACGAGCTGGTGGCGCCGCTGCTGGGCTGCTCCGAGCCGATAACCTACAAGTCGTTCGCCAGTGCCACCCTTGTGGACCCCGCGGACCCGACGTGCTATACGGCAGTCCCGGCCACCACGTATTCGCCCACGTTTCCGCTGATGTCGTTCAACGTGACCGGAGCCTGCCCGCTGCGGCAGATTCAGCCCTACTTTGATTTTAACCGCGCCAACGGGGCTATTACCATGCGTCCAGCGCTGTACAACTCCGCGGTGAACAGCCCCGATAACAAGAACGTGGTTGCTGTGAAAGTATCGGAATACCGCCGCAGCATTAATAGTCAGGGCCGGCAAGTGGTTACGCTGGTGGGTAGCATCCGCCGCGACATGCTGTTTACCGTCGTTGACTGCGGCAACAACCAGAACCCGGTTATTGCCCCGATTACGGTGAACAACAGCCCCGCAACCCAGCCCGTAACGGATGTTATTCCGGTGGTAGCCGGGCAATTGGTGAGCGTGCGTTTGCGCGGTACGGATGTCAATTCGGGCCAGGTTCTGACCATGTCCAGCAACGTGGAGCAAGTGTTGCCCAACTCCGAGTTTACGTCCGCGCCGCCCAGCGTGAGCCCCACAGTCCAGATTGACTGGATTCCGCCGCTGAGCCTGAGCCCCGGCCTCTACTACTGCACCGTAACTACCTCCGACAGCAACTGCCCCATCAAGGGCATACAAACTCAGACCCTGACCTTCCGCGTGAGCAGCCCCGCACTGGCCACCCAATCGGCCAAGGCGGCCATCGCCGTGGCGGCTGTGCCCACGCCGTTTCAAGCCCAGGTGAGCTTTACGTTGGCCCAGCCCGGGATACGGCCAGTGTTGGTATTCGACCAGTTGGGCCGTCAGGTTGCCACGCTGCAGAGTCTGCCTTCGGGCAGGTGCAGTGGCGCCCTGCGGCCAACGTTCCGGCTGGCCTATACTTGGCCCGCACCGCCGATGGCCGGCAGATAGCCCACCTGCTTCGCACCGACGCCGAGTAACGCATTACACCTCTTGAAAAAAGCCGGACCCTACTCAGGGTTCGGCTTTTTTGTGGTCAGCCCGCGGTTTACTCGCTAAACTGCCGGGCTACGAAGAAGGCAGCGCCGGCCGCCAGGGCCCCGATACCGGCCATTTTCAGGGCCCCGGTGATGGGCGGCTGCCCGGTGAGCCGGCTTTTCAAATAGCCAAATAGCAGCAGACACACCAGCGTAATCACAGCCGACCACAGTAGGCCCTCGGTGGGCGTGCTGGTCAGGAAATAGGCGCTCAGTGGAATCAGACCGCCTGCGGCATAGGCCAGACTAATAGTAGCAGCGCTTTTCGGGGCCTGGCGCGGGTCGGGCTTTTCCAGGCCCAGCTCGTACTTCATCATAAACTTGACCCACTGCCCGGGGTCGGCGGTGAGCTCCTGCACGGCCAATTCCCGGGTGGCTTCCGAGAGGCCAATTTCGGCCAGCAGGTCGCGCACTTCGGCCCGCTCCACATCGGGCAGCTCCTGTACTTCGCGGTACTCCCGGGCCAGTTCGGCCTCGTAGTGTTCCACCTCGGTGCGGCCCGCCAGGTAGCCGCCCAGTCCCATAGCAATGGAGCCAGCCACAATTTCAGCCAGCCCGGCCGTAATGACCAGCGCCGACGACTGCACGGCCCCGCTCAGGCCCGCGGCCAGGGCAAACGGTACGGTCAGGCCATCCGAGAGGCCAATCACAATGTCCTGCAGCATGGCCGAGCTGGTCAGGTGGTCTTCCGGATGCGGATGCGGGTGAGAATGAGCGGGCGGTGCCATAGTCCTCAATAACTGAAATAGCCAGATTCAGGGGGTGAAGTTAAGCCCGGATTCGGGTCTGGGGCTACGGTTGAGCCTGAACTGGGCCACAAAACCCGGAACCTAGCGCCGCATCCCGCGTAAAGCCTTGCAGTGGCCCCTCCGGCTGCCAATCATTTTCCGCTACTCTACCAATGGCTACCAAAGACACCATCACCAAAAAGCCCGCTGCTGCCAAAGCTGCCGCTGCCCCCAAAGCTTCTCCTACGGCCTCAACTGGTGCTGCCGCCAGCAACGGTAACGGCCAGGCTGTGCCCAGTGTGCAGCCCGTCCTCAACCAGCAGTTCAACGCCCCGGCTCCGCTTCAGAAGTACGGCACCGTGTCGCAGCGCCTGCCTATCGGGCTCGATGAAAAGACCCGCCAGGAAAGCGTAAACAACCTCAACCAGATGTTGGCCGACACCATTACGCTGCGTGACCTTTACAAAAAACACCACTGGCAGGTAGTAGGCCCTACCTTCTACCAGCTGCACCTGCTCTACGACAAGCATTATGAGGAGCAAAGCGTACTGGTCGATACCATTGCCGAACGCATCCAGATTCTAGGTGGCGTAGCAGTGGCTATGGCCCACGATGTGGCCGAACTGGCCAGCATTCCGCGCCCCCCGCGCGACCGGGAAGAAGCTCCCATCCAGGTGTCGCGATTGTTGGAAGCCCACCAGATCATTCTCAAGAACTGCCACGATTTTGCTAAGCAGGCTGATGACAGCGGCGACGACGGCACCAACGATTTGCTGGTAAGCGAAGTGCTACGCGCCAACGAAATGCAGGTGTGGTTCATCTCCGAGCACGTAGTCGATACGCCCCTGGCCCGCGCCGAGTAGGCTCACCGGCTCTGCCAAACAAAAGCCCGCTGTCCGTTCCGGATGGCGGGCTTTTAGTTTTGTAGCAGTCTGGAGAGAGCCCCAAAGACGGCTGTAGGGTTCCGGTAGAAAGAAAAAGTAAAATTTATTTCCAGTCTTTGTCCCTGAGTATTAGTTCATCAGCGGGGTGTTAAGGTGGTAAGAGGTTCTTTTTACCAGAAAAAACACTCGCCTACTTGCACCGTTTGGCCTAACCGGCTACTTTTGTCCCCACTTCGCCGCCTCAGCGAAGTCAGCAGCCCGGGGCTGCTGCAAGTGAGTACCGCTTTTTTTCCTCTGCGCACGTGGTGAAACTGGTAGACACGCCATCTTGAGGGGGTGGTGCCTTCGGGTGTGGGAGTTCGAATCTCCCCGCGCGCACAACGCCAACCGGCCGGTTCCTTTTCCAGGAGCCGGCCGGTTTTGCTTTTAGGGCTAATTTAGTCGCTGAAAACAGAGTGACTTGCCGACTTACACCCGCTCAAACGGATTGGCCGGCACAACCAGCACCACCCGTTCCCGCTCCACCACTACCTGCCCGGCCACCGCGCCCTTGCGCTTGCGCACAAACTTTTTGGGCGTCACGGTCACGGGGCAGAGCGAATCGTTTTTGCGGCGCGAGTACCAAGCCGCCAGCTGGGCCGCCCGCTCCACGACCGGCTCGGGCGTGGTGTGGCCGGCTTTCTGCTTGATGACCACGTGAGAGCCGGTTACGTCCTTGGCGTGCAGCCACAAGTCGTCCTTGTGGGCATAGCGCTGAGTAAGCAGGTCGTTATTTTGGGCGTTGCGGCCCACCAGAATGGTGTAACCGCTGTCGGTAAACACCTTGAAGGGAAGCTCGGCGGCTTCCTTAGCCTTGGTTTCGGGCTGCAGGTCGTGGGTTTTGCGCCAGGTGCGCAACGTGCGCAGGTCGGTAATGGCGGCCAGTTCCTCCAGGCGCTCCAGGCACCAGAGGGCTTCGGTTTCGCGCCGCTCGATGCGCTCCTGCAGCTGCTCGGTTTCAATCTTCTGGTTTTTGGCCTTGCGGTACAGGTTTTGGGCCGTGCGCTGGGGCGTTTCCGTCGTCTTGAGCTTGATGGTGCGCAGCTGGTTGTCCTGGTAAAAATCCACGACTTCCACCTGGGCGGCCCCGGCCGGAATATTGGTCAGGTTGGCCATAATCAGGTCGGCGGTTTGGCGGTAGCCGGCCGTGTGCTCCAGGGCGTAAAGGCGGGTACGGGCCTGGCTGGCGCTGATGGTAGCTTCCTCGGCCCGCTTTTCCAGTTCCTGCCGCACCTGCCGCAGCTCGTTTTCGTAGGCCCGGCGGCCCAGCGTTAGCGGCACAAACAAGCGCAGGGCCGCTACCGGGTTGGGAGCCAGGGTCTGCTCCACGTCGCCGACGGGCAGCAACGTCAGGCGGGTTTTGCCCTCAATGGCGGTCAGGTAAAAGTGGGGCGGGTTTTCGAGCCGGGCCACTACTTCCTGCACCAACTGCTGGCGAGTGGCTGCATCAGCTGCGTCGTAGCCGTGGGCGCGTAAGTAGCGTGGGGGCACGTCGCCCAGGGCCGGGTAGCTGCGCAGCGGGTTATGCGGGTCGGGGAGGGGCTCGGGGGCGGGGGCCAGGTCGGCATCAGCCAGGTAGCGCTGGTGAAACAGCTCGGCCGTGGCTTCGGGGGCGGCCCGGAATACGGCGTTGGGCCTCGGCCCGTAGAGCTTGAACTGTAGCGTCGCGCCGTCCCGAAAGTTGAGTTGGAGCACCCGGTCGTGGGGAAATACGCTGACATCGGCCACCTCCCGGCCCAGCAAGCCGGGCAACAGGTCTACCGAGTTGGTGCGGGCCCGGTGAAACGTTTCAGGCAGCGCCAGGGCCGTAAAACCGGCGGAGAGCTGAGTTTTGAACCAAAACTCGGCTTCGCCATTGGTCAGACCAATGACCAGCTCGTCTTTTTCTTGGGAAAAGCAGGTTACGACCCGAAAGCCAGCCAACTGCTGGGTAAGAGCCGGGGCCAGCTGGCGCAGAAAATAATAATTGTTGTGCATGATGGAAATAAAAACGGGCCTGGTGCCGCTACGCAAGGTAAAGCCAAATAGTACGAGGGCCACATGCAACCATTTGCCTGGGGCTTCGCTCACGCTACAGGGCCTGCGTGCGGGCCGCCGCTGCCACCTGTCACTATTGCCTGCATAATGAAATCAACAATACTCATATTGGCCTTGGCGCTGGGCCTTGGCGCCTGCCGGAAATCGACGGTCGTTCCCCAGGTCCCGGCCCCCGACTTTGCTGTCGACTTCGATAAGGACTTTGCTCTGCATTATCGTCAGCAGGCTTTTTTGCCCAGCACCAGCAGCCGGGAGCTTACCATTCAGCTCGAAGACCTGACTACCACGTACTGCCCTGAGGGTTTGCAGTGCATTGTGGGGCCGTCGGCCTGGCCCTTGCTGGCTATTACCGATGGGCAGGGCCAAACTCAGCAGTTGCGCCTCCCCGACGCGCCGCCGCGTTACCCCGGCGGCGCTTGGCTCGACACGACCAGCATCCGGGCCAACGGCTGCCGCTACCTGCTTACCTACACCGTGTGGGAGGTTGACAAACAGCCGGACAAAGGCAAGATGCCTGCTAAAGAGGATTGGGCGCTGTGGTTTAACGTGACAAAAGTCACCCAATAGCGTCGAAACCAGTAGCTCAAAGCCATCAGGGTGAAGCAGGAGCCAAAACCAAAACTGAGCCTATAACTCCGCCTCCGGCGCTGTTTGGGCTCAGTTTTCTGTGAAATTTGGCTATGCTCCTGGATACTACAGCTCCACCTGCAGCCCGTCGTAAGCCAAGCGGATAAAATCGGGTAGGGTAGCTTCCACTTCGCGGTGCTTGCCCAATTGGTGCCCGATGTGGGTGAGGTAGCCCACACGCGGGGCCAAATCCGTTAGAATACCCACGGCTTCGGACAGGGAAAAGTGGGAAATGTGCTGCTCGTGGCGCAGAGCATTCAGCACGATGATTTCCGAGCCCCGTACCCGCTCCAGCGACTCTTCCGACAGGTAGTTGGCGTCAGTGATGTAGGTAAAATTGCCGATACGGTAGCCCAGCACGGGCAGCTTGTAGTGCATGGCCCGGATGGGGTGCACTTCCACGCCTTCCACCACAAAGCTTTCTGTGTCGCTCAGAATCGGCATGGTCTGCACCTTGGGCACGCCTGGGTACTTGTGTTCGGCAAAAATGTATTCGTATTCGCGCTTGAGCTGCTCCAGTACCCGGGGCTCGGCGTACACGGGCATGTCCTGCTGCTGCTTGAAGTTATAGGCCCGGATGTCGTCCATGCCGGCCGTGTGGTCCTTATGCTCGTGGGTAAACATCAACGCATCCAGATGGTCGATGCGGGCCCGTAGCACTTGCTGGCGGAAGTCCGGTCCCGAGTCGATAATCAGGCTTTTGCCCTGGGTTTGCACGTGTACCGACACGCGCAGGCGCTTGTCGCGGTAGTCCACGGAAGTACACACTGGGCAGTGGCACCCAATCATAGGCACTCCCTGCGACGTTCCCGTACCGAGAAAAGTAACTTGCACTTTGGTATAAGGTTGAATAATGAATGTTGACGTATGAATTGGCCGTTCAACGAAAGCTAGTAGGGTTTCAATTCATACGTCAACATTCATCCTTCAGAATTTCTACTCTAGCCAACGTACTGCTTTACCACGCGCACCAGGGCGTCGAAGTCCAGAGGTTTGGGCAGGTAGTCGGTAACGCCGGCTTCGCGGAACTGCTCCATGGAGTAGTTGTTGGCGTTGCCGGTGATGGCAATAATCGGAATCTGGGCGATGCGCGGGTCAGCGTTGCGGCGGATTTCGCGGGTGCACTCCATGCCGTCCTTTACCGGGATGTTGATGTCCATCAGCACGCAGTCGATGGGCTGGGCCTCCACTTGCTTGATGACTTCCCCGCCGTTTTTGGCCGATACGATTTGGTATTTCTGGAGCTCCAGAATTTTTTTGGTCAGGTTCAAAATAACAGAGCTATCCTCTGCTATCAGGATGGTTTTGGAATCAGCCATGGGAAAGAAAGTTTGGATTCGGTAGGGGGGAAGAAAGGTCAGTAAGAAGTACTACGGGAATTACGAGCCCTGGGTAACAGCCTGGTACGAATGCGTGAAGGCCGTGAAGTGCCGCATGATAGTGTTAAAATCTCGTTCTACGTGGTCAAGTTGGCCCTTTTTTAGGTCATGTTCCAAGCTTTTCACGCATTCGGCCAGCTCATTGATGCCCAAAGTGAAGCCTGTGCCCTTTAATTGGTGCAAATGCGGCAGAATCTGCTCATACTGCTTCTGGGCTACTAATTCCTGGGCTTCGATCAGCAGCTGCCCGGCTTCCTGCTCAAAGTCGCTGTAGAGCTGGGCGGCAAATTCGGCCCCGCCCAGCTGCCGCAGCTGTTCCACCACTTCGGGGTCAATGAAGGTGGTTTCGGCTGTTTGGGCCGGCTCCGGATCAGGGGCGCCGTAGGAGACTTCGGGCTCGGTCACGGCGGGCGGCGTTTCGGGGGCGCCGGAGAGGTGCAGGGCCGCCATGCGCTCGGCCGCCCCGGTCCAGCGCAGCAGCACGGCGTAGAGGTCCTGCGACTTCACCGGCTTGGAGATGTAGTCGTCCATGCCCTGCTGCACAAACCGCTCGGCGTCCTCCTTCATCGAGTAGGCCGTCATGGCCACGATGGGTGGGCACTGCCGGCCCAGGCGCTGCCGGATTTCGTTCATGGCCGTAATGCCGTCCATTTCGGGCATCTGGATGTCCATAAAAATCAGCTCGTACTCACCCGTGGGCGCGGTGGCCTTGCTGATGGCCTCAAACCCGTCGTTGGCCACGTCGATCTGGCAGCCCAGCTTGTCGAGCAGGCGCACGGCCACTTTCTGGTTGATGGGGTTGTCGTCGACGAGTAGCACCCGCGGGGCCGTTTCCAGGCGCAGGATTTCGTGGCTCCGGTCGCGCGAGGCTACGCGTTCCTGCACGATTTCCTCTTCGTTGTAGGCCACTCGGCAGCGCATCGTAAACCAGAAGGTCGAGCCGTCGTCGGTGTTGGAAATCATCCCGATTTCGCCGCCCAGCAGCTCGGCCAGCTGCTTGCTGATGGCCAGACCCAGGCCCGTACCACCAAAGGCCTTGGTGGGCGTGGTGTCGAGCTGGGTGAAGTTGGTAAAGAGCAGCTTGGCGTTGGCCGGCGAGATGCCGATGCCAGAGTCCTGCACGGCAAAGCGCAGGGTATGCTCCACGCCGTCGGTCGACACCGACGAGACGATGATGCTGACCGTGCCCGCCGACGTAAACTTGATGGCGTTGGAGGTCAGGTTCGAGAGAATCTGCAACACCCGAGTTTCGTCGGTGATAATGAAGCGCGGGGTGTGGGGCGTGATGAAGTAGGTGAACTTGAGCTTTTTCTGGTTGGCGCGGTTGGCAAACAAGGAGTGAATCTTGTCCAAGGTGTAGTGCAGGTCGATGCCCGACTCGTTGAGCTGCAGCTTGCCGGCCTGAATCTTGGACAGGTCCAGAATGTCGTTCAGAATGGTCAGCAGCGCGTCGCTCGACTTGCGCAGCGTGTCCACGTACTCTTCCTGCTCTTCCGAGGCCACAGTTTGGTGCAGCAGGTCAATCATGCCGATAATGCCGTTCATGGGCGTACGTAGCTCGTGGCTCATGTTGGCCAGGAACTGCGTTTTAGCTTCCAGAGCGGTTTCGGCCTCCTCCTTGGCCAGGCGCAGATCGTCCTGCATCTGCTTGAACTCGGTGATGTCGCGCCCAATGCCTTCGGTGCCGGCCGGTCCGTCGCTCACCCGCCGTGCATTTACCAGCACGCTCACCGCGTGCCCGTCCTTGTGGCGCATGTCGATTTCGATGTTGCGCGCCTCGCCGTAGTGCAGAATGTTATTTAGCAGCTCGTCGCGCTGCTCGGGCCGCACGTAATAGTCCAGGATGGGCGTCCCAATAACTTCCTCGGGTTGGTAGCCCAGCATGTCGTGTACCGAGGGGCTGACCAGCGTGAGCACGCCCTCACCATCGGTGCGGTAGTACACGTCCTGGAACGACTCGAAGATGGCCCGGAACTTCTCTTCCTGGGCCGCCAGCTCCAGCTGAGAGCGTTTTTTCTCGGTGATGTCGTGGGCCATGCCCGAAATTTCCTCGAACGTGCCGTCGTCGAGGTAAATCGGGTTGAGGTAGATTTCCCGCCAGGTATCCTGGCCGCGGGAGTCGCGCAGGCGCACCTCGAAGCGCTGGGGCTGGCCCTGAAACGCCCGGCGGTAGTTCTCGATAAATGCTTCGCGGGCGTCTTCCTCCATCATGCCCAGGTCGGCCTGCCAGAGGTTCACGTTCAGCGACGGATACACCCCGTTGCGGCGCAGGAAATAGGCCGAGTAGTTGCGGTTGAATGACGTGAGGCGGGAGTGCATGTCCACGGACCACATCAGGTGGGAGCCGCTCTCGAAAATGGCGTTTAGGCGGGCGTTTTGCTTGTTGATCTGGACCTCATTGCGCTTGCGCTCAATGGCCAGCGCCACTTGGTTGGAAATGAAGTGCAGAATCTCAATATCGGCTGCGGCGTAGGCATCGGCCTTGTGGTAGTCCTGCACGGCAATGACGCCGATAATCCGCTCCCCAATGCTCAGCGGCGAGCACAGCATGACTTCCGGCATCAGCCCGAAGGCCGTAATGGTGCCGTTGGCAATGAGCTCCTGCAGCTCCGACTTGAGCATGAACATCGGCCGCCCGGTGCGGATGATGTACTCCGACACCCCCGACGAAAACGGCCGCGACACCAGCCCCTGCTCGCCCTGAATGTTCTGGTCGACGAAGTAGCTGAACTGCAGCTGGGTGCGTGCGTCGTCGCAGAGGGCAATGTAGAAGTTATTGGTTTCGATAATCTTGCTCAGCTCCCGGTGAATAGCCCCGTAGAGCGACTGTAAGTCCTTGGAGCTGATGGCCAGGTTGGCAATGCTGTAGTATACCTTCTGCAGGCGCTCGGCCTTGATGCGGTCGGTAATGTCGTGCAGGATGGCGCGGGTGCTTACCGGCTCATCGTCCTGCCAGGAACACGAAATCGAGCCAATGAGGTGAATCGGCTTGCCGGTTTTGGTCAGGAAAACGGTTTCGAGCTTGTTGACTTTCTCACCCTTATACAGGTTGCGCAGCTGGTAGAGCAGCTTAGCCTTGTAGTAGGGGTGCACCACGTCGCCAAGGGTCATCTGGGCCAAGTCTTCGTCGCTGAAGCCCAGTTTTTCCTTCCAGGCCTTGTTCACGAACAGAAAGCGGTTGTCGATGCTCAGGTTCTGAATCAGGTCGTGGGCATTGTCCAGAAAGTCCTGTAGGCGGTGGCGGTTGTCGGTCAGGGCCCGGGCCGCCACGTGACGGTCGGTGTAGTCGCGGCCCACCACAAACATGCCGGTAACCTGGCCCTCCAGATCGTGGCAAAACTCGGCGTGCCAGTACACCATGCGCGTCTGCCCGGATTTGGTCACAATGGCGCGCTCGTAGAAATCCTGCAGCTTCTCGGTTTCGATGCAGGCTAAGTACGCCTGGCGCAGCTTTTCGCGCTCGACCGGCAAAGAGAAGGTATCATGAAAATTGCGCCCCAGCACTTCCTCGCGGGTGTACTCGGTGTAGTGCAGAAAAAAGTCGTTGACGTCCTCGATAGTACCGTGCCGGTCGGCCCGCACGTAGCTCAGATTGGTGCGACTGAGCAAATCCCGCAGGTGGGCCTGCGACAAATCCAGGGCCTGCTGCCGGGGCATGGTGTCGTTCGGGAGCCGCGTTTCCACCCCGTCGCGCAGGGTCAGCTGCACCCGCGCTTCGCCGTCGGGAGTGGCCACACGGTGCAGGGTGGCCGTGGCCTCTACATACGTGCCATCGGCCCGGCGCCCCGTCCAGCGCGTGGCGCAGCGGGAGCCGGTGCGGGCTGCATCCTGCACCGCCGTGCGTAGCGCCTCTTTCGAGGACCAGGAGCCAGCGGTCGGCTGCGGGGCGGCGAAGGCCATCAGGCCGGTCGCCAGCAGCTCGGCGCGGGTAGTGCCTAGCAGGCGCAGAGCGGTTTGGTTACAATCGACCAGCCCGCCCTGCTCGTCGTAGAGCAGGATGGCGTCGTAGGCTTCCTCGAACAGGGCGCGGTAGAAGTCGGCGGCTGGGGCCGCTACGGTTCCCGGTGCTGCAGCGTCAGCCGGTGGTACAGGATTAGTCGACATCGGGTAGAGTAGGCGGTCGGCGGGGAAGCATGGTCTGCCCCTTTTGACCAGTACGCGAGTTTTAACTCCTTAAATTTGTCAAAAATATCCCAGATAGCGCGTTTCCGCGGCAGATTCCTGCGCGCTTCCCGCCGCTGCTTCCCCGTATGCGCACCCTTATCTTCACCGTTACCACCGATTTAAATTACGACCAGCGCATGCAGCGAATTTGCGGCAGCCTGGCCCGGCACGGCTACGACGTGCTGCTGGTGGGAAGGGAGTGGCCCACTTCCCGCCCCTTGACGCCGCAGCCCTACCGGCAACACCGATTACGTTGCTGGCAGAATAAAGGCAAACTGTTTTACCTCGAATTTAACCTGCGCCTACTGCTCTACCTGTTCGGGCAGCGAGCCGCGGCCTGGTGCGCCATCGACCTGGACACCGCTTTGCCGGTGTGGCTGCGGGCCCGGTTTGGCGGCCAGCCCTTCATCTACGATGCCCACGAGCTGTTTACGGAAGTGCCTGAAGTGGTAGCCCGGCCGGCCGTGCAGCGCCTGTGGCGGGCCGTGGAGCGCTTTATTGTGCCCCGCGCCACGTTGGCCTACACCGTGGGCCCAGCTTTGGCCCAGGTGTTTGAGCAGCGCTACGCCAAGCCTTTCAAGGTAGTGCGCAATATTAGCCGCCTCACGCCGGCTGAGCTGCCGCCCGCGCCCACCACGGCGCCCGCTGGCGGCTACATACTCTACCAGGGCGCGCTGAACGCCGGGCGCGGCCTGGAAGCCCTGCTCGACGCCATGCCCCAGGTGCCGGGCCGGCTGGTCATTTGCGGGGAAGGCGACTTGTCGCAGGCGCTGCGGGAGCGGGCCGCCGCCCTGGGCCTGCTCGATTCGGGGAAGGTTGACTTCCGCGGCTTCGTGTTGCCGGCCGAGCTGCGCGAAATTACCAGTCAGGCTACGGTGGGTATTATGCTGCTCGAAAACCAGGGCCTGAGCTACTACTACTCCCTGGCCAACAAGTTTTTCGACTACCTGCACGCCGGGATTCCGCAGCTCATCGTGGACTTTCCCGAGTACCGCCACCTCAACGAGCAATATGAAGTGGCCGAAGTGGTAGAGCTGACTCCGGCTTCCATTGCGGCGGCGCTGAACGGCTTGTTGCACCAGAACCCGGCCCGCTACTACGAACTGGCCCTGAACTGCCGCCGGGCCCGGCAGGAGTTTAACTGGCAGCGCGAGGAGCAGCACCTCGTAGCTCTCTACCAAGCCCTGTGGGCTTCCCAACCTGTTTCTGTTTCCGCATGAATCTGCTTCCCGGCCCGGCGCCGCAACATCCTACTTTGCTGGTTATTTCGGGCCCCACGGCCGTGGGCAAAACGGCCCTGTGCGTACAGCTGGCCCAATACTATCAAACCGACATTATTTCGGCCGACTCGCGCCAGTTTTTCCGGGAGCTGAGCATTGGCACGGCCAAGCCTACGCCGGCCGAAATGCAGGGCGTCACCCACCACTTCATCAACTCGCACAGCATTACTGAAGACTACAACGCCGGCCGTTTCGAAGCCGACTGCCTGGCCCTGCTCGACAAGCTGTTTGAGAAACACCGCGTGGTAATTCTGACCGGCGGCTCGGGCCTTTACCTGCAGGCCGTAACGGAAGGCCTGGACGAAATGCCCCTGGCCGACCTCACGGTGCGTGCCGCCCTGCAGCAGGAGCTGGCCGAGCACGGCCTGGCCCCGCTGGTGGCCGAGCTGGAGCGCCTCGACCCGGTCACTTACGCTCGCATCGACCGGCAAAACCACCAGCGCGTGGTGCGGGCCCTGGAAGTGACGCGCAGCACCGGGCAGCCGTTTTCCAGCTTCCACACCCCGAAAGTAGCCAAAGAGCGACCCTTTCAAACCGTGAAAATTGCCCTCAACCGGGACCGGGAAGAACTCTACCAGCGCATCGACCTGCGGGTAGACCAGATGCTGGAAGCGGGCCTGCTGGCCGAGGCCACTGGGCTGCTGCCATACCGCCACCACAACGCCCTGCAAACCGTGGGCTACCAGGAAATCTTTGGCTACCTCGACGGCCTCTACGACTGGCCCGAAGCCGTTCGCCTGCTCAAGCGCAACACCCGCCATTACGCCAAACGCCAACTCACCTGGCTCCGCCGCGACGCGGAATATCAATGGGTGCACCCGGAGGCGGTGAAACTGTGAATGAGTGGATGAGTGAATGAGCGAGTTAAAAACGGGGCCTTGGGTAGCCTCCGGCTGAAGTCATCCGTTCGCTGAAATGTGCTGAGTTTTCTAAAGCAGAAAGCCCTTTCCTGCTCGTGCGGGAAAGGGCTTCCTGGTAAAAGGTTGGGTCGTGCTGCGCAGAGGATGGATGGCTTCGTCTTGCCTCCTCGCAATGACAGGCGTTATTGAGTGTCAACTCACTATTTCACCACTTCACCATCTCACCGCTTACACCGAGAGAATCTCGACCATGCGCATGAAGGTCTGGTTGATGAGTTTTTTCTTGTGAATCGTGTCGGAGAAAGGGGTGTAAACCAGCTTGCGGTCCACGATGCCGGCCATGACGTTGCGCATGCCGTTCATGAGGCCTTCCACGGCGGCAATGCCAATCTGGGAGCCCAGCAGGCGGTCGGCGGCGGTGGGGGAGCCCCCGCGCTGCACGTGCCCGATGATGGTCACGCGGGTGTCGAGTTCGGGAATAGCTTCTTTGACCTGCTTGGCCACGGCGTGGGAGTTGCCTTCCTCGTCGCCCTCGGCTACCACGACGATAAACGAGGTTTTGGAGCGTTTCCAGCCCGCCTTTAGCGTGTCAATTACTGCCTCGGTCGACATCTGAGTTTCCGGAATCATCACGATTTCGGCCCCGCCCCCAATGGCGCAGGGAATGGCGATGTAGCCCGAGTCGCGGCCCATTACTTCGATAAAAAAGCAGCGGTCGTGTGAGTCGGCCGTGTCGCGGATTTTATCAATGGCCTCCAGCGCCGTGTTCACGGCCGTGTCGTAACCGATGGTGTAGTCGGTGCCGTAGAGGTCATTGTCGATGGTGCCGGGGGCGCCCACGGTCGGGATACCGAACTCCTGCTCGAAGATGGTGGCGCCGGTAAACGTGCCGTTGCCGCCGATGGCGACCAGGCCGTCGATGCCGTTGTTGACCAGCTGGTCGAAGGCCTGCTGCCGGCCTTCCTTAGTTTGGAATTTCTGGCTGCGGGCCGACTTGAGAATGGTGCCGCCCTTCTGCACGGTGTTGGCTACGGAGGCCGAGTCCAGCTTGACAAATTCGCCTTTAATCATGCCGCTGTAGCCGCGCATGATGCCATACACCTCAATGCCGTGGTACACGGCCGTGCGCACCACGGCCCGGATGCAGGCGTTCATACCCGGCGAGTCGCCGCCGCTGGTGAAAACTGCAATACGTTTCATCATAATTCAGGTAATCGGAACTGCCCAGTGCGGGCGGGGCAAAGGTGATAAATCCAAATTGAAAACAAAGCCTTTGGCGGGAGGAAAGGCAAAAAAACAGCGCAGATTATGGCCGGGGGCCGGCTGTTTTTTTTGTTGCTGCGTATTGCAACAAAGCCCCCTGACGAGTATCTTAACCGCCCTGCTGCTGCATTTGGGCAGCCTTGCCGGCCCCGTTCATTTCCTTCACCGTTCCTTAAGCAACGCCGTATATGTTTGGTTTTTTTGAAAACGAGCAAACCAAGAAAGTGAAGAGTCACCTCATGAACCTGGCGGCGCTGGCCAAAGCCGACGGCCACATTGATGAGCGGGAAATGAACTTCATCGTGGCGGTGGGCAAAAAGAACGGCATGCGGGCCGATGATGTACGTTCCATCGTGGCCAATTCGGGCTCGGTGAACCTGGTGCTGCCCGACAACGACTCAGAGCGGTTTGACCAGATTTTCGACCTGGTGGACATGATGCTGGCCGACGGCATCGTGGACGACCACGAAATGGACTTCTGTATCGGGATGGCCGAAAAGCTGGGCTTCCGCAAAGCCATTGTGGGCGTGCTGGTGCGCAAAATTTCCATCGGAGTGAAGGACGGTCTGCCCCGGGAGCAAATCAAAACCGAGTCGGAATCCTTCCTCAACTACAACGGTACCCATCCCAAAGGCAGCGGGCTGTAGGAATTTAGTTGTTAGTTCGTGCTGCCGTCTGCTCTAACAACGGACGACAACCAATTAACAACAACTGGCAATAGCGCGCAGCAAAGCCGCGCAGCCTTCTTCTATTTCGTCGACTGTAATAGTCAGGGGCGGGGCGATGCGCAGGGAATTGTCGCAGAACAGAAACCAATCGGTCAGGATGCCTTCGTGCTCCAGGGCATGGTCGATGATGGGTTTGAGCACCGCGAAGGAGTCGAATTCTACGGCCATTAGTAGGCCGTGGCCGCGCACCTGCCGAATGGCCGGGTGCTGCAGAAGCCGCCGAAACCGGGCGGCTTTTTCGTGCACGTCCGCCAGCAGGTTTTCTTCCTGAATAACCCGCAGCGTGGCCAGGGAAGCCGCGCACGACACCGGGTGGCCGCCAAAGGTGGTGCAGTGGCCCAGAATCGGGTTGGTCTTAAAGCCGGCCATAATCGGCTGGGACGAAATAAAGGCCCCGATGGGCATGCCGCCGCCCATGCCCTTGGCGCACACCAGAATATCGGGCTCTACGCCGAACTGCTCGAAGGCCCAGAACGAGCCGGTGCGCCCGAAGCCGCACTGAATCTCGTCGAGAATGAGCAGGGCCCCGACCTGCTGGCAACGCCGGCGCAGCGCGGGCAGGTACCCTGGCGCGGGCACACGTACCCCGGCCTCGCCCTGCACCGTTTCGACGACTACGGCGGCGGTGCGCTCAGTAATCATTTCCAGGTCGGCCAGCTCGTTGAAATGGATGTGACGTACGTCGGGCAGTAGGGGGCGGTAGCTGTTCTTGAAACCCTCGGAACCGGTAATAGACAAAGCGCCGTGGGTGGAGCCGTGGTAGGCGTTGTGGCAGGAAATCAGCTCGGTGCGGCCGGTGTAGCGCTTGGCCAGCTTCAGGGCCCCCTCAATGGCTTCGGCCCCGGAGTTGGTGAAGTAGACGCTGTCGAGGTGCTCGGGCAGGGTTTGGTGCAGGGCGTAGGCCAGCTCGGCCGGTGGGGCTTGCACCAGCTCACCGTAGACCATCAGGTGCAGGTACTTATCGAGCTGGTTTTGAATGGCCTGAATTACGCGCGGGTGGCGGTGGCCCACGTTGCTTACCCCAATACCCGAAATTAAGTCCAGAATGCGGCGGCCGGTGGTATCGTACATATACACGCCCTCAGCCCGCTCAATTTCGAGCAGAAGCGGAAAGTCGGACGTCTGGGCCTGGTGGCGCAAAAACAGCTGGCGCGGAGTAAGCATGGTAAGCGGAATGTCAATTTCGAGCGGCAAAGATACGCAGGGCGCGGGCTAGACGCCGGATGAAAGCCGCGCCACAGTAGCAGCTACAGAACAGCCAGAAACCAAAACAGGCTACCGAAGCAGCCTGTTTGATGCAATAAAGGGTGCGAGAAAACTACTTATCCTCGGGTGGCCCGGCGTACTGGCCCGCGCCGGGCGCCGGGCCCCCACGCCGGTCGGCCACGCGCTTAAGGACCTCCTTGGTGAAGTCGCGCTCGGCAAGGAAAAGCTTGCCTACCTGACGGATGGTCAGCACTTTCTGAAACTTGTCGAAGTACTCCTTTTCCAGGTTTACCTCGGTCTGGCGCAGAGCCAGGGCCTGGGTTAGATTGTCCTTGATTTGCTGGTCAGAGAGGCCGTCGGGGTTTTCGGTGCGCAGCTGCCGCATGCGGCGGGCCACGTCGCGGCGCTTATCCGAAAACTCGTTGTAGATAGGCCAGAAGCGCTGGGCCTGGTCCTGGGTCAGAGAAATCTTGTCGGTCAGGTAGGCAATCTTGGCGTTTTCCAGCTGGCTGAGTCGCCCACCTGAGCCCTGGTGACGGCCTCCCTGCGCCAGGCTCGAAGCGTGCAGGCCGACCAGCAGAAACACGGCCATTGCGCCGCGAAGAAGATATTTCATGGGAGAGAAGTGCAAAAGGAGCGGCAAAATAAGGGTTACAAATACGTGTCGTCGACGGGCTGGCCATCCAGGGCGTCCTGCAGCTCATCGGGCGAGGCCTGCAGGAAGCTGTCGGTGAGGGTGCGGTCGGGGGCGGTCGGCAGCTCGGCCAGGTCGGAAAGCGTGATGCGCGAATCGCTGGCTAGCAGATACTGGACCATTTCGGTGTGGGGCACGGCTTCCAGGGTGGCTACGGGTGCCGCAGCGGTAGGCCCGGCTGTAGGCTGACTCAGGAAAAAACTGGTTGTAAAGCCCCCCAGCACCACGGCTGAGGCCAGGACCGTGCGCAGCGGCAGCGGCAGGGCCGCCAGCCAACCCAGTACGACCGACTCGCGCGGGGCCCGAGGCTGCACCCGGGCCATTACCTGACGGGGCAGCCGCTCGAAGTAGTCGGCTGGCGGCGGGGCCAGGGGCTGGGCGGGCCGCCGCTTGTGGTCATCCAGACGAAAGGGTGTGTTCATATAGCTTAGATACAGCTCAGGCCGTGAGGTTTAATGGAGGTGGGATTCTTCGTTGACGTATTGCTCGATTTTCTTGACGGCGTGGTGGTAGGAAGCTTTCAGCGCCCCTACGCTCGTGCCCGTTATGTCGGCCATCTGCTCGTAGGTTATTTCGTCGTAGTACTTCATGTTGAACACCAGGCGCTGTTTGTCGGGCAGGCGCAGAATGGCTTTTTGCAGGCGCAGCTCAATTTCGTCGCCGGCCAGGCCGGGGTCGGCTTCCACTTTCTGGGTCAGCTCGGCGGCTACGTCGTGGAGGGGCAGGAAAAACTTGCGCCGCTTCGACGACAGGAAATTCAGGCACTCGTTGGTGGCAATGCGGTAAATCCAGGTGTAGAGGGAGGCATCCTGGCGGAAGTTGCCCAGGTGGTTCCACACCTTCACAAACACATCCTGGGTCAAATCGTCGGCATCGTCGTGGTCGATAACCATCTTGCGCACGTGCCAATAGATCTTCGACTGGTACTTGCGCACCAGCTGGTTGAAGGCTACGTTGCGGGCAGCAGGGTCGGCGAACTTGGCGAGGATTTCCTGGTCTTCCAAGCAGGGGAGCGGGTTAGGAGCGGCGGGGCTGTGCGGGGTTAGAGTAAAATATCTACGTTTGGTTTAGTTACGACCGAAAAAAAGTTAGCTGCCTAACCAGAACTGTAGCAACAGCTGGCCGCCCCGGCAAGGTGTCCTCACACTTCGTCTATAAAAGTACTTGTTCTGATGATCCTAAAACCCGTCCGTCGCCGTATCGTGGCCGAGCGCCTTGAGCAGGAACACCTGACGACCTACCAGCCGCTGCCCAGCCGCTTTGCCGAGCAGCTCGACCCGTTTCTGCTGCTGCACCACACTGGCCCGGAGGAGCTGGAGCCCCACGGCCGCGGGCTGCCGTTTGCGCCTCACCCGCACCGCGGCTTCGAAACCGTGACCTTCATCCTGGCCGGCGACGTGCGCCACCACGACTCCCGCGGCAACACGGGCGTCATCGGGGCCGGGGGCGTGCAGTGGATGACGGCGGGCCTGGGCATTGTGCACAGCGAAAATATTTCCCGGGAGCTGCGTGCCACGGGCGGTACCATCGAGTACGTGCAGCTCTGGATAAACCTGCCGGCCCGGCTCAAACGAACCCAGCCCCGCTACCAGGGCGTGTCCGCCGCTCAGATTCCGGTCGTAGCGCTGCCTAATGAGCACGGCACGGTGCGGGTAGTGGCCGGCCACTGGCAGGGGTAGCCGGGCCGGTGGAGTCCATTACGGGCATTGAGGCGGCCATTGTTGAGCTGGCAGGCGGTGGGCGCTTTACCCCGGAGGTCGCGCCGGGGCGCACCGTGCTGCTCTACGTGCTGCGCGGCAGTGCGACGGTGAACAGCCGCGGCGTTGGGAGCCGGACCCTGGTGGAATTCGACCCGGAGGGTACTGGCATCGACGTGCACGCCACCGAGGATACCACGCTGCTGTATTGTACCGGCCAGCCCTACCACGAGCCCCTGGCCTGGCAGGGGCCTTACGTAATGAACACCCAGACTGAAATCATGGAAGCCATGCGGGATTACCGGATGGGCAAGATGGGGATGCTGTTTGATGAGTAAGTTGCGGGCCGAAAGCCTGGCTGCCGCCGGTTGCCGAGTTCCTCTTTTCCATCCTCAATCCCTGCCCCGTGTTTCTTGCTCTGCGTCCGTTTGCCTTTTACAGCACTATTTGCAGCGTAGCACTCCTGGCGGCCTGCTCTACCAAGAAAGCCGATGACCAGCAAGCCAAAACCTCCGCCCCACCCGTGGCTGCCGCTGATTCCGTAGCGCCAGCCAATGCTGATTCGGCAGCTACTGCTTCCCGGCCGCAGCTGGCCGACTCGGCCAACCTCTCGCCCAAGTTCCTCAAGGGCCTGCGCGAGCTGGGGGGCGCGGAAGCTTACGCCGTGCGCGGTAAGTGGCTGGTTATGGGCAAAACGGACTCCGTGCAGTTTCCGCTCGATTTGCCCGCCGGCAAGCCCGTGACCTACACGGCCCGGCGGGGTGCCCAAACCCTGACGCTCACCCTAACGCGGCTAAGCTACACCAGTTTACGGTTTGTGGCCGACGCAGTGGGGGGCAGTAGTGGGCGGCAGCACGAGGAAGGCGTGGCCGACCTGAATCCAGGCTTTTTGCTGGCCGCTGAAGTACCCGAAGACTCGGAAAGCCAGGCTACCTACGGGGCCAACGAGTACCTGGGCGCCACCCCAACCCGCAACTTTTCCATTCTCGTCGGCATCGGCTCCGACGCCGACAAGGCCGAGTTGGGCGTGTTCGATGCCACCGGTCAGCCCTTGGCCCAGTGGCAGGGTGTGCCTACGCTGCGGCGGCCCACGCTCTAAGCGAGTCGAAAGCCGGGTGCCCAGCTATTTCGTGCTGAAGGCCACGCCCACCGTCACGTTGGTATTGTCGGTGGGCTTGCCTTCGAGCACCCGGCTTTCGAAGGTGTAGGTATAGGTGCTGGTAATGGCAAAGCGGGGGCTAAAGCGCAGGGCCAGCGTAGTAAGCTGGGTGGCCCGGTAGTCGGCCGCGTTCTGCAGGTTGGGCTGGTAGAGCGTGGTGGAGTTGAGCGAGAAAACCCGGTAGGAATACACGATTTTCAGGCGGGTGGAGCTGCGCGACACCAGCCGCTCGGTGCCGCCCTGAAAGTAGGTGGCTTCCCGGATAAAGAGGTTGCTCACCGCCACTTCCCGGCCCAGGGAGTCGGCGTAAAAGGCCCAGCCCGGCCCCAGTCCCAGCTGAAACCGGTTGTTGATACCCCGCAGGTTGCTGCGCTCATAGCTCCCGATGCCGTAAAAGCGGAACCGGCCTTTCCAGTAGTAGGGCGTCGCATTAAACATCCACTCCCGTTCCCGCAGCAGCTTTTCCTGCTTGCCAAACAGGAAGCTGCCCGTCACGGGAGCCCCGAAGTGCAGTCCTCGCAGCAGGGTAGCCGAGTGACTGGTCGAAAACAGGGTGCGGTTGACGCCCCCGGCCGAGTACTGGCCCGCCAGCTGCCCGCTGTAGCGGATGATGGTCGTGTCGGCCTTTTGGGCAGTAGCAGGCAGAAAAGTGCCCAGCACAAGGGCCGAGCTAAGCAGGATACGAATCAGCATGAAGTGCCAGGCCGGGCGGCCGTGGTGAGGGGCAAAGGTAGGCCCGCCGTGGAAAAACCAGGTAGCCTCGGTGGGGTTGTAGTGGCCTGGACTTGGAAACGGGCCGCTACCTGCCATGAGCCCCAACCCGGTAATTCCAGCCTAAGCCAGCCTACTGGCCCACTTTCGGTACCTTCCGCTCTACCTTATAGCAGGCACCGGAATTAACCCGGTTATATTACCCTGAAATGAATACTCTAGCAGTTACTATTTGCCTGAGTTTGCTGGTTAGCAGCTTGCTCTACCAACCCACGCAGAGCCGGACTCTTCCCGCGGCTGTTTTGCCCATTACCAGCTATGGGCCCAGATTCTCGCCGCAAGAAGCGTGCCCGCGGGGCGCGGCCAAGCCGGTGGTAAAAAAGGCCGTTTTCCCTAAAACTACCTTCCGGCTGCAGCCCGATAAGCGCACCGGTATCGAAACCGTGACCTGCCCCAACGGCGACCAGGTCATCATCCGTCACGAGGGCTGCGAGTACTACGCGTTGCGGTTTGAGTTCACGACGTCCCGCTTTGCCCCGCCCACCACGGCCCTGGAACCCTGGTTTCGGAACGCGGCCACGCTCATGACCGGCCTGCTCAGCGGCCTGGATGCTCCCCTCGACCTACGACAAGGCGTTCGGGCGCTGACGGCTCACATCGACCAAGACAAGAAAAACCAGTACCGCAACCTGGCCCTGGGACAGGCCATATCCTTTGGGGACGAAACGATGCCCAGTACCGTCAGCATAGATAGTCTGGCCAGGAGCGCCGGCAAGAATTCGGTGGTGGAAGTCACGTTTGCTATTGGTCCTTTGTAAGTGCACCGGCGTTTTTATGCTACTTTGGCGCCTGCCGGGCCCGGTAGCGGCATGGCCTATGCTGCGGCTGCCGGCTGCTCCGCCTTCCCAACCCGAGCTAGCAACTACTTCGTATTTCTCTATCCCAGGCATGTTTCTGCGCCATCTGCCCCAGACTCTGATTCTGCTGACGCCCGTCTTCTTCACTGCTTGCCAATCGGCGCCGGCCTCCGCGCCGCCCGCAGCCGCTGCGCCGGTAGCCGCCGTGAGAACGGTAGCTGCCCCAGCGCCCAGTGCCGTCACGGTAACGACGGACGCGGCGGAAGTCTCGGAGGAAACACCCGCCGATAGTGCAAGCCAGGAGTACGCCACCTACTTCGTGGTAGTGGCCGATACCAGCCGCTCGTATCCGGCCCTGCGCCGCCGCATGCTGGGATTGAGCCGGCAGTATGCCCTCGGCATTGATACCCTGGGCCGGTATTTCAACGTGCAGAAAAACCGCATTATCCTGCCCGAGAATGACGAGGACGAAATGTACGCCGGCGAGTATTACCCCCGCCGCTTTCCGTCCCACAGTCTGAGCCTGGAATACCTGAATGAATACCAGGAGCCGGCCGGCGCCCAAACCATGGCCCTGGTCACCGGCATTTACCAGCAGGAAGCTTCTGCCGACAGCGCCCTGGCCGTGCTGGGCCGAGCCGATGAAAAGGTCTTCAAGCTCAAGTCCCGCATCTACGTGGGCTGCATGCACTAGCCGGAACGCTGGTCTTACCTGAGGCTGCCGAATTGTTTTCACAACGGGTAGGGGCCTTCTGTGGGTCTTACGCCAGCCTACTGCTGCTCGGTCCGCGGTTCCCCCGCCCGTTAGAGGCCACGACCCATATTATAGCGCCAGAAGTGGGGCAAAAACCGCTAGGGTCAGGGTAACCCAAATGGCCCCAGCTGCGGGCAGCCGTCGGGTCCGTGGACCGGGTAGAACGCCTTTGGCAAAGATGAAAAGAGTCTGGCTGCAACACCGCGCGCTTGGCTGGATGAGGTAGCAGTCCGCCGGTGTTTTGCAGCAGGCATTGAACCTATGTTAGGAAGCTAGAATAATAGCCTACTAGCGGCTGACTCTAGGCAAGGTCGCCGGCCCAATCCCGAGCCGTTTGCACGCCCTGGCTCGGGATTGGGGCCGTTTGAGTAGAAGAGGATAGTACCTAGTATTACAATTAATCTATATTGCTTTTGATTAGATACTAGGAGGTAGCAGACTGGCTGCAAACCACTATAACCTCCCTCCGGTAAAGACCTTACTCAACGGCCGAACCTATGACTGAAAAGAGCTTTTCCAGGCTCAGCCTGTATTGCACGGCCCTCGTGACGGGGGCTGTTTGGGCGTTGTTGGCCTGGACTCATACCCACGGCGGCGTGCCGAGTCATCATTTCCTGGCGCAGAAGGACCTGCCCGCCATTTCCAATTGGTGGGGCGGGCTCTTGCTACCAGTGCTCACTTGGTTTCTGCTGTCCCGCATCCGAAAGCAGGCCTTTGGCACCAACGATGCGGATGCCGCCGCGCCCCGGACCATGCGGCGCCAACTAGCCGGGTTCGTGGGCGCCTTGCTGTTTGGGGTAGTAATAGCGGTACTATTTACGGCCGGCGAATCGGATACGGCCGGCAACGTGATGCTGGGCTTGTTCGTCGTGGCCTTTTTCGTCCCGATTTACCGGCCGGAGTGCCTGCTGGGCTTTGTGCTCAGCATGACCTATACCTTCGGAGCCGTGCTGCCAACCATAATCGGCACTGTATTAGGGCTGGTCGGGTTGGTGCTGCATGCCTACATCCGGCGGGCCCTGGTGTACGTCGGGTCACAGCTTATGCTGCGGCTGCCGGTAAGCAAGCCCCAATCCAACGGCTAAGCGTACGGCTGGCTGCAGCTCGGCGAAGCGGGAGGGTGGCTTATGCTAGCTAAATTATATTATAGTAATTTACCAACTGCCTCACGCTGAACAAACAACGGTATTATAGAAACCGATAGCTAGCAACTATGACTACGCACGCCGACCAAGCACCGGAAAAACAAAGCCTGCCCCGGACGGCCACTACTTCGACCCAGCCGACCAGCCGCCGGGCCGCGCCTACTCAGCTTCGGAGTAGGGAGTCCAGCGCCGCCGGGCCGCGCCAAACAGCCGATAGCACCAGCCCACTGCAAGCCCTGGCCGACGGCAGCCCCCAGGTGCAGCAGGCCGCCCAGCTGCAGGCCTCAGCCGATGCGTACGTGGCCCGCCAGCCCCTACAACGCAGAGAAAACCGGACAGGCCTGCCCGATGGGCTCAAGGCGGGGGTGGAAAGCCTCTCGGGCCACTCCCTGGACGAAGTACGGGTGCATTACAACTCCAGTAAGCCAGCTCAGTTACAGGCTTACGCCTATGCCCAGGGCTCGGACATTCACTTGGCCCCGGGCCAGGAGCAGCACTTGCCCCACGAGGCCTGGCACGTGGTGCAGCAGAAGCAGGGGCGGGTGCAGGCGACCCGCCAGCTGCAGGCCGGCGTGCCCGTCAACGACGAGACCGGCCTGGAACACGAGGCCGACGTGATGGGCGCCAAGGCCGCCGGGCTCGTGCAGCGCCAGGCCCTGGCCGACCTGATTTCCGGCTCTTCCGCGGCCGCGGCCGTAGTGCAGCGCGTAGAGGATATCGTGAGCCAGGTGGTCGTAACGGGCGGGGTCGTTACCAGCGCGTCGTTGCCCTCCCTGGAGCGTACGGAGGGCGTACTGGGCGGCATAGAAGGCAGTCATACCACGCCCTGGTCGGTACTGGTTGCTACCGTGCGCATGGCCGTGGAGGGCAAAACGCTGGCCAACGCCGTGGCCGCGCTGACCGGCCTGTTTACCGCCGCTGAAGCCCTGCCGGGAGTAAACCGGGTCGAGTTTATGATGGGCAATCAGCAGATTCATTACGCGCAGGCGCATACGAAAGTCACCCAAGCCCGCGTGGCCGCCAACCATGCGCCCACGCAAGACAACCTGCAGCGCTTTATGAGTGCCTACCTCGAATACCGCAATGTGATTCCCTTTTCGGCCGTCGATGTAGGGGGGCTGGCTAACTACAACAACGAAGCGCCGCGCCTGGAGTGCATCCGAAACTACAATACCGAAACTTCCCAGAGCTTGAAAGCGGCTATCCTGGAGCTGCTAGACCCCAAAACGGTGGCCAAGCTCGGCCAGGTGATTGACCACACCGAAGCGGCTTATGAGGAGGAGGGACTGGCTGATGACGATGAGCGGCCCCGCCAGGTAAACTCCGACGTGCCCGGTGCCGACTTTGCGGAGGAGATTGAGCCTCGCCTGGCCGATCTGATCATGCAGCATCTGCAAACGATGAAAGCCGGGTTTCCGGAGGCCTACTACAAAGCAAATATTACGCTGGCAGATATTCTGAACCGGTTTTTCCCGCAGCCCCACCTAGCAGCGGTATACCACAGTGATGAGGAAAACAGCAGCGACGATGATGCCCCGGCCCTGAACCGAGCCACGTTTAACCAGACGTTTGTGCTGCCCGGCCGAGGGGTTGTGCGTCCGCTACGCCCCGACATCGGCACGAATAACGCCGGGGGAGTGCAGCTGCGCATGAATGATAATGGCACCATTGGGCGCGCGCTTATCAATACGCAGGACCGGCCCGACGGGCTTTTCGGTACCGCCGACAAGAAGCACGCCACGGCCTGGGTCGTTTTTGTCAGCGGGGTCCGCAAGGCCGTCGTCGGTAAGACCCTGACCGCTGCCGTCACGGCCCTCAATACCCTCTATGATGCCGCTTACCGGCTGCCGGGCACCAGCAAAGCGTACCTGCTGCCACCGACCCGCCTTCCCCAGTGGCGGGATGCCATGGGCGCCGTCGACCAGGCCAAAGAAGCCGCCGATGCCGCCGCGACCATCAACAGCGTACAGACCTATATCCGCGCCTACCTGCGCTTCCGGAATTTTATCCCGCTTTCTGCCGCCGATATCCCCGGTGCAGGCCCCGGCGGCCATGCCGAAGCTACCGCAATAGGCATCGTCGAAACGCCCGATGCTCATGAGCCAGTGGTGGTGCGCGATGCCGTGTACGAACTGCTGGACCCTGGGGTGGTCTGGGCTTTCGCGCTAGGCCAGGGCCGGACCGCCCAGGGCTATGACCAGGAGGACGCTGAGGCGCTGAGTTCCACCCGTGAGTATACCGACCAAGGCGATTTGATCGACAAGGAGGTGCCGGGAGCCATGCTCAACATCAGCCGGGAAGCCCGCGCCGCACAAGTCATCAAACAGCACCTCGAAACTATTCGCGTCAATTTTCCCGACGCCTACGCCAGAGGTGACGTGAACAGCCAGGCCAGCATCGAAAACTTCCTGGCGGCAAAGCTTCCTTTACTCAATGAATCGGCCCGGCGAGTGGTTAGCAACAAAGTAAGGGCCTGAGTCAAGAACGAAGCGGAATTCTGCGGGAATCAGCCTTCTCCCACGCAAAACGGCCCCGGTTGCGCGATGCAGCCGGGGCCGTTAGTGTATATGGTTAGGCGGAAATTGCCTGCTTAAAATAAGCCGTTCTGGCGTTCTAGACCCTACTTCGCCTTGCGGGCCAGTACGCGCTCCACGGCGGCTACGATGTCGTTTTCCATCAGGCCGTATTTCTCCATGAGCTGGTCGGGGGTACCCGACTCGCCGAAGGAGTCGTTGACGGCTACCATTTCCAGGGGCAGGGGCTCCTCGCGGCTCAGCAGCTGGGCGATGCTGTCGCCGAGGCCGCCGTTCATCTGGTGCTCCTCGGCCGAGACGGCGCAGCGCGTCTTGCGCACCGACTCCAGGATGGCCTGGGCGTCGAGGGGCTTGATGGTGTGAATGTTGATGATTTCGGCGTCGATGCCTTTCTCAGCCAGCAGGTGGCCGGCCAGGATGGCTTTCCACACCAGGTGGCCGGTGGCGAAGATGCTCACGTCAGCGCCTTCGTTCAGCATCACCGCCTTACCGATTTCGAACTTCTGGTCGGCGGGGGTGAAGTTGGGCACCACGGGGCGGCCGAAGCGCAGGTACACGGGGCCTTCGTGCTCGGCAATGGCAATAGTAGCGGCCTTGGTCTGGTTGAAGTCGCAGGGGTTGATAACCGTCATGTGGGGCAGCATTTTCATCATGCCCAGGTCTTCCAGAATCTGGTGGGTAGCCCCGTCTTCGCCCAGCGTTACGCCGGCGTGCGAAGCGCAGATCTTCACGTTCTTATCCGAGTAGGCAATGCTCTGGCGGATCTGGTCGTAGACGCGGCCGGTGCTGAAGTTGGCAAACGTGCCGGTGAAGGGAATCTTGCCACCGATGGTGAGGCCGGCCGCAATGCCCATCATGTTGGCTTCGGCAATGCCCACCTGGAAAAACCGCTCGGGGAAGTCCTTCTTGAAGGCATCCATCTTGAGCGAGCCGGTCAGGTCGGCCGTGAGGGCTACCACGTTGGGGTTGCTTTTACCCAGCTCGTGCAAACCCACGCCAAAGCCGGAACGGGTGTCTTTTGATTCGGTGTAGGGGAAATCTTTCATGCTTGGTATGGGAAGTTTTTGAGTTCTATCTTACTTATTGAACATGCTCACCGAGCTGGTTTGACCCGAGCGGATGGTGAAATTGCGCACGTCGGTAAACTTGCTGCCGGTAGCCGTGGCCGTGCGAAACACCAGGCGGTAGGCACCCGGCTGCATGGGCAAATTGACTTTGCTGCTGCCTTCGGGCAAATTGTACACCCAGGTCTGCGACTCGTCGTTGTTGAGCCGGTAGATGCTGCCGTAGCCTTTCAGGTCCGTCACGATGTTGAGCGTGCCGGGCGCGTCGTAGGTTACCGTCGTTTCCTGGCCCTGCTTGACGGTGATGCGGCGCACGATGCGGGGCAGCGTCAGCAGCTCCACTTCGTAGTTGCCGGCCAGCAGCTTTTGCTTGGCGCCGAAGTTCAACCCAACTACCGTGGCCGCGCTGCCCTGGGCCCGCACCACCGCCTGCACCTTGCCGTAGGGGTTCGGCGAAATGCTCGGCGACTGCAAAGCCAAGACTCCCTGGGGCGTTTTGTAGGTCAGCACGTTAGCCTTGCCGGGCCGAATGGGCAGGTTTTGCTGCCGTACCGGGGGCACCGTGTTGATGACCAAGTCGTAGCTCTGCAGCGCGTCGATGTCGAGCACGTCGGGCTTGCCCTGCGCGTCGCGGTAGTGCACGTAGTTGTACTCCGGCGTTTCCGTGACGTTGTTCACGAAGGTCATGTTCACGTTGCTTTCCACGGGCTTGCCGGCCTCGTCGGTCAGATTCACGCTCACCGTGGTTTTGGTTAGCGTCTGGGAAATGACGTTGTCGAGGATGGTGCGGAAGGTCTTCACGTCGGCCGCGTTGTAGTACTGGCCCAGGCATTCGAGCTGTTTGCCAAAGTCCCGCTCGGCCCCAAGCCCGATAATAAACGGGCGCAGAAACACGTGCTTGCGCTGCAACGCCACCGAGGTAGCGCACGGGTCGCCCTTGCACGATTCCAGTCCGTCGGTTATCAGGATCAGCACGTTGCGGGAGCTGCGGTCCGTCGGAAAGTCATTGGCCGACTGCAGGATGGAGTAGGTAATCGGGGTGTTGCCCTGGGCTTTCAGCGTGGCGAGGCGGGCTTTGATGGCCTTGGCGTTTTTGGGCGCAAAGGCCACTTCCAGCTTTGAGTCCTCGCAGTTGTTTTCCAAGTTGGGGTGCTGATGCCCGTAGGCCCGCAAGGCCAGTTCCAGATTGGGGTAGGCGTTGAGCGAGTCCACCATCTTCGAAAGAAGGTTGCGGGCCACGTCCCAGCGGGGTTTTCCCTCCCAGGGCGCCATCATCGAGCCCGAGGCGTCGAGCACAAACAGAATGCGCGTCACCTTGGGCTTGTCTGGGGGCACGTTCTGGGCACGCAGGACGGTAGTCGTGAGCAGCAGGCCACTCACGACTACAATCCAGCGCAAAATGCCCAGGTGGCGCATACGGTTGGGTTTACCCTCTCATTCCTTGGTCTGAACCGCTAAGCCGCCGCGGCTGGCGAAGCAGTGATTTAGTAGTCGCCGGCTTCTTCTACCAGCAACTGCTGCAGGGCTTTTTCGAGTTGCTCGTCATTGGGAGCCGTGCCGTGCCACTTGTGGGTGCCCATCATGTAGTCGACGCCGTAGCCCATCTGGGTATCCATCAGGATCATCGTGGGCTGGCCCTGGCCGCTGAGCTTACCGGCTTCTTCCAACGTTGGAATGAGCTTTTCCAGGTCGTTGCCGTTGGTTTCGAGCACGCGCCAGCCGAAGGCTTCGAACTTAGCGCGCAGGTTGCCCAAATCCATAATTTCTTCCGTCGAGCCGTCAATCTGCTGGCCGTTGCGGTCCACGATGGCAATCAGGTTGTCGACTTTGTGGTGGGGGGCATACATGGCCGCTTCCCACACCTGGCCTTCTTCCAGCTCGCCGTCGCCCATCAGCACGTACACGAGGCGGTTGTCGCCGTTGAGTTTTTTGGCCTGAGCCGCGCCGATGGCTACGCTCATGCCCTGGCCCAAGGAGCCCGAGGCAATGCGGATGCCGGGCAGGTGCTCGTGGGTGGCGGGGTGGCCCTGCAAGCGCGAGTTGAGCTTACGGAAGGTAGCCAGCTCACTCACCGGGAAGTAGCCCGAACGAGCCAGCACCGAGTAGAACACGGGCGAAATGTGGCCGTTCGACAGGAAAAACAGGTCTTCGCCTTCGCCTTTCATGTTGAAGCTCGGGTCGTGCTTCATAATGCGGAAGTACAAGGCCACCAGCAAGTCGGTGCAGCCGAGCGAGCCGCCGGGGTGACCCGAATTGACGGCGTGTACCATGCGCACGATGTCGCGGCGCACCTGGGCCGCAATCTGCTTGAGCTCTGCCACGCTTTTCTGCTGGGTGGGGGAGGTCAGGGTATTTTCCTGGGACATAATAGGAGTAGGAGGGTTTACACTGGCAAAGGTAACGGTCTTGGCGAAGGCACCCAGCCCAAAAAGCAAGGCTTCTTACCGCAACCGATACTGATAGGTGTTATTAATGGGCTAATTCCTAATGTGCTCCTGTGCGAATGTGAGGGGAATGTGCTGAACTGCTAATACCGAACTCGTGTCCTTGCGAGGCCTGAGCTGCAGCAATTCGTCCTCTGAAATGAGCTAAGAGCTCTGAAGTGAAAAGCCCTTTCCCGTAACAACGAGAAAGGGCTTGCTGGTAAAAGGGTGCCAGTTACTAGCAGAGGACGGCTGGCTTCGCTCTGCTCGCAAAGGCATGAGCATTGGCACATTCCCCACATTCGCACAGGAGCACATTAAATCAGCTGGGCGGCGTGGTTCTTGGTGTCAACTTTCTCGATGACCTTTTCGATGATGCCTTCTTCATTGATCAGGAAGGTGTGACGCATGGTGCCCATGTACTTGCGGCCGTACATCGATTTTTCCTGCCATACCCCGTAGGCTTCCACGATTTTCTTGTCGGTGTCGACCAGCAGGGGGAAGGGCAGCTCGTACTTCATGACGAACTTTTGGTGCGACTTGGCGCTGTCGACGCTCACGCCGATAACCTGGACGTTTTTGGCGGTCAGCTCTTCTTGGTGGTCGCGCAGGTTGCAGGCCTGGGCCGTGCAGCCGGGCGTGTCGTCTTTGGGATAGAAGTAGAGGGCTACTTTTTTGCCGCGTAAGTCCTGGAGGCGAATGAGGTTGCCATCCTGGTCAAGGGCTTCGAAATCGGGGGCGGGGGTGCCGGGAGTAAGGGCCATAAGGCGAAGAATGAGGGCGGTTACGGTTTGTCAGCCATAGGCTGAGGCGTAAAAATCAGCTTTTCCGTCGGAAAACCCAGCGAATGAGCCAGGCCCACGAGCCGGTCGCGAATGGGGCGCTCCAGGTGAGGGGTGCGGCAGAGCAGCCACAGGTTCTGGCGGCTGGGCTCTCCCACCAGGGCGTAGCGGTACTCCGGGTCGTGGTCCAGAATCCAATAGTCGCCCTCAAAGGGCCAGAAAAAGCTGACCCGCAGCTTGGCATTGGTGGCGGCGTCCACGATGCGGGCGGTGCCTTTAGCCGTTTCGACCGGGCCGTTTACGTCTTCCTTGTGGCAGGTATTAAGCACACTGACTTTACCGTTGGGCAGCAGCTTGTACTCGGCCGTGACATGCTCGCAGCCTTTCTCAAAGCGGGTAGGCAGGCGGGCAATTTCGTACCACAGACCCATGTAGCGGTGCACATCCACGTGGGGCGACACCGGCAGCGGAGCGTAGAGCTTGCGCCGAATGTAGGAGTAGGCCGCTACGCCTGTGGCAATAGTAGCCACGGCGGCACCGAGGATGACGGGCTGGCGGCGTTTGGGAAGTTTGGCCATAGATAGGGAGTAGTAGCGCGAAGCTCCTGCTTCGCGTATCGTGAAACGAGTCAAGGTGCTTACGTAACAACCCGCTCAACGATACGCGAAGCAGGAGCTTGGCGCTACTCTCACCTTTTCTACAGATTAAAACTCAACACTTTTTCATTGCCGGCCTGGTCGGTGATGCGCAGCGTGGCCGGGCCGCGCAACGGTGGCCCTACCGTGTCATTAGGCTCGGTGAAGAGCGTGGAGTTCTTGTACTCGTAGCGCAGCAGCCGGAACCGCCCGCCCACCAGCAGCGTGTAGCTGGCCAGGCCCGAGAGGTTGTCGCCAACCTGGAAGGTAAGCCCACCGGCCCCCTTACGCACTAGCCGGGCCGAGGGCGGAATCGTGTCGGAGAAAATGCGGAACTGTCCAAACACCTTGGCCGGGAAGGTAATCTGGTTGCCGTTCCACTTGCCGCCCACATAGCTGCGGCCCCCGCGGGCATTGACCAGGTACACGGCCGAGTGCTCCTTGTCGGCTACCTCGGCCTGGGGCTTGAGCGTGATGCCCAACGGCAGATACAACGACTGCCGGGGATGGTGCACGGTCCAGGCGCCATCCTTGTAGCTGGTTTGCAGATACAAGGTGTCGAACAAGGTCTGGGCCCCGAAGCTCAGGTTCAGAAAGTTGTCGGCGAAGCCCTGCTCGGTGCCAGCCGGAATCAGGGCCTGCCGGTCGAAACGCTTGGTGATGTTGCCGAAGCGGATAGAGTCGGGCAGGCCGGCGCGCAGGTCGTAGAGGTAGACGTTCTGGCTCTGGGTGGTGTAACTGGGCTTGAGCTCCAGGCGGCGGGAGTCGCGCAGTAGCACGGCGTTGGCGCTTTGGCGGGCCGTGTCGGGGTCGGCGGCAATAACCTTGAGAATGTTGCGGGTTATTTCCCAGCGCAGTGCCGGCTTTTTCACGGCTACGCTGCGGGTTTTGGTGTACTCCGGCTTTTGCCCGCGCAGCACGAAGCGCAGCGGCGTGGTGTTGCCATAAGAGTCGCTCATCAGCACTTCCACGGCGTAAAGCTGCCCGTCTTCCACCCGCAGCTTGCCCTTGCCCGGCCCGGTGGTGTACATGGTCAGCTCATTGCCGTCGTCGACGAAAAGCTTCTGCAGGGTGCGGCCCTGGGTCATCATCCACTCATAGTCCACGTGCTGGTTGACGGTGCGCGTACCGCTGGGGAAAGGCACGTTGTCGACTACGTGGGAGTAGAGCGGCTGCCCGTTCACCTTGACTTCCACTTTCTGCAGGCCGTTTTTGTTCCAGGCGTTGTCGTACCGGTCGAAGGCCTGGAGCAGCACGCCTACCGTGCCGTAGGCATTGATGGTGTCGGGCCAGACGGTGGCTACGCCAGGGCCGACGCCCACCTTGGGCACGAATACAGCCTTGTCGAAGCGGCTTTGTACGCGGGCGTCAATGGTCAGGGGCTCCACGGCAAAGGCTTGCAGGGTGGGCGCCACGTGGTCCTGGATTTCGGTGAAGCCGCCCCACTGTAGGGGGTTAAGTTGGTTGTCGTGGGCGTCGCGCACTTCCCAGTGCAGGTGGGGGCCCGCCGAGCCGCCGGTGTTGCCCGACAAGGCCACCACTTCGCCCCGCTTTACCGGAAACTGCTCCTTGGTAAAAAACAACTCCAGCTCGTAGCTCTGCTTTTCGTACTGCTTCTCGCGCAGCGCCGCTGCTACCGGGCCCATAAACCGGTTCAGGTGCCCGTAGACCGTGGTGGTACCGTTGGGGTGGGTGATGTAGAGCACGTTGCCGTAGCCAAAGGCCGACTGCTTCATGCGCGACACGTACCCATCGGCCGAAGCGTACACCGGCAAATCGGTGCGGCCGTCGGTTTTGATGTCGAGGCCGCCGTGGAAGTGGTTGGGACGCAGCTCGCCCATGCTGGCAGCCAGAAAGTTGGGCTGGCCGGGCTTGATAGGAAACAGGTAATAGCCTGGCTCCACCGTGAGCTTGGGCGTGGTGCCTTGCTTGACTGCCGCGGGCTTAGGCAGCGAATCGGGTTCCTGCCCGGCCATGGGGGCGGGGCGCAGACCCATTGTGGTGAGCAGCGTCAGCAGTAAAATGGGGGCCTTCCCCCGGAAAGGTGTGTGCAGCACTCGACTCTATTTTACCGACAATTCCAACAACTTCTCGTCCTCCAGGTAGCCCGTCAGCTGGTCGCCAATCTTAACGGGGCCCACGCCACTGGGCGTGCCGGTAAAGATTAAGTCGCCCATTTTCAGGGTGATAAAGCGGGAAATGTAGGCAATCTGAGCCGCAAAGTTGTGCAGCATCATGCCCGAGTTGCCCTGCTGCTTAACCTCGCCGTTCACCTCCAGGCGGAAGTTGATGTTGGCCAGATCGGCAAAGTCGGAAACCGGCTTAAACGTGGGCGACAATGGGGCCGAGCCGTCGAAACCCTTGGCCAAGTCCCAGGGCAGGCCCTTGCTTTTGGCTTTGCTCTGCAGGTCGCGGGCCGTGAAGTCGATGCCCAAGCCGATGGCGTCGAAGTAGGTGTGGGCAAATTTGGGGTCGATGTTCTTGCCGTTCTTGCTTACGCGCAGCACCAGCTCGATTTCGTGGTGAATATCGGTCGAGAAATCGGGGTAGAAGAAGGGCATGCCGCGCTGCAGCAGGGCCGTTTCGGGCTTGGTAAAGATGACGGGCTCGTCGGGTGTTTCATTGTTGAGTTCGGCAATATGTTCGGCGTAGTTGCGGCCTATGCAGAGTATTTTCATGGGGAGGGAAGTCGGGAAGAAAAGGTGTGCGGCCAAAAATAGCGCTAATTCGCGGCCCGGAAAATCAAAATGCCGCCTACGTAACGCCGCGGCTTACCGTTGGAATACGCGGGCCTAAACATTTTACCCGCCGCTATTCGTATAGTACACACCAGCCGCGGCAGCCGCTACGGTTCTGCTCTGCCCCGCCTGTTTCCTCTCTACGTCCGAAGCCCATGCTCAAGAAAGTTATGCTGGCCAGCTGCCTGTTTGTGGCTGCCGCCTGCTCTACCGTTCCTATTACCGGCCGCCGTCAGCTCAGCCTGGTATCCGATACCGAAATCAATGCCCTGGCCGTGCAGCAATATCAGGAAGTCCTGAGCACCAGTAAGCTATCCTCCAACTCGACGCAGGTGGCCCTGGTGCGCCGCGTGGGCCAGCGGATTCAGCAGGCCGTCGAAACCTACTTCCGCAGCCAGAACCAGCAAGCCCAGCTGGCCGGCTACGCTTGGGAGTTCAACGTCATTGAGGACAAGCAGGAAAACGCCTGGTGCATGCCCGGCGGCAAAGTGGCCGTGTACACCGGCATTCTGCCCATCACCCAGGATGAAAACGGCCTGGCCGTGGTAATGGCCCACGAAATTGCCCACGCCGTGGCCAAGCACGGCTCGGAGCGGATGAGCCAGGGCCTGCTGCAAAGCTACGGCGGCCAGGCTCTGTCGGCGGCCCTGGCTGCCAAGCCGGAAGGCACCCAGCAGCTGGCCTTGCAGGCCTTTGGCGTCGGCTCGTCGGTGGGCTTGCTCAAATACGGGCGCAATCAGGAGTCGGAGGCCGACCACCTGGGCCTGATCTTTATGGCCATGGCCGGCTACAACCCCGACGGCGCAATTGCGTTCTGGCAGCGCATGGACGCCCGCGAAAACCAGGCTTCCCCGCCGGAGTTCCTCTCGACTCACCCCTCCAACGGCACGCGCATCGCCGATATCCAGCGGGAACTGCCCGAGGCCCGTAAGTATTACAAAGCCCGCTAATTTGGGGCTATTGCCCTTTTTCAATGAAAGTATTCTCCCGTTCCGCGCTGTACCTGGCCCTGCTGGCGCTGCCCTTTCTAGGGGTGCTGTCGGCCTGCGAAACCACCAAGCGCGGCTTCCCCGAAGTGAGTTCTCCCAGCAAAGACCCCGAAGAGGAAGCCAACCGTCGTAAGCGCGAAGGCGTCAGCACCCAACTGGCCCGCCTAAACGAGGGCAAAATCGAGTACATCATGCCCCGGGCCCAGCTGGCTACGGCCTTTATCCGAGAGTTCAACGACGGCACGGTGGTGGATAAGACCATGATCCGCAAGGTCCAGGAAAGCGCCAAGGACAAGCCTATCTACTACCTGGTGGGCATGGGTCTGCGCGACGGAATGTTCCGCTCCATGGCTATTCCGCTGATTACTTCCACCGACAAGACCCTGTACCTGAGCTCCCACGCCGAGCGCTACGTCATTACCAGCGTGGGCTGCTCGTTCTGCTATTTCTCCTTCGAGAAAAACCAGATTACCGGTACCACCTGCGGCGACAACAGCGGCGGTAGCCGCTGCGACCTGGTCGTGGAAAACAGTAACAACTTGTTCCGTAAGTGATGAATCGCAAATGGCTCCTGCGTCTCGGGCTTACTGCGCTGGCTCTGCTAATCACCACCGACCGGCGGCGCCCTAAGCCGGCACCCCGGCCCACCGAGCCTCCGCAGCCGCCCGAGGACGAAAAAGAAAAAGGCCCGCTCACCACGTAGCGGGCCTTTTGCCGTAGATTGTAGTCGTTTCGAAACCAGAGCACTATGAAGTACCGACTCTTAGCCCTGAGCGCCATGTATGGCGTCATGCTGCACGCGCTGCTGTTCCTGCTTTCTGCCCCTTTTCTCTTGCTCTGGGAAACCCAACCGACGTGGTGGCAGCAGGTGCTGGTTTTTGTCCTGACTTATCCCGTGCCGGTCAGCCTGCTGCCCGACAGCTGGACTTTGGCTGCCATGCTGCTCAACGGCGCGTACTGGGGCATGGTTCTATTCTCCGCCGCCTGCCTGTTGCATACCGTGTGGCGTGGGCTTAAGCCGCGCCTTGAATAAAGCGGCTGATGCGCTGCACCAACTCGTCCGGATTGACGCGCTCCAGCGGATGAGGCGTGTTCATCAGGATTTCAAACGTGGCCTCCGGCAAATAAGAGGCGAAGAGCGAGGAGCCATCCACGCCCGCCGTTTTATCTAATTCACCGACCAGAATTTGCACCGGAATGGTGATTTTGGTGAGCATGGCCGGCGTCAGGGGCGGGTTTTGGCCTAGTTCCAGCATCATCTGCCGGGTAGCGTCCAGCACGGCCGTCCAGTCCGTTGGGGCGTGGGTTTGGCTGAGCTGCTCGGCAAACTGCGGCACCTTTTCCCGAATCTTGGCCGCGTCCAGCAGCTTGTTTTCGGCCGCCGCCGTTTCCGGCGACCAGTCGAACTTGGTGCCCAGCGTCGTCACCGATTTGAGCAGACCCGGAGCCTGCGACGCCGCCAGCAAGGCCGCGTAGCCTCCCATACTGTAGCCAAAGGCATGCACGGCCGGCAGGTTTTTCTCCCGGATATAGTCTGTTACCTCCTGCGCAAAGGCCGTCATGGTGAACGAATTTGGCGTCAGCTCCCGCCCGCCGTGGCCGCCGAAGGAAAACGTGTGCACCTGGTAGAACTGGGACAAGTCGCGGGCTAGGCCCCGCAGTTGCTTATCGGAGCCCAAAGCGCCGTGCAGAAGCAGGAGGTTTTCTTTCATGGGAGTGGTGGGAGGGAAGTGTTGGAATAAAACAGAACGTCATGGCGACCAGCGGGAGGCATCTCGCATGCCAAAGTAATCAGATTACCCTTGCACGCGAGGTGTCTCCCGCTGGTCGACATGACGTTCTTCCTTTAGCTGAAATATTACTTTGTAACCTCCACTGCTAGTTGCGTCAGATCCAGGCCGTCGAAGGTGCCGGAGCTCATCATCAGCAGGTTGGCGTCCTGCCAGTTTTGCTGGTGCAGGAATTCGGCCAGGGCCTTGCTGTCGGTGAATACCCGCAGATCGGGACGCTGGAAAGCCTGCTGCACGGCCTCGGCGGGCAGGGCCGGTAGGCGCTTGTGTTCCAGCACGTGAGGGTTAAAGTAGACTACGGCTACGTCGGGCGCGTCGAAGGTGTGAGCGTACTGAGGCAGAAACGCGGGGTTCAGGGAGCTGAAGGTGTGGAGCTCCAGGCAGGCCACCAGCCGGCGCTTCGGAAATTGCTTCTTAAAGGCCGTAGCCGTGGCTTTGAGCTTGGACGGGGCGTGGGCAAAGTCCTTGTAGACCACCGACGAGCTGCCTTCGCGCACCAGTTCCAGGCGGCGGGCCGCGCCTTTAAACGTGGCCAGGGCCTCGTAAAAATCCTTGCCCTTGATGCCCAACTGCTTGCAAACTTCCTTAGCGGCCGAGATGTTGCGCAGGTTGTGCTCACCAAACACCTGAATCGGTACTTCCTCGTCCTTCTTGGTTACCAGCACCGTCTTGCCGTTGCGCACCTTATTCTCGTGCGGACCGTAGCCGATGTAGGTCACATCAGTGCTCGTGGGCACCGTCACGAGCTGCACCTGCTCGTCGTCGCGGTCATAAATCAGCACTCCCGCTTTGGGCGTCATCTCGGCGAAGATGCGGAACTGCTCCCGGTAGTCTTCTTCGGTCGGAAAGACGTTGATATGGTCCCAGCTGATGCCGGAAATAACCCCAATGTGGTGCTGATACAAGTGAAACTTGGGCCGCCGGTCGATGGGCGAGGAGAGGTACTCGTCGCCCTCGATGATGATGATGGGCGCGTCTTCCGACAATTGCACCATCAGGTCGAAGCCTTCGAGCTGGGCGCCCACGGCGTAGTCGAACTTGCGCTGGTGGTGGCGCAGCACGTGCAGAATCAGCGAGGTAATGCTGGTTTTGCCGTGCGAGCCCCCAATAACAACGCGCTGCTTGTCCTTGGAAGCCTCGTAGATAAACTCGGGGAAGGAATAGATGCGCAGGCCCAGCTCCTGGGCCCGTAGTAGCTCGGGGTTGTCGGCGCGGGCGTGCATGCCCACGATGACGGCGTCGAGCTCGGGCGTGACTTTCTCCGGAAACCAGCCTTCCTGGGCGGGCAGCAGGTCGGCGGCGGCCAGACGGCTTTTGGCAGGCTCAAAGATTTCGTCGTCGGAGCCAGTGACCTGAGCGCCACGGCGGTGCAGGGCCAAGGCCAGATTGTGCATGATGCTGCCGCCGGTGGCAATCAGGTGCAGACGCTGGAGAGAAGTGGGCGTTGGAGCCATTTAAGAAAACTAAATCAGGGCCGATAGGCTTTAAGAGCAGGGCGGCAAAGGTAATAAACCGCTGCTGTTGTACCGGAGCCTGATTGCGAAGCGTAGTGGGAAGAGCCGGGGAATATACCAAAAAGAAAGGATGGAGCCCATCAGATAATGTGCGTTTCAGCCGTTAGCTTTGTGCCCCTTTTGCGTTAGATTTGCTGAGTACCGATGAACGACCGGATGGATGACCGCCTAAAACAATCTGCCTCGCGGGCCAAAGCCGCTTGGAACAGCCGCCCCCCGCAGCTGTCCATGGGCACGCCCTCGGGTAAGCTCCCGCCCCAGGCGCGCGAGCTGGAAGCCGCTGTTTTAGGTGCCCTGATGCTGGAAAAGGATGCCCTGACCACCGTTATTGACATTCTCAAGCCCGAGAGCTTCTACGACGAGAAGCACCGGCGCATTTTCAAGGCCATCCTCAATCTGTTCGACAAATCCGAGCCGATTGACATCCTGACCGTGACCCACGAACTGCGGGAAATGGGGGAGCTCGAAGCCGGCGGCGGGGCCCACTTCGTGGCCAACCTCACCTTCAAGGTGAACTCGGCGGCCAACATTGAGTACCACGCCCGTATCATTACCGAAAACGCCATCAAGCGGGAGCTGATCAACATAGCCAGCACCATTCACCGCGACGCTTTCGAGGACACGACCGACGTTTTTAACCTGCTCGACAGCACCGAACAGGCCCTGTTCGAAGTTTCGGAATCCAACATCCGCAAGAACTTCGACGACATGCGCAGCCTGATGGGCAAGGCCATCAAGGAGCTGGAAGAAAAGAAAAACCAGAAGGACGGCCTCACCGGCGTGCCCTCGGGCTTCTCGGCCCTGGACCGGGTCACTTCGGGCTGGCAGCCCTCTGACCTCGTGATTATTGCGGCCCGTCCCGGTATGGGTAAGTGCTTAGGTAAAGGTACTAAGGTGCTGATGTACGACGGCACGCTGCGCAACGTGGAAGACGTGCGCGAAGGCGAACTGCTGATGGGCGACGACTCCACGCCCCGCCGGGTGCTCAACATTGCCCGGGGCCGGGAAAATATGTACTGGGTGCGCCAGAACAAGGCCGAAGGTTACCGCGTCAACGAAAGCCATATTCTCTCGCTCAAGCGCAGCCGCACCGAAGGCCCACACCGCCACGGCGACGTGCTCAACATCACGGTGAAAGACTGGCTGAACAAGTCCGAGAAGTTCCGCTCGAACTATAAGGGCTACAAAGTACCGGTGGAATTCGCTGCGCAGGAAATATCGGTTGACCCATATTTCCTCGGCGTGTGGCTCGGTGATGGGTCTTCCGACAACTGCCGCATCACCGGCCAGGATCAGGAAATCATTGACTACCTGCACGAATACGCAGAAGCCTTGGACATGCAGGTAACGGTGGGCGTGGTCGAAGGCCGCTGCAACAGCTACGGCATCACCCGGGGCCGGCAGGGCGGTAGCATTGCGCAGTATTCGCTGCAGGATGAGCTGCGGCAGCTGGGCGTGCTCGGCGACAAGCACATTCCGCAGCAGTACCTGAGCAACTCGACCGAGAACCGCCTGCGCCTGCTGGCGGGTCTGATTGACTCCGACGGCCACCTGGACCCAGTGAGCAATGGCTACGAAATCACCCAGAAAAACCACCGGCTAGCCCGACAGATTAAGTTTCTGGCCGATTCGTTGGGCTTCCGTACGTCATTGAAGAAAAAGCGGGCCGCCATCAGCAGCATCGGTTACGAAAGTGAAGTTTTCCGGGTGCGTATTTACGGCGACATCAATCGGGTGCCAGTGCGAATCGAGCGGAAGAAAGCCCAACCCTGGGCCAGTAAGGTTGATTGGCGCATGACGGGCATTTCGGTTGAGTTCGATAAAGAAGACGACTACTACGGCTTCGCTATCGATGGCAACCGTTTGTTCCTGCTCCAGGATATGACCGTGACCCACAACACGGCTTTCGTAGTGTCGGCGATGCGCAACGCGGCCGTCGACCACAAGAAGGCGGTGGCCATTTTCTCGCTGGAAATGTCCTCGATTCAGCTCGTGAATCGTCTGATTTCGGCCGAGGCGGAGCTGGACTCCGAGAAAATCAAGAAGGGCAACCTGGCCGACTACGAGTGGGCCCAGCTCAACCACAAGATTGCCGGCTTGTCGTCGGCCCCGATTTACATCGACGACACCCCGGGCCTGAGTATCCGCGAATTGCGCACCAAGTGCCGCCGCCTCAAGGCCCACCACGACATCCAGATGATTATCATCGACTACCTGCAGCTGATGACGGGTAACTCGGATGGGGGTAAGGGCGCCGGCAACCGTGAACAGGAAATTGCCTCGATTTCGCGGGCCCTGAAGGGGATTGCCAAGGAACTGAACGTGCCGGTGCTGGCCCTGTCGCAGCTTTCCCGTTCGGTGGAAACCCGCGGCGGCGACAAGAAGCCCCAGCTCAGTGACCTTCGCGAATCGGGCTCTATCGAGCAGGACGCCGATATGGTGGTGTTCCTCTACCGCCCCGAGTACTACAAGATTACGGAGGACGAAATGGGCAACCCGACCCAGGGCACTGGCGAGGTAATTATTGCCAAGCACCGGAACGGCTCCCTGGAAACGGTGCAGCTTAAGTTTATCGGCAAGTTCACCAAGTTTGCCGACCTCGACGGCGGGGGCTTTGGCATGGATGCCGAGTACAACACCGGCGCCTTCCCGGCCAGCACCTTCGACGACGAGCCGGGCTTCGCGCCGAACACCATCCGGCTGGGCAGCAAGATCAACGAGGGCGGCCCCGGGCCGGTACCCTTCCCAAAAAGCAACTTCGGCAACGACGACCCGCCGTTTTAAGCCGGTTGTGCCACCGCCAAAAGTGGGTCGAATGTATCAAGCACTGGTCTAACGGCCAGTGCTTTTTTGGCTCTGCCCAGGTACTCGGGCCCGCAGCTATGAAACCTGCCTGAATTCAAGCAGCTTTGTGGGAAAGTCAGAGCGGCTCCGTTCCTGACCCAAATAGAATTATACTAAGTAAGCACCATTTTGTATGAAGAAATTATACGCGTTGTTGTTTTGCCTGAGTTTGGTGGCCCGGCCAGTCTGGGCCCAATGGCAAGCCGCCTATCCGCTGGGCATCATGGCGACGGGCGTTTACTTCACCTCCGAGCAGACCGGCTACGTGGTGGGCGAACAGGCAGGCCGTGCCGTCATTGCCAAGACAACGGATTCGGGAGTCAACTGGCGCAAGCTGGCCAGTCCGGCCTTTGGCTCGTCTGTGCGGGCGGTGTGGTTTACGGCGGCCGATACGGGCTACGTGCTTCAGGAGTATAACCTGCTCAAAACCCAGGATGCCGGCGCTACCTGGACCAACCTGGGCAATCTGCCAACTCAGGCCATAGCTCAGGGTGTGCAATTTACCTCTGCCCGCACCGGGTACGTAAACTGCCTCAACGGGGCCGTGTACAAAACCACCAATGCCGGCCTGAGCTGGCAGAATACCCAGGTTCCCGCGGCCGGTTCAAACGGGTCGTACGGCAATAATAGTCGCCTTACGTTTCCCTCGGCCCAGGTCGGCTACCTGATTGTAGGATTTGAGTTGTTCAAAACCAGCGACGCGGGGGCTTCCTGGCAGCGCCTGTCCGGCGTATCAGGCGGCCGCTACCGGGCCATTATGTTTCGGTCGGTCCTGGAAGGATACGTCAACACCGACTCGGGCGGCACCTACGCCACCACCGACGGCGGGCTTACGTGGACGCGGCTGCCCGGGGGCTGGGACACAGTCGACCACCTGTATTTTCCGACGGCCCAGCGCGGCGTGTTGTTGTCGAGTTACTCCACTATCCGGCAAACTACCGACGGTGGCGCTACCACGCAGGCGGCGTATCATTCCAACTACACCTTCTCCTGGGCGGGCGTGCATTTTCCAACGGCTCGTTTTGGGTGCGCTGTGGGTAGCGACGGGGCCATCGTTATTACCCGGGACGGGGGCAGCAGCTGGCAGATGCACAACCCCAGCTCTACTAATTTGCAGCCCAACTATGCCATGACTTTTGGCCGCAATGGGCAGGGCATCATTGGCGGCGAAGCGGCCGGGCTTTGGCGCACTGCCGACTACGGTCAGAGCTGGGTGGTGGATGAGCAAACCCTGCCGTCCTATATGGATGTGTATGGCCTGCACTTTGCCGATCCGGACACCGGGCTCATCGTGACGACCAACAACGGGTTCTACATGACCCACGACGGCGGGAAAACCTTTCAGACCAATACGGGCCGGGCAGGAGCCTTTGTCGGGCATTTGTCGGCTACCGACTATCTGCTGCTCAGCAGCAAGGTGATTTTCACAACCGGCAGCTCAGTCAACGGCAGCGCCCGCCTGGCCAAATCGACCGACGGGGGGCGCACCTGGAGCTATTATGGTCCTGGCTTTCAGAACCGGCTGGCCTCGCTGGCCTTTCCTACCCGGCAGGTGGGTTACGCCTGCGGCGCGGTGGGCAAAGTGGTCCGCACGACGGACGGGGGCAACAGCTGGGAGCAGATTGATGCACCAGTCAACAATGACTTGCTTAAAATCCAGTTTCGTACGCCCACGTTTGGGCTGGCCGTGGGCACCTACGGTGGCATCGTGCGCACCACCGACGGCGGCACTACCTGGACCAGCGTCGTCAGTGGCTTGTCGTTTCCTTTGATTGCCATTCATTACGCGTCCGACTCGGTAGCCTACGTGGGTAGTACGCAGGGGGAATTAGCCCTCACCGAGAATGGCGGCCGGACCTGGAAAGTCATTACCACCCCCCAGGAGCGGATAAATGGCGTGCGGGAATATTATTTCCGGGACAACAATACCGTGCTGGCTATGAGCGAATACTCAGTATACCGCCGCGACCTGCCGGGCCAGACCACTTTGAGTGCCTTGCCGGGGGCCTCGCCAAGCCGCGCTGCGCTGCACGTATATCCCAACCCCGCGGCCGAAACGCTGACGGTGCAGTATCCGGCCAGCTTTGTGCCCCAGCGCCTGCGCGTGTACGACCGGCAAGGACGGCTGGTGCAGGAGCAGACCCAGGCTGGGCACCTACACGCCGTATCCGTCGCTAGCCTTCCGGCGGGTATCTACCTGCTCCGGGCCGAAAGCAGCCAGAATACTATTCTTAATCAGCGCTTTAGCAAACTATAATCCTTGATGAGCAAACTATTCATTCCCTGGCTGCTGGCCAGTGGTCTGCTGGTAGTAGCAGCCTGTAAAAAAGATCCAGCTTCGCCTCAGGATCCGCCCGTGGCGCAAACGGCCAAACTAACGATGGTACGGGGTGACAAGCAAACGGGGCCGTATGGCGCCGACTTGCCCGACAGCCTGGTGCTGAAAGTAACGCCCGCGGCCGGCGAAACGGCCCAGGACTACGTGGTAACCTATAAAATGCGGGTTGGCAACGGTACCGTAATGATGCCGGCCTATCCGTATTCGATAGGCAATCGGCTGTCCGTGGACCGCAAAGGCCTGACGCGCACCCGCTGGAGCCTGGGCTGTAACGCCTCCCAGCAGAAAGTCACCTTTTACTTGTCGGCCCCCAGCTGCTTGGGTGGCCAGTGCCCGCCGCTCGACTCGGTGAGCTTCACGGCTACGGCTCAGCGGCCCACGGGGTGGAGCCGCGCCTGTGGTGCCACCCCGGGGGGAATAAGCACCAGCTTCTGCAACTGCGGCCCCGGCTTGTATGCCTTGTTTAACGACCAGCCTTATGTTTCGGCCGACCAGGGCGTGAACTGGCAGCCCCTGACCGTGCCCGTGGCCAATGACCGGGTCAGATTTCTAAAATGCAACTCCCGGGGTGTGCTCTATGCCCTGCTGGAGAACAGCGGCATCTATACCTCCACCGACAAGGGCACTACCTGGAAGGCTATAAACAACGGCATCCTCGACCACCGCTATCCGCTCACCCTGCTGGTGGAAGACAACGCGCTTTTCGTCAGCTTTTCGTTTGATGGCCTCTACCGCACCACCAACAACGGCGGCTTCTGGCGCAAGCAGCTTCTGGACGGCAAGTACTATGAGGAGTACAGCTTCCTGACGCGGCATCCCAACGGCAGCCTGTACGTGTTCGACAAGTGGAGCGCCTTATTCAAGTCGACCGATAACGGCGACAACTGGCAGAAACAGACCACCTCGCGCCAGTACATCAGCAGCCCCACCTACGACATGACCGTTGATAACGCGGGCAACCTGGTGGTGGCTTCCGGCTACGATGGCTACGTGTCCACGCTGTCGCCGACCACGCTGACGGGCAATGTGACATCCTTCTACACTCCCCAGACGCATACTACGTGCCGAGTCGACCACCTAACGCCCTACCAGAACAAGCTCTACTTTACGGTAGATGGCAACCTGGTACCGGGGGTATACGCGGGCACTCCCGGCAATTACACTCTGGCCAGCACGGGCTTTACCAAGCCAATCAGTGGCTTCCATGTTCGGGATGACGGCAGCCTGCTGCTTGCTTCCCACGATGGGCTCTACTACTTCAGCCGTTAAGCGGTAGTACAGGCTACAGGCTTGCCGGGCAACCAAAATAGAAGGCCTCCCGCAGCAGTGCGGGAGGCCTTCTTGGGTGAAATAAGAAGCGCTTTTTGTTTCCAAGCGCGCTGCTCTTGCAGTGATTATGGGTAAGATGGATGGGCTGATTAGCGCTAAAGTGCCTGCGGGAGAGCTGTAATAGCATCAGCCGTAAAGTCGGCGGCGAAGTGCAGGATGTTGGGAAGGTGGGCAAACTCGTGCTGCTCGTGCGTAGTAGTGAGAACAACTGCTTTCATCCCGGCATTCAGAGCCGCTTCGGCACCTTTGGGCACATCCTCGAAGACGAGGCAGTCGGCTGGCTCCACCTGGAGCAGGGCGGCGGCTTTGAGGAAGGTCTCGGGATGGGGCTTGCTGCGCGTCACATCGTCGGCGCTGACGATGGCCTGGAAGTAGTGGCGGATGCCGAGGGTATCGAGCACGAAGTCGATATTAAAGGGAATAGCCGCCGAGCCGATGGCCATTGGAATGCCGAGCTGGTAGGCCCGTTCCAAAAACTCCGGTAGCCCGGGCAGCAAAGCCAGGTGGGGCCGGAACTGCTGTTGGTAGCGCTGCTCTTTGCGCAGGGCTAGCTCGGCCATTTCCGCTTCGGTAAACCGGTCGGGGCCGAACATGCGCACTAGTACTTCCTGGTTTTTGCCGTACATCTGGGGCTTCACTTCTTCCCGGGTGAAGTGGCCGCCCAGCTCATGGTTAAAAATGTGGTGCCAGGCATCGGTATGATAATCCATGTCGTGAATCATCGTTCCGTTCAGGTCGAAAAGAAAGGCTTTCATTGCGGAGGGGTGATATGTTGAGCGGTACGCTGCGCTGGCTATAGCAAGTGGAGCAGTAGGAGGGAAGAGGAGAGAGGGGCAAAAAGTTGGGGCAAACCGGCCTGGCTTGCCCCAACGGGTATTTGGTCAACAACTATTTGGCATGCCGAAACGCATACTTGCGCCTAGTCGTGCGCAACGAAGGTCGTTCGACGACAAGACACAACCGTGCGGTTCTACTGTAGCACGTCCAGGGCTTCTTTAAGGCGGGGTAGGGCGGCTTCCATGCTTTCCAGGGAAGCGCCACCAACGGACATGCGGAACCAGGTTGAGGTTTCGTCGGTGCCGAAAGCGCCGAAGGGTACCACCGCCAGCCGGGCCCGGGCAATGAGGTAGAAGGTAATGTCCTTGTTGGTAGCCAGCAGCTTGCCCTCGGGCGTCGTTTTGCCGAGGGCGTTGATCTGGGCCGTGAGGTAGATGGCACCCTGGGGCACGACGGCATCGACGGGGTAGCCCTGCTTTTTGAGGTCTTGCAGGCCGTTATACAGGGCATCGAGGCTGCGCTGGACTTTCACTTTGAAGCCAGTCAGGAACTCATCCACGGCGGCCCCCTGCTTGAGGTACTTGGCCGTGGCTACCTGCTCGGCCTTGGGGGCCCAGGCCCCTACGTGGCCCAAGATGGACTTCATCTTGTCGATGACATTGCTGGGGCCAAAGGCGTAGCCCACCCGCACGCCGGTAGCGGCAAAGCACTTAGAAATACCGTCGATGTAGATGACGTAGTCGCGCAGCTCGGGCCGCAGGTTGACCGGGTCGTAGTGCTGGGTCTGGCCGAAGGTCAGCATCCAGTAGATCTGGTCGTACATGATGTAGAGCGGCTTTTCGCCGGCGGCGCGGGTTTTGTTTTCGGCAATAACCAGGTCGCAGATAGCCTCCAGGTCTTCCCGGGAAAATACGGTGCCCGTGGGATTCAGCGGGGAGCAGAGGGCCAGCAGGGTGGCGCCTTTCAGGTGGGGCGCTACTTCGGCCGCGGTGGGCATGAAGTTATTCTCCACCGTCGTTTCAACCATGATGGGCTCGGCGCCGGAGAGGTGGCAGTAGTGGTTGTTGTTCCAGGAGGGCACCGGAAACACCACTTTGTCGCCGGCGTCAATCAGGGCCAGGTAGGTGGCGTAGATGAGCGGGCGGGAGCCGCCGGCTACCAGGATATCATTGACGGAGTAGGTGAGGCCCAGGCGCTCGGTCGTGAAGTCGGCTACGGCCGTGCGCAGGTCGGCCATGCCGTTGGCGGGCGGGTAGTTCGTCTGGCCGGCGGCATAGGCAGCGGCAATTTCGGTTTGCAGGCCTTCCGGGATAGGGTAAATTGAGGGGTCGAAGTCGCCGATCGTGAGGTTGCAGATTTCCTCGCCCTTGCGAATCATGTCGTTGACCTCGTTACCAATCTTGATAATCTCGGAGCCAATCAGGCTGCCGGCCATTTTAGAAACCATCATTACGTCGTTTTTTGCCAAATATAGGGGCGCCGCATTTTGTGCGTCGGAATTTATTGTTGCCGTTATGATTTCTAACGGGAGGCTTGGCTTATTCCTTTAGAAAACCCAAGCTGCTGTAGATGCCGGTGCCAAGAGCAAGGCCCGAACAAATTGCTTTGCCCGGGCCTTGCCGTGAAACGATTCACCGTAAAAGACTTAGGCGGCCACTGCGGCTTGTTTCTGCTGCTTTTTCTTGCCCTTGCGCAGGCGGTTAAGCCACATAATCACGCCCGTTACGGGGAAGGTCACGCCCAGTAGGCACACCACCACCGCTACGATTTTCGACGGAGTGCCGAAGATGGCGCCGGTGTGCACCGGCTTGAAGGTGCGCCGCACGCGCTGGCCCAGGTTGCGGTCCTCGAAGTTGAGCTTGCCCAGGGGCTGGCCCGTGTACTGATCCAGATACAGTTCATCGGTGGCGCCTTCGTAGGCGGCATTGGCCGAGGTCGTATTCACCCGCACGGCTTCGGTGGAGTCCTTGGGCAGAGAAATGCCGTACGACAGTGCGCCGGGCACCTGCTGCCGGGCCACGGTGTAGGCTTGGTCAAACGTCAGCTTACCCCCGGTCAGAGTTAAGGTCGACTTGGGGGCCTCGGGGCCTTTAGGGTCGGAGTTGGTGACGGCGAAGATGCCGTTGTTGAACCACTCAAACGACCAGGCCAGGCCCGTGAAGGCAAACACGAACAAGAACAGGGCGCTGTAGAAACCCAGCACGATGTGCAAATCGTGGTTGAGGCGCTTGAAGCTGGCGTCCCACTTGATGGTCAGGCGCTGCTTCACGATTTTGCGCGTAGCCGGCCACCACAGCACGATGCCGGTACCGATGATAAAGAGGAACATCAGCGTGCTGACACCTACTACGAGCTTGCCGATAGGGCCGCCCACCATACCGCGGTGCAGGGCCATCATGGTGAAGAAAAACGTGTCGCGGTAGTTGACTTTGTCAATCACTGCGCCGGTGTAGGGGTTCACATACAGCACCGGCCCGCGGCCACCTTCGCCACCGCCTTTGCCTTTTTCTCCCTTGCCCTTTTCACCTTTGCCGCCGTGCTCAGCGCCGCCCTGCTCGGCGCGGCCGCCACGGCCCCCTTCGGCCTTGCCTTCCCGGCCGCCTTCGGGCTTACCACCGGGGCCACCCGGACCGCCGGCCAAGCTGATTTCCACGGTGCGGGCAGGGTCGGCGTACACTTTCACCCCGCCGATTTTGGCCTTGGGGTCGGTGGCCTTCACGCCTTCAATCAGCTGGGCCAGGGGCAGGCGCTGCTGAGTGGTGGGCGGCGTCACGAAGAACCGCTCGGGGTGCCAGGCCTGGTCCAGCTCTTTCTCAAATACCAGCACGCCGCCCGTGAAGCAGACAATGGCGATGATGAGACCCGAAACCAGGCTCAAGTAGAGGTGAATGTTGCGAAACAGAATTTTCATACAAACGGTCGGTCGAGTCGGAAAGACAAAGATCGGGGTAAAGGCTTTATCGGCAACAAACCCGGAAGGCTACCAGTTGCAGCTGGAACCTCCCGGGCTTATTTTACCTATTCACTTACTTTATAAAAGACACCTTACAACCGGTAGCTGGCCGTGGCCTGGAAGTTACGGGGCGCAATGGGGTTCACGCTGTTGTCGTCGTGCAGGTTGTAGCTGAGCTCGTTGAGGATGTTGGCCAGCTTTACCCGCACCGAAAACCGGTCGTAGCTGTAGCCCAGCGAGGCGTCGAACTGCGTGTAGTTGGGAATCGAAATCAGCTTGAAAGCATCCCCGTTGGCCCAGGCTTTGCCCGTGGCGGGGTCTACCAGGCGGGTATTGCGGCCGGCCAGTTTGTCGCCCACGTAGTACGTGGTGATACCCGCATTCAGGCCGCGCAGGAAGGTGTTGCTGCCAAAGGCGCTGCTGAAGTTGTAGAACAGGCTCAGGTTAGCCGTGTGGGCGGGGTTGTAGCGCAGGCGGCTGCCGTTTTCGTAAATGTTGCTGTTGGTGTAGGCCGTGTTGTTGTAGCTGTAGCCGGTAATTACCGACCAGCCCATCATCGGCTTGCTTTGCACGTCTACCTCCACGCCTTTGCTGGTTACCTCACCGGCCATTTCCTGAGCGTTGGGGCGGTCGATGCTATAGTTATAAGCGCCGGGCAGGATGGTCTGCGTCTGGTTGCTGTTCACAATGCGGTAGGCCGTTATGTTGGCCGACAAAGCTCCTTTGAACAGGTCGTTCTTGATGCCAACTTCATACTGGTCAATCACGGAAGGGTCCAACGGCTTGCCTTCTGCATCGAAGGAGTTGGCCGACGTGTTGGGTACAAACGAGTTGGAGTAAGAGGCAAACAGCGACATCGTTTTGATGGGCTGGAATACCAGGCCAAGGCGGGGCGAGAAGGCATTGTCGTAGCGGGTCTTCGCCTCGGTAGCCGTAATCTTCTGTACGCCGTTAACGGGAGCATCGTAGGCGTAGGTCGTAACCGGCGTTTCCAGATAGCTCCAGCGTACCCCAGCCAGCATCTTCACTTTCTCCGAAATAGCCAGCAGGTCCTGCACGTAGAAGCCAGCCCGGCGGGTGCTGCCCAGCGTGCGGGAGCTGAACAAGAGCTGGTCGTAGCCGCTTACGCGCTTGGCCGGCGCCGGTACGGTCTTGCTGCGGTCCAGCACGTTGATGGAGTCAAACGCCTGGGCCCCGTAGGTAAGGGCATTGGTTTGGTACTGGTCGGCGTCGGCACCTACCAGCAAGGTGTGGCCCAGGAAGCCGGTGCGGAACTTGCCGGTCAGGTCGAGCTGGGCAATGTAGTAGTTCTCCGTCGATTGGGTGCGCGAGAGGCTGCGCTGCCAGTTGCCGTACATCTGGGGGCGCGGATACACCATGCTTACCTTCGTGGCCTGATTGGTTTTGGTAATGGTGCCGTTGTTGATGCCCGTAGGACGGTTGCCGCTTAGCTGCTCATTGTCGTAGCGCTGGAACCCGCCGATGGCCCGAATCTGCCAGGAGTCATTCAGGCGGCTAGTCAGGGTGGCGGTGGTGCTGGTCTGGTTGGTTTTGTTCTTGGCGCCGGGCACGTTCAGGAAGCGGGTGCGCGACTCCAGGATGTTGTAGTCGATAGCGCCGATACCGAAGTCGGGCGTGCGGTTGTCGCGCAGGTAGTCGCCTTCCAGCACCAGGGTCGTCTTGGGCGTCAGCTCAAACAGCAAGGAGGGGTTTACATACACTCGGTCTGACTTCACTTCGTCGCGGAAGCTGTTGGCTTTTTCGAAGGTGCCATTCAGGCGGAAAGCCACTTTGTCGCTCTTGCCCACGGCGCCGTACACGTCGAAAATAGGCTTCCACAAACCGAATGAACCCACGCGCAGACCCACCGAGCCGCCGCGCTCAAACTGCGGCTTCTTGGTGACCAGGTTCAGCACGCCGCCAGCCGCCACGTTGCCGTAGAGAATAGCCGCGCTGCCTTTCAGCACTTCCATGCGCTCCAGGGAGCTGGCTTCGGGCATTACACCGTTGTTGAAGCGTACCCCGTTCTTAAAGGTGTTGTTGGAGCCGTAGGCAAACCCCCGGCTGCCCAGTTCTTCCTGGGTGCCGCCGGTAGTGCTGGTCACGTACAGGCCGCTCACGTTGGCCAGCGCGTCGCTCAGGCGCAGTACCTGCTGCTGCTCCAGCACCTGCCGGTCGACGGTTACGACGGCCTGGGGCAGGTCGAGCAGGGCCACGGGCATCTTGCTGACGGTGGCCGGGCGCTGGTTGAGGCTGCGCTGCTCCATGATTTTCACCTCGGCCAGCTCATGCTTGTTGATCTGCAGGGTGATGGTGGGTACGGTCGTAGTTTGGCCCGCCACTACTTCTACCGAGGTTTCCTGAGTTACGAAGCCCAGGCCGCTGATGTGCAGCAACTGCACGCCGGCGTCGGCCTTGAGCTTGAAGCTGCCGTCGGAAGCGGTGTTGACACCGGTACCAGCCTTTTTCAGGCTCACCGAAATATTCTCCAGCGGCGCTCCATCCGTGCCCGTCAGCTTACCGACAATCAAGCCACCCAGTGCCTGTGCCCAGCCAGTGGCCGGTAAAAGTAGGGTGAGTAGCAGAATCGACAAGAGTAGGAAACGACGCATAGCGTTATTTAGAATGATTAAACTTAAGGCAAAGATGGGGGTTGTTTAGAATCCATCCAAACAAAACATCGACTTTTTAGAATAGATCTAAGTAGGAATCCCAGGTAGTGCGCAGGCGTGCATAGTAGGGCCTTGACGCAGCGCCAGTTGCTGCCCCCACTTCTTTGGTAGCTCAGGCTGGTGTAAACTTGGACGGTTTCCTACTTCTTTACTCTTTAGGATTATATGCTAGAGCATTTGCGCACGTATTTGCAAGCCAAGCTGCCCCTGACCGACGAGCAGTTTGGCGCCCTGGCTCCGTTATTAGTGCCCCGCCACCTAGCCCGGCAGCAGGTGCTGGTGCAGCAGGGCGAAGTGAGCCGCTACGGGGCTTTTGTGGTCCAGGGTTGCCTGCGCAGCTTCGTGGTCGATAAGAAGGGCAAGGAGCACGTATTGCAGTTTGCCCCCGAAAACTGGTGGATAGCCGACCAGCACAGCCTAATGCACCACGAGCCGGCCCTATTTTCCATTGATGCCCTGGAGGAGTCGCAGGTGCTGCTGTTTGGCCCCGACTTCTACCAGCAGTTGCCTCAGCTGGGCCCGCCGTTCCAGTCGTTTTTCGCCGACTTGAAGCAAAACAGCATGCAGGCCATGCAGAAGCGCCTGATTGCCACGCTCAGTGCCTCGGCCGAGGAACGCTACCTGAACTTCATTCGGACCTATCCGTCCCTGGCTCAGCGCCTGCCCCAGCGGCTGATTGCCGCCTATCTGGGTATTACGCCCGAGTCATTGAGCCGCATCCGGAAGGAACTGGCCCGACCCTAACTCCGGCCGCGGACTTTTCCCGTGTAGCACCACTGAGGATAGATAAGCTTTAATGATGATCTGCATGGGCTTGCTAATATTTGGTATTATTCGAATATATATTGGTAATAAATCAAAAGTTATACTTTGAATTAGATAGAGAGGCCATTGCCCTCCCATGCACATGGGCTTTTTAGTGGGCCGCAGGTGTGAGTTCTGCTGTAGAATTTCCGGTTATGCTTCCTGGAGTTGGTACGCCCTGCGGCAGACACCTTCCCGCCCTCCTCTCGCAGGAGGGCCCCTGGCTGACTATGCCCACTCATTTCTTTCCTTCTATTTCATGTGGTATCATCTTCACTTCCGCTTACTGCTGCTGAGTTGCTGTTTGTGTATTACTCCCAGCTTGCGGGCCCAGCAAGTCTCGGAAGCATGGACGGCCCGCTACGAGGGCAACGCCGATGCCTGTTCCGTTATCAGCGGTGGTTCCATTGTGATTCATGCGGGGGGCAATGCGGCCCGCGAAGTTGCCCCGGCCGGCGTCTCCGCGGTTCACGAGCTGTCGGCGTATCCCACGGTGGTGCACGATCAGGCCACCATCACATTTGTTGCCGAGCAGGACGGGAGCTACGAGCTGGCCTGCTACGATGCGTGGGGGCGGCTGGTCCGCACCCTGCCTGGAGGTACCACTCAGGCCGGCTGGGTGCAGCAGGCTTCGTTCCGGGCGGCGGGTCTGGTGGATGGGCTCTATATTATCCGGCTGCAGGCGGGGGCTCGTTCCCAGAGCGTTCGGGTACTGGTTCAGCGGTAACTCGCAGAAGGCAGCAGCGGCCCGCATTTGGTAGCAGGTGGCTGGTGGGTTTTGGCACCGTACAGGGCCCGGCAGCCGCATTTCTTATCCTAGGTCAAGGCGCGGAGCAGGCTGAGGCGGTATTTTTGAGGTGTATTTACCAAAGCAGGATGGACCGCCCCACCTTTCTCAAAACACTGGCCCTGCTGCCTTTTGCCTCCGCCATGAACCTCCACGATATTCATAAAACCGCCACTGCCTTCCCCAAATCGGAGAAAATGCCCGTGCTCTTCATTGGCCACGGCTCCCCGATGAACGCCCTGGAAGACAACGCCTTTACCCGCCGGCTAAAGCAGATGGGCCAAGACATCCGGCAGCGGCAGGTGCCCCATGCCATTCTGGTCGTGTCGGCCCACTGGCTGACCCGCGGCACGTTTGCCGGCACCAACCAGCGGCCCGAAACCATCCACGACTTTGGGGGCTTTCCGCAGGAGCTGTTTGCCATGCAGTACCCCGCGCCCGGGGCCCCCAGCTTTGCCCAGTCCATCATTGAGCACGTGCACGACGTGCACGGCTCCGACGAGTGGGGCCTCGACCACGGCACCTGGACCGTGCTGCACCATCTGTTTCCGGAGGCCAACATTCCCGTATTTCAGCTCAGCCTCGACGTGAACAAGTCCATGCAGCAGCACTTCGACCTGGCCCGGCAGCTGCAGTTTTTGCGGGAGCGGGGGGTGCTCATCGTCGGCAGCGGCAACATCGTGCACAACCTGCGCCAGAGCATGCCCAAGCTCATGATGGGCGACGCCTCGCCCTACGACTGGGCCACCGAGTTCGACGAGTGGGTGAAAGCCAAAATCGACCAGCGCGACTTCGCCAGCCTGGTCAACTACCAACAGCTGGCCGGTGGCAGTGGCCAGCTCTCAGTGCCCACCACCGACCATTACCTGCCGGTGCTGTACAGCCTGGGCTTGGCTGATAAGGACGAAAACATTACCCACACCTTCGAGGAAGTCAGCTACGGCGGCTTGAGCATGCGCACCTTTATGGCCGGCTAAACCGCAATTCCTCCTTCTGCACAACCCGGCCCCGCCTGACTAGTTTTAGGTGGGGCCGCGTGTTGTAGGGCAAATTCCTAAGATTGCAGCCATGAAAGACCTGCTGCACCCCGACCTGACCTTTCGCCTGAACGGCCGCCTGTGGCTGGAAGGACCCACCGACCGGATGATGGGCATCGGGAGGCTGGAGCTGCTGGAGAAGATTCACCGCTTGGGCTCGATTTCCAAGGCGGCCCAGGAAATGGAAATGTCCTACAAGCGGGCCTGGGACTTGGTAGCATCCATGAACCAGCAGGCCCGGGAGCCGCTGGTGAGCACCCAGGCCGGCGGTAAGCGCGGCGGCGGGGCCGTAGTAACCGAAGCCGGGCAACTGATGATACGGGAGTTTGCGGAGCTGCAGGCGCGGTTTCAAGCGTTTCTGGCCGTCGAAACTGCCCGGCTGGTGGAGTAGGCTGGGTTCGGCAGCGTCAGGACGAATCCAAACCATTAGGCGGGTTAAGCGTTATGTTTGGGAAAATATAACGCTTGGTTTCATCCGCTACGCCTCTTCATGCCGCTTTCTACTTTCTGCCAGTTCACCCCGCGGGCAGCTTACGTCGGCGTATTGCCGGTTTTCCTGCTGAGCGTACCCGCTGCCTGGGCCCAAACTGCAACACCTGCCGCCCCGGCCGACACCCTGCACAAGGTGGAGCTGGGCGAAGTGGTAGTGGCCGCCTCGCGGGTGGAGGAAAGCTTTTTACAGTCGCCGGTGACGGTGGAGAAGCTCGGGGCCCGGGCCCTGCGTCTGACGCCCGCGCCCACGTTTTTCGATGCCCTGGAAGGCGTGAAGGGCGTACAGGTGATTACACCCAGTCTGGGCTTTAAGGTGCTTAATGCCCGGGGCTTTGCCAATACTACCAATGTCCGCTTCGTGCAGCTCGTCGACGGCATCGACAACCAGGCACCCCACATCGGCGGACCCATTGGCAACGCCCTGGGGCCAAGTGACTTGGATATTGGCAGCGTGGAAATCGTGCCGGGCACGGTGGCGGCGCTTTATGGGCTCAACGCCATCAACGGGCTGGCCAATTTCAGTACCCGCAACCCGTTCAGCTCCGAAGGCCTGAGCGTGCAGCAAAAAACCGGCCTCAACCACGTAGCCGACCCGCTCGTTGGCGCCCAGCTCTACTCCGAAACCAGTGTGCGCTACGCCAAGGTGCTACGGCCCCGGCTGGCGTTGAAGGTGAACGGTACCTACAGCCGCGGCTACGACTGGATTGCCCACGACCAGACCGAGCTGAACCCCAACGGCAACGCCACTACCGGCCTGCTGGGCGCCGACAACCCCGCCCACGACCCGGTAAACAGCTACGGCAACGAGTCGTCGAACCGGATTACGTTTCGGCGCGGGGGCAAAACCTACTCGGTGGCCCGCACCGGCTATGACGAGAAGGACGTGGTGGATTACCGCCTGCAAACCATCAAGGCCGATGCAGCTCTGCACTACAAGCTGGGCCGGGCCGCCGAACTAGCCTACACCTACCGCCTGGCTTTGCTCGACAACGTGTACCAGCGCTCCAACCGGTTTCGGCTCCAGAACTACCGCCTGCAGCAGCACGCCCTGCAACTCACCGGCCCCGTGGTGCAGGCCCGGGCCTACGTGACAGGTGAAAACACCGGCCGCAGCTACAATCTGCGCTCCGCGGCCGAAAATCTGGACCGCAACTTTAAGCCCGACAATGCCTGGATAGACGACTATGGCACGGGTTACGACCAGGCCATTGCCAAGGGGCAAACCGTAGCGCAGGCCCACGCCGCTGCCCGAACCCAGGCCGATGCGGGCCGCTATGAGCCCGGCACGGCGCTATTCAATCAGAAGCTCGGCGAGCTGCAGAATATCAACAACTGGGACCAGGGCGCGGCCTTACGCGTGCAGGCCAGCTTGGTGCACGCCGAAGCCCAGGTGAACGTGGCCGAAGCCCTGCGCCGCGGAGGCCAAACCTGGTTGCCCGCTACCGTCGACGTGCTGGCCGGCCTCGACCACCGCACCTATGTCATCGTGCCCGACGGCAACTACTTCGTCAATCCCGAGCCGGGCCAGGACCCGCTGGGCGACAAGCTGACTTACGGCAAAACCGGGGGCTTCGTGCAGGCCGGGGCCCGCCTCTGGGAGCAGAAGCTGCGGCTCACCGCCACCCTGCGCGCCGACAAGAACGACTACTTCGATTTGCGCCTGAACCCGCGCTTTACGGCCGTGTACTCGCCCACTCAGCGCCACAACTTCCGGGTCAGCTACCAGAGCGGCTACCGGTTTCCAAGCTTATTCGAGGCCTTTTCCAACGTGAACAGCGGGCAGGTGAAGCGCATCGGCGGGCTGCGCGTGATGTCGAGCGGGGTGTTTGAGAACAGCTATTTGCGCAGCAGCATCGACGCCTTTAACGCCGCCGTGACGGCCAGCGTAAATGCCAATACTGACCCCACGCTCACCCCGGCTCAGAAGCAGAGCCGGGCAGTGGAGCAGCATAAAGGCCTGCTGCAACGCAATCCGTATACCTATCTGCGGCCCGAGCAGATTCGCTCCTTGGAGCTGGGTTATAAAGCCGCCCTGCTGCCGGGTGGGCGCCTCGTGCTCGATGTGGATGCTTACTACAACGCCTACCGCGACTTTATTGCGCAGGTAGAGGCCTACGTGCCCAAAACCCTGAACCCAGACTCGGCCGCCATCTACCTCAGCACCCGGGCCACCCAGAACCGCTACCGGCTCTGGACCAACGCCCAAACCCGGGTATATAACTACGGCGGCTCGGTGGGGCTGCGCTACGAGCTGCCCGGCGGCCTGCTGGCCGGGGCCAACGCCACCTACGCCCGCCTGGCCCGCACCGAGTCGGGCGACGGGCTGGAGGATGGCTTCAACACCCCGCGCTGGATGTACAACCTGAGTGTGGCCCACGAAAAGCTCTACCGGCAGTTGGGCTTCGGCCTGAGCTACCACTGGCAGCAGCATTATTATTCCCAAACCTTTCTGGTGAGCGGGAACGTACCGGCCTACAGCAGCCTCGACGCCCAGCTCACCTACACCGTGCCCCAGCCCCAACTGCGCGTGAAGCTGGGCGCTACCAACGGGCTAAACCAGTACTACACGTCCTTTCTGGGCGGCCCCAGCGTGGGCGGCCTGTATTACCTGGCCCTGACCTACACGGTGAACTAGGCGACAATTTGGCTCAGTGGTGCAACTGCGCCGGGCTTTGCGTGTTATTGGCAGCCCGGCTACAACCGGGAAGAGGCTTCCGGAGGCCTCAAGCGCCAGTCGTGGCGGGGCGGCCGGAAATGAACCCGCGCCGCCGCGGCGCAGTTCTGGCTTTCGTGCTACTTTTGTGGCTTCGGCCGCGGCCATCTTCTTCCTTTTCACCCGACTTCGTCGTCTGTCTATTTCCTGCTTTATGCTGAAAAAGTGCGTTGCCCTGCTGTGTCTGAGTATGCTGCCCGTGAGCCTGATGGCCTGGGGCGCCCAGGGCCACCGGGTCGTTGGTAAAATTGCCGAAAACCACCTGTCCAAAAAGGCCAAAGACCAGGTTGCCCTGCTGCTGGGCACCGAGCGGCTGCCGCTGGTAACCACCTGGGCCGATGAAGTGCGCTACTCGCCCGAGTATACCGCCACGGCCCCCTGGCACTTCATCAATACGGCCCTGGGCCTGCCTTTCGCCCAGTATGCCGGCGTGGTAACGGCCATGCAGGAGCCTAATGCCTACCTGGCTCTCAACCAGAATATAGCCGTGCTGAAGGACGCCAAGGCCACCAAGGAGCAGAAGGTGGTAGCTCTGAAGTTCGTCGTACACATCGTCGGCGACGTGCACCAGCCTATGCATGTAAGCCGGGCCGAGGACAAGGGTGGCAACGCCATAACCGTGAAGTACCAGGGCAAGGACACTAACCTGCACAGCCTCTGGGACAGCGGCCTGCTCGATTACGAAGGCATGACCTACTCCGAGCTGGCTACGCTGCTCGACAAGCCCACGCCCACCCAGGTGCAGCAGTGGCAGAAAGACGGCATCACGCAGTGGCTCTGGGAGTCGTATACCATCAGCCAGCAGCTCTACGCCGAAACCGAGAAAAGCGCCACTTTCGACTATAAGTACATACCGGCCCACCTGCCCACCGTGGAAGACCGCCTGCTGCAGGCCGGAATTCGTTTGGCCGGGGTCCTCAACAGTGTGCTTGGCTAAACCCGCTGGTTCTGCTATACCGGCCGAAGCCGCTCCGTTACCGGGGCGGCTTCGTTGTTTTCGGCGGTGAGTGAGCCGCGTCGGGCAACGCGTCATTACCGAGCTGACCTACCCGGCGGTGCGTGGCTTTCTGCGCAACTACCTGGAGCAGAGCTGGCCGAAACTCTGGCCAAGGTGGGCCTGCGCTACGAGCAGAAAACCGGGACTATCAGCGTGGCGGCTGAGCCCACTGCGGCCCGGCTGGCGTTGCGCCGTGCCTGGATTGGGCAGGAGCGGCGGCGCTTGGGGCCTACGCCGGCAGTGGGTGGCCGAAGTAGGTGTGCAGCACGTCGTAGATCTTATCCTTGGTCAGGGGCTTGGTCAGGAAGCCGGCAATGGGCAAGTCCTGCATGCGCACCACGTCCAGGGGGTTGAGCGAGGTAGTGAGCATGATAATAACCGACTCGCGCTGGGCCTGGGGCAGCTGCACGTAGGCTTCCAGGAACTCGAAGCCGTCCATGACGGGCATCTTCATATCCAGCAGAATCAGGCTGGGGAAAGCCGGATTGCCGGGCGTGCCGCAGGTCTGCAGATGGTCGAGGGCGTCTTGGCCGTTGAGGGCTACGAGCAGGGTTTCGGCTACGTCGAGGCGGGTAAAGAGCAGCTTATTGAGGTAGTTGGTCGTATCGTCGTCGTCCACGAGCAGGACGCAGGGCAGCTTGGGCATAGAGCAAAGTAAGGGGGAAAGAGAAGTAGTGACCGGGCGGCAGGTTAGCTAGCAGGGGAGGCGTAGAGCCTGAAGTAAATGAAGAAGCTGGTGCCCTGGCCGGGCTGGCTGGTGACTTCAATGCGGCCCCCGGCGTTTTCGACCATCTTCTTAACCATGTAGAGCCCGATGCCCGAGCCTTCGACGTGGTCGTGGAAACGCTGGAACATGGAGAACAGGCGCGGCAGTTGGGCTTCCTCGATGCCAAGGCCGTTGTCGCGCACTTCCATCACCATGTACTGCTCTTGGGTGCGACAGCGGAGCTCCACGCGAGGTTGCCGGTCGGGGGCGCGGTACTTTAGGGCGTTGCTGAGCAGGTTATACACCACCGAGCGCAGGTTCTTCTCCGGGAACAGAATCGGGGGGCAGTGGGCCACGTCCACCACGAGCTCGGCGTGGATCTCGTGCAGCAGGGGCTCCAGGTCCAGGCGCACGTCGTCGATGACCGAGGCCAGGTCGACGGGGGTGGTGGCCGGGGCGTGCTCTTTCTGGAGCTTGGATACCTCCGTGAGGTGGCTGATGGTGCGCTTGAAGCGGTTCACCGAGTCCAGCATCCGGCTCAGGATGGGACTCACGTTGCCGGTGCCGCTGACTTCGGGCGGCAGCTCCTCGTTGAGGGCGTAGAGCAGGCCCTCGATGTTGGAGATGGGTGCCTTCAGGTCGTGGGAGGCGGTGTAGATGAAGTTGTCCAGGTCCACGTTGCTGCGCAGCAGCTGCTGGTTGGTGTTGAGCAGCTCCTCGTTGGAGGCCTGTAGCTCTTCGTTGATGGCGGCCAGCTCCTCGTTGAGGTCCTGTACCCGCTCCCGGGCCTGCACCTGGTCGGTAATGTCGGTGATGAGGGTGTAGAAGCCCAGTACCTGCCCGTTCTGCACGTCGGGCACGTAGCTGGTGTGAATGTGCTTGATGAAGTCCGGGCGGTAGGGCATGCGGGCGTTGAAGTCGACCTGCTCCCCGGCCAGGGCCCGCTCCATATAGGGCACCAGGTTGGCAAAGGACTCAGAACCCACGATGCTTTCCACGGAGCGGCCCAGCAGGGCCGCCGGCTCCTGGTTAAACCAGGCTTTGTAGGCGTGGTTGGCAAACTGGTAGCGCCGCTCCCGGTCCACGTAGCTGATAAGTACGGGTAGCGCGTCGGTGAGCAGGCGCAGGCGGCGGGTGCTGGCCTCGGTGGCCTGGCGCGCGAGCACCTGTTCGGTGACTTCGAAGGCAAAGACCAGGACCCCGTCGATGCGGCCGTGCTCGTCGAAGCGGGGCTGCTGGACGTAGTCGAAGTAGCGGTCCTCGATGACCCCGTCGGAGTCGCGGACCAGGGGCACCAGGGTCGCATACTCCTCGTGGGGGGTGCCGGTAGCGTATATCCGCCGAAACACGTCCATCACCGGGTGGTCGGCCAGCTCCGGCACCGCCTCGCGGAAGGGGCGGCCCAGCAGGGGGCGAGTTGGCAGCAGGGCCTGGTAGGCAGGATTCACCAGCTCAAAGACCAGCTCGGGCCCGTCGAGGACGCAGATACCGGCCGGGGCCTGCATAAAGAACCGCTCCAGGCGGGTGCGCTGGCGCTGCTCTTCCAGCTGGGCCTGGCGCAGCTCCCAGGTGCGGGCCGCCACCCGGGCTTCCAGGTCGGCATTGATGATCTTGAGCTCTTGCTGGGCCACGGACAAGGCCAGGTTGTTGGCCAGCACTTCCTCGTTGGAGGCGTGCAGCTCCTCGTTGGTGGAGGCCAGCTCCTCGTTGAGCACGTTGGTTTGCTGCTCCTGCTGCTCGACCCGGTGGCGGCTGAGCACCTGCTCGGTTACGTCGTAGGCGAAGATGAAGACGCCAGTAATGGTCCCGGTCCCGTTGCGGGCGGCCTGGTAGATAAAGTTAAAGTAGATGGCCTCGGGCCGGCCGGTGTTCTGGCGGTCGATGTAGGCCACCTGCTCGTTGCCGTAATAGGTTTCGCCGGTGCGGTACACGCCCTCCAGCAGCTCCAGAAAGCCCTGGCCTTCCAGCTCGGGCCAGGCCTGGCGCAGGGGCTTGCCCAGCAGCTGCCGGTCGCCGACGAGGCGCTGATAGAGCGGGTTGACCAGGGTAAAGACCAGCTCGGGGCCTTCCATGCTGGCAATGCTGGCGGGGGCCTGCATCAGCAGGCTGTGCAGCTGCTGGCGCTGGGCTTCGGCCTCGGCGCGGGCGGCCTTTTCCCGGGCCTGGCTTTCGCGCAGGGCCAGCTCCACCGGGGAGCGGGGCTGGTCGGCCGTGTCGGTAAAGCTCACCAGCAGGCCCTGGCCGGCGCGGCGGGCCACCAAGTGGTAGAAGTTGTCGTAGCCGTCGGCCTGGTAGTTGATTTTATACTCGCGGGGCTCCCCGGTGAGGTAGGCCTCCACGTGGAAGTCGAAGGTGCCATGCTCCCGGCTGTGGGGCCACTGTTCGTTGTGGGTGAGCGTGGGGTGCTCGGGCATGCGCATCATGCGCTGGGCGGCGGCATTAAGCAGCTCGAAGCGGAAGTCAACGATGGTGGTACCGTCGGCCGGGTCGTAGATAGGCGTATAGAAAATCAGCCCGGTCACGGACATATCCACCACGAGGCGCAGCATCTCGTCGGGAGGCAGCCAGGAAGGTAAAGCCAGGGGAGGGGTAGAGGAAACGGACATTACAAGCGGATAGAAACAGGCCGAGGGGTGCCGGCCCGGCAAAGTAGCGGCTACAGGATACGGATTTTCAGGGACGAAGATATGCCCCGCAGGTTGCGCGGAAGCAGAAGCAGGCCGGGTCGCCCGGGCCGGCCGCAGCCGCGGGGTTTGGCCGGGCCCACCAAAAAGCCCTTGCCACCCGGAAGCGGCAAGGGCTTAACTACTCGAATAATAATACTTTTCCGGGGTGCTCGCCGGGGAAGATGGCGGGGAGATGGCGGGGAGGTCCAGGAGAGCTGGCCGCCGGAAAAATTTCCGAATTGGATTTTGATAAGGAGCCCGCCGCCTGGCCGCTAGAGGTTCTGGGTTGCCGTCGTGCGGTTACCGGGCCGGTCAATAGCGGTAACGGTAATTTTGTCGCCGTCCAGGGAGGCGTTGCTCGCCGTGGCCGTAAACCGGAACGTAAAGCCGTCGGGCTCAGGCTGGGCAGCACCTTCCTCGACCAGGGTACCATCGGGGTTCTGGATGCGGACCCGCACCTCGGCCACGGCGAAGTTGTCGGTGGCCTGCACCATAATCACGTCGCCGGCACGGCCCCGGTAGCCGGTAAAATCGACGTGGCGGATATCGGGCGCGCCTAGGTAGTCGGCCACGGCTACCAGGTAGCTGCTATTGGTCTGCACGTTGACACCGGTTTCGTAGGCCGCCTTCAGGGCGGGGTCCTGCTGCACGGCCCGGCCGTAGAAGGCAGCCTGCTGGAAGCGCTGGCGCTGAGCCACGGCTTCTTCAGAGGGCGCTTTGGCCGTGGGGCGGGGGCATTGCCGACGGTGACGGAGCCGTTGGCGTTGCGGCGAAATACGAGGCCCGATACCTTACCGGACAGGCCCTGGGTCAGGGCATTAGTGGCTTCAGCCATAACAAGAGAAGATAAAAAAGGTAGAAGGATGGAATGAAACCGGCGCTCTTGACGGAAAAAAGGCCGGGGACTATAGCAATAGGCAAGCGCAGGAATAACAATAGGACAGCTACGGCAAGTAAGGTAGCAATAACGGTGGAGCTGGCAAAGGGGCTGGGCGTCTGAATTTCAGGTTGCTATGCCGGTGCGGGACGGGTCTTTACGTGTTTAACCCCACCCGAATCCGTACTCGAACCGATGCGCTGCGGTAAATCAGTTCCGACCTTTGTTTTATTGTTTGATCTGACTGAGGTGGTATGGTGCAGAACGTTACTCCTGATTCCCGATTCGGGCCCTGTGCCCAGACGCCCCGGCAGCGGGCCTACGTACTACGGCAGATGCAGGCTGCCAACCCCACGCTCTACGCCCGGGCCTCGGCCTACGTGCAGCGGCTGCACGCGCGCTACGTGGCCGGGGAGCTGAGCTGGCCCGACGTGTGCGCCCTGCGCGACGCGCCCATGTATTTGCCCTAAGCAAACGCCGGATAGTCCTTATTCTGACCGGTTGAGCTTGTAGTGGAGCTTGAGAAAGGCTACCTTCATAAGGTAAGCGCTGTATTCGGTCCCGTTACTTCGGGGTCTGGCCCACCGGCTTGGTTGGTATAACGCTCTCACCAGGCCCTGCCCAGCGTGGAGTCGTTATCCTGCTCCGATGCCGAATGAACGCCCCGCTGCCACCCCGTCCGGCTTTTCGTACCCGCCTGCCTGGTCCGAACAGGTCCTGCACACCATGCCCTGGGCCGTGCTGGGCCTCGATGAGGCCGGCCAGCTCCAACTCCTAAACCCGGAGGCGGCCCAGCTGCTGGCCGGCACCGTGCCCGGGCTGCAGGGCCGGCTGCTGGAAGACGTCTTGCCAGCCGGCTTTCCGGCCGCCCTGCTGCGGGCCCTGCGCGAGGCCCGGCAGGCGCCCCATTCCGTGAAGGGTACCTTTTTCTTGCCCTACTGCCAGCGCTGGATTGAGATGAGCAGCGCCCCCAGCCCCCCTGGGCAGGTGCTGGTGTTCTGGCAGGACGCGACGCGGGCCGTGGGGCAGCGCCGCCAGTACCAGGCCGTGGCCGACCACCTGCCCGACCTGATTCTGCGCTGGGACCAGCACCAGCGGCTGCGCTACGCCAATGCCGCCCTGGAGGCCCTCCAGGGCCAGCCCGTGCGCCGGCTGCTGGGCAAAACCTGGGCGGAAATGGGCGCGTCGGCCCTCTTCGGCGAGGCCCACGCCGAGCACCTGCAGCAGGTGCTGCGCACGGGCCAACCCCAGGACTTCTACCACCAGCGGCCCACGCCCCAGGGCGAGCGGCACTACCACTCCCGCCTGGCACCCGAGTGGAAGGGCGGGGTGGTGTACCGGGTGCTGGAAATAGCCCGCGACGTTACCTCGGTCGTGGCGGCCCAGGCCCGGCAGGCGGCCAGCGAAACCCTGCTGCGGGAAGCCGAGCTCTCGGCCGGGACCGGCAGCTACGAAGCCGACGTGGCCAGCCCTGCCCTGCGGGCCTCCGACGGGCTGTTCCGGCTGTTTGGCGAGGAGCCCCAGGCCTTTGCCTTTACCCGGGAATTCATCGACTCGCGCACCGTGCCCGAGGATGTGGCCGAGGTGGAGCAGGTGCTGGCCCGGGCCCGGGCCGAGTGCGGGCCCTACCAGTACCGCCGCCGCATCTACCGCGCCGACGGGCAGCTGCGCACCCTGGAAGCCCATGGGCGGGTAGTGTGCGACCAAGCCGGAAGGCCGCAGAAGCTGCTGGGCCTGGTGCAGGACGTAACCGAGCGGGAGTCGGCCGAAATCCAGCTGCGGCGGGCCAACCGCACCATCCGGCGGATGCTGGACGGCTCCCCGGCCGCCATCTGCCTGCTGGAGGCCCGGCGCGAGCAGCCCGGCGGCCCCATCACCGACTTTATCTTTCGCGGGGCCAACGAGGCGGCGGAGGTGCTCAACCAGAAAACCGAGGCCGACATGCTGGACCACGGGCTGCTGGAGTTGTTTCCGGCCGTGCGCCACGCCTTCTTCGACGACTACGTGGGGGTGATGGAAACCGGGCTCACCTGGCGGGGCGTGCGCCACTACTCCGGGGAGCATTACCAGGACCGGTGGTTCGACGTGTCGGCGGTGAAAAACGGGGACGGGTTCATCATGACCTTTCTCGACATTACGGCCCAGAAGCAAACCGAAGCGCGCCTGGAAAAGGCCAACGACTGGCTGCGGGCCCTGCTGGAAGGCGGCCAGACCCTGATAAGCTACTACCGCGCCGTGCGCGACGAGGCCGGGGCCCTGCTCGACTTCACCGTGAGCACCATCAACTCAGCCCAGATGCGGACCAGCCGGCAGTTCGACCAGCCCGGGGGGCTGCTAAGCGAGGTGCTGCCCGGCATCCGGCAGCACCCGGCCTGGGAACACATGCGGCAGGTCACCGAAACCGGGCAGCCCCAGCGCCACGAGGTGCGCTACGACTTTGCTAACCTGACGGGCTGGTTCGACGTGGCCTACACCCGCCTCGACGACGGATTCTTCACCCAGGCCTTCGAAATCACCAGCCGCAAGGAAGTAGAGCAGGAGCTGGTCAAAAACCTGACCTTGCTGCTGCAGCTCGAGTCGGTGGCCCAACTCGGGAGCTGGGAATACGAGCTGACCACGGGCGCCTTCCGATGGTCGGCGGGGATGTACAAGCTCTTTGACCTGCTGCCGGGTACCCGGGTAGAGCCCGGCATTTACCAGGCAGTGGCCGACGACAACGACGGGGCGGTGGCCGAGCGGCTGGTGGGCCAGATTCGGCAGGGCGTGGCCGGCCTGGAAGAAACCTTGCGCATCCGGGTGGGCGGGGAGGAGAAAATACTGCGCATCAAGGCCAAGACCATGCTCGACGCCCAGGGCCAGCCCGAGCGGGTGCTGGGCGTCGACCTGGACATCAGCACGGTACGCCGCCTGGAAGCCGAAAACCTACGCATGCGGCTGGAGCAGCAGCAGGGCCTGTTCGATGCCGTGCTGGAGGCCCAGGAAGCCGAGCGGCGCCGCATGGCCGAAAGTCTGCACAACGGCGTAGGCCAGGTGCTCTACGCCACCAAGCTGCGCCTCGACCTGCTGAGTGGCCTCGACCTGCCGCTGTCGGCTCGGGCGGCCTGGCGCGACGCCGAGCAGCTGCTGGTAGAGGCCATCAAGCAAACCCGGGCGTTGTCGCACGAGCTGGTGCCCACGGTGCTGAAGGAGTTTGGGCTGACGGTGGCCCTGCAGGACATCAGCCGGCAGCTGAGCGGCCCTCAGCTGCGCCTGCACTGCCAGATTGTGCTGGATGAAGACGTGGCGCCCTTGCCTACGTCGTTGCAGCTGGCCCTCTACCGCATGGCCCAGGAGTTGGGCCAAAACATTGTAAAGCACGCCCGCGGGGCCACCGAAGCCAGCCTGGAGCTGGAAACCATGCCGGGCTTCGTGGTGCTGCGGGCCGAGGACAACGGGGCCGGCTTCGTGGCGGGCCCAGTGGCCTCCCCCGGCCTGGGGCTGCGCAGCATTCACGACCGGGTGCAACTGCTGGGCGGCACCGTGGACGTAGGCTCATCGGCTAAGTTTGGCACTTACGTCCGGATCCGGATTCCGCTGCCCGCGCCGGTGGTGGCGTTATAGGCGGGGTATACCTGCGCGGGAGGTTGCTAGTGGTCCGGTGCTAATCGGTGGCCGGGGAAGCTGGGCCGACGGCTGTTCCGTCCGGAAACCAGGTGCCAGCTAACTATCCTAAGTATAACAAATTGTGAATTCGGGCTGGGGTAATCTCGTTCAGCTGGGCAGAACAGCCCTTTTTAAGGCCTGGGGGGAGCCCCGGTAGGGGAAGGGGTAGGAATTGTGGCACCCGTTATACACTTTGCATTCACTAATCCCTATACACACCGGAGACAATAGTATGTCTCCCGTTGCAACTATTGTTTGCGAGGCCTTTTCTGATTTATAGTCAAGTTACTTCCTCGTGACGGCCGCTCTAATCCTAGGTGTTCCGCAACGCCGCGCTGGCGCTGTTATTTCTCACTTTTATCGTGTTACCTATGAAGAATTTCTTCAGGAAATGTATGCCCTTGGCCGTCGTGCTGGGCGGAGTCAGTACAACGGGAGCGGTGGCGCAGTGCCGGCTGAATTTTGATAATTCCCAGTGGGAGGAAATTATCCGGGACGATTTTGACAACCCCGTTCTCACCAACAAGCTGTGGCAAAACAAGTCCGACGACCCGGACATATACGGCGGCTGGGGCAGTGAGTGGTATGATACTTCCGACCCTTCGCTGGTAACTATGCAAAACGGAATAGTAAGCCTGAAGGCCAAGCGGTGGCGGGATTCGAACGGCACGCCCATAAATTTGGTGCACGGCGCCCGCACCGTGCGTTACCGCTCGGGAATGCTTTTCAGCCGGAAGTATGATCCGCAAACCAATCCTGACGGGCCTTTTATGGTCACCGATTCGTTTGGCGCCTGGGAAGCCCGCATCAAGATTCCCGCCAACGGCAGAGCTTGGCCGGCCTTCTGGCTGTGGTCGTGCCCGACCGAAATCGACGTGCTGGATGGCGTTGGTTCCGCCGGAATGCTTTCCAACGTTATTGACAACCGGCAGTCTTCCGCCAAGCCCAATGGGCTGCCGTGCGGCCTGAATGCCGGAGCGCCTAATCTGCCGCACTGCGGGGCCTGGGCCAAGCCCTGGAGTCCGAGCTTGCTAAGCGACGATTTTCACCTGTACTCCCTGGTCTGGACGCCGGATCAGGTCACCATCTTTCTGGATGGCCGGGAAGTACGGACGGTGCCTAAGTCGGCCGTGTTTACGGTTGGAAGCGTCAAGAACCAGAACGGGCAGATTACGGAGCAGTTCTACAACGACGTCCGGCTGACGCTGCAGATGTTCGAGAGCAACGACAATGGGGATGATCCGAATGAGTATCAGATGGACATCGACTACGTTCGGGTGCTCAAGCCCAAGGCCAAGGATGGGTATGGACAGCGGATCTACTCGGTGCCGACTTCCTCCTACAAAACGGACCATGAGTTCATCAACCACGATATTACGGTAAATGCGCTGCCCAAAGTGAGCTCAGAGGCGGCCTCTATTGTTCCCAATCCGAATAATGCCAACCAGGTTTTCTACCGGGGCCTCGACAACCAGATGTACGTGGCCACAAACAGCGGTGCTGGTGCCTGGAGCGTGCAAGCGCTGCCCAGCGTGTTTGGCGTGGGCGTGGCCGGCGATGTTACCTATCATGCCGGCCTCAACTACGTGCTCTACAAGGGTACCGACTACAACGTGCACGCCTACTATTACGCCAACGGCTGGCGGCACCGGCAGATTACGACCGAGGCCGGCAACTTGCGGGTAGCTACCGGGCAGGGCTCCATTGCGACCCGGACGAGCACCAACCAGATTTTCTACGTCGGCATGGATCAGCAGCTGCACTACTGGTCGGCTGGTACGGGCGTGAGTACCATTCCCAACTCGGAGGGTGCATTCGCCTACGTGCACAGCAATCTGCTCGTTGATCAGACCGTTGGTCACATCTTCTACCGCGGCGCCGATAGTCGGATTCAGTACTACTGGATCAACAACGGCAGCTATCAGCACGGTTTCGTGGATTCGTACTGGTCAACGACAGCCTACAATGTATCCGGGGAGCCCAGATCGATGGCGCTGACCAGCACTGGTATTTACTACATCGGGCAGGCCGATAATGAGCTGCACCACTTTGCCTATAGCGCGGCCTCCAATGGCTGGGTACACTCCTATCTGCCGACCAACGTGGGGCCCACGGGCTATCCAAACGCCAGCAAAGCCCACGGCGGAATCAACGTTAATCCGGACGAAACCCGCATCACGTACTTAGGCTACGATGGGCGCATTCAGGGCATGTATAAAAACAGCGGCGTCTGGTACCATAGCTGGCTGGACGGCTACTGGAATACCGGGGAGTTCTTGTCATTTGATAATACCATGGCCGGGCATTCCTCGGTCGTAAGCACGGGGAACCTAACGGCTTACTACTGCGGGCGCGACAATCACCTGCGCTACTTTGTGTATGAGCCCTGTCAGCGTTTTACGGATGTTACTACCTGCTCGCTAGGCGGGGATAATATCACCCTGAACCGGGGAGGCAATTCGCCGGCCCCGCTGCCGACCAAGCAGGGCGTAACGGTGCAGTCCTTGACTGTAGCTCCTAACCCGACCACGGGCCGTATCGAGGTAAGTGTGCCCACGGCGCTGCACGGCGCGGCCCTGCCTTACACGCTGACGAACTTGCTGGGCGCTACGGTACAGCAAGGCACGCTCTCCGCAGAGCACGCAACCGTTGACCTGACCGCCTGTAAGCCCGGTGTGTACTTGCTCCAGACCCAGAGCGGCAAGCAGATTTACCGCACCAAAATCGTGAAGTATTAGCGCTGCTACTACTGAGCGTAGTCTTACCCGACTGCCCGGCTACCTATAGCCGGGCAGTTTTGTTGTAAAGCCATTTCACCTCTGCTCCCGGCTCCTGCACCAGCCTGGTAAGGGAGGTGCCCAACCTGCGCTGTAGCAACCCTGCCCGTGAAAAATCAGTACGGCAGACTTCATTCGACCGGCTGGCCGCCGGCGGCCTTTGGGCCCGGCCCACCACTCCGGCGCCAATGCGGCGGCCGGGTGTATATTGACGGGGCCCCACACGAGAGTATGACGCAGGAACAACTACGCTTAGCTGAACACACCGCACACACCGCTGCCTGGAAAAAGTTTGGACCCTACCTCACCGAGCGCCAATGGGGCACGGTGCGGGAAGACTACAGTGCCGACGGCACTGCCTGGGACTACATTACCCACGAAATGGCCCGCAGCAAGGCCTACCGCTGGGGCGAGGAAGGAATAGGCGGCCTCTCGGACGACCAGCAGCTGCTGTGCTTTGCCGTGGCCCTCTGGAACGGGCAGGACCGGATTCTGAAGGAGCGCCTCTACGGCCTGACCAACGGGCAGGGCAACCACGGCGAGGACGTGAAAGAGCTGTACTACTACCTGGACAGCACGCCCACGCACTCCTACATGAAGATGCTGTATAAGTACCCGCAGCAGAAGTTTCCGTACGTGAAGCTCGTCAAGGAGAATGCCCGGCGCACCCGCCAGGATGCCGAGTACGAGCTGCTGGATACCGGCATCTTCAAGAAGAACCGCTACTTCGACGTGTTTATCGAGTACGCCAAGGCCGGGCCCGACGACGTGCTGGTGCAGGTGACGGTGCACAACCGCGGCCCGCAAAAGGCCCCGCTCACGGTGCTGCCCCAGCTCTGGTTTCGCAACACCTGGAGCTGGGGCTACGACGACACCCGGCCCGTGCTGCGCGAAACCGGCCCCGGCGTGGTGCAGGCCGAGCACCCGGCCCTGGGCCACTACCACCTCTATTGTGAGCAGGCTCCCGAACTGCTGTTCTGCGAAAACGAAACCAACGGGGCCCGCCTCTACGACTTGCCAGCCGAAGGCCGCCACTTCAAGGATGGCATCAATGACTACGTAGTGGACGGCGACCAGCAAGCCATTAACAGTGAGCAGCAGGGCACCAAGGTGGCGGCCCGCTACGAGCTGACGGTAGAAGCAGGCCAGTCCCAGACCGTGCGGCTGCGCCTGAGCCAGCCGGTTCAGGAGGCGCCGTTCGAGGATTTCGACCAGCACTTTGCTGCCCGTAAGCAGGAGGCCGACGAGTTTTATGACTGTATCCAGGAAGCCCTGCCGCCCGATCCCGACGTCCGCAACGTGCAGCGCCAGGCCTTTGCCGGTATGCTCTGGAGCAAGCAGTTCTACTACTACGACGTGACCCAGTGGCTCGACGGCGACCCAGCCGTGCTGACCCCGCCCGGGGAGCGCACCAAGGGCCGCAACCGCCACTGGCGCCACCTGCACAACGCCGACATCATCTCGATGCCCGACAAGTGGGAGTACCCCTGGTACGCGGCCTGGGACTTGGCTTTCCACTGTATTCCGCTGGCCATGGTCGATGCCGGTTTTGCCAAAGACCAGCTGCGCCTGCTCACCAAGGACTGGTACATGCACCCCAACGGGCAGCTGCCGGCCTACGAGTGGAACCTCTCCGACGTGAACCCGCCGGTGCACGCCTGGGCCACTTGGCGGGTGTACAAAATGGACAAAAAGCTACAAGGCGGCCACGGCGACCGGGATTTTCTGGAAGCCGTGTTCCATAAGCTGGCTTTAAACTTCACCTGGTGGGTGAACCGCAAGGACAAGAGTGAGCGGAATATCTTCGAGGGCGGCTTCCTAGGTCTGGACAATATCGGCGTGTTCGATAGGAGCGCTCCGCTGCCCACCGGGGGCTTTATCGAGCAGAGCGACGGCACGAGCTGGATGGCCATGTTTGCCCTGAACATGATGCGCATGGCTCTGGAGCTGGCCGAAACCAACCCCGTGTACCAGGAAATGGCCGGCAAGTTCTTCGAGCACTTCCTCTACATCGCCGACGCCATGACCCGGGGCGGCGACGGGCTCTTCAACCTCTGGGACGAGGAAGACGGCTTCTACTACGACGTGCTCCACACCCCCGACGAGGAGCGTACCAAGCTCAAGGTGCGCTCCATCGTGGGCCTGATTCCGCTGTTTGCCGTGGAGGTGCTCGATGATGAATTGCTCAACAAAATGCCCGAATTCACGGCCCGGGCCACTTGGCTGCTCCAAAACCGGCCCCACCTGGCCAAGCTGGTCAGCCGCTGGGAAGAGCCCGGCAAGGGCGCCCGCCACCTGCTGGGCCTGCTGCGCCGCTCCCGCCTCAAGAAGCTGCTGACCCGCATGCTCGACGAGACGGAATTCCTGTCGGAATACGGCATCCGGGCCATGTCGCGCCACCACCTAGAGAATCCCTACGTGTTCAGCACTGAGGAAGCCGACTTTACGGTGGAGTACGTGCCGGGCGAGGCCGAGTCGGGCATGTTCGGGGGCAACTCCAACTGGCGCGGCCCCATCTGGTTCCCGATTAACTACCTGATTATCGAGTCCCTGCAGCGGTTTCACTTCTACTACGGCGACAATTTTCAGGTGGAATATCCCACCGGCTCTGGTACCTTGCTCAACCTGCAGCAAGTAGCCGCCGCCCTGGCTGGCCGCCTCACCCGGCTGCTGCTGCGCGACGAAACCGGCCGCCGCCCGGCCTTTGGCACCGACGACAAGCTGCAGACCGACCCCCACTTCAAGGACTACCTGCTTTTCCACGAGTACTTCCACGGCGACAACGGCCGCGGCATGGGCGCCAACCACCAAACCGGCTGGACGGGCCTGGTCGTGCGCCTGCTACAGCTGCGGGGGTGAGGCTTGCAGCGGGGCCAAGATTTTCCGGTCGACGTAGAACGTGCCAAAGGGGATAATGCAGGCCAGCAGTACTTTCCAGGTGGTCGTGGCAAAGCGCCAGCGGTACTCGACGCCCACGCGCAGCGTGTTGAGCACAAAGAGCAGAAACAGCAAGCCGTGCACCGGCCCCAGGGCCCGCACGAAGCTGGGGTCGTCGGCGGCGTACTTCAGCGGCACGGCCACGCCCAGCAGCAGCAGCAACGACAAGCCTTCGAGCAGGCCGAGCAGCCGCAGGCGGCCAATGGGCGTTTTGAGAAGCGAAATCATAAACGAGGCATTAAAAGCGGAAGTAAGGCCGGCTGGCCAACGGCGAAAACGGCCAGGGAATAGCCAAAAAGATGAGCAGCAGGGCCGCCGTGAACCACAGGGCCATGGTGCGAAACTTGGCCTCGTCAGTCTCCCGGCGCTTGGCTAACGCCGAGCCGATGGTCAGCACCACAATGGCCAGCGTCATAGCTAGCACGTGCTGCAGGCCGAAGAACAAGGCGCCCGGGTCGTGCTCGGCATCGCGCAGGCGGAAGGCCCGCACCAGTGGACTGCTGAAATACAGAGCGTAGCCGAGCATCAGCTGCCCATGCGCAATGGTGGCCGTCCAGTGCCGGACGGCGTTGTCAGAGCCCGTGAAGGAGTGCCGGCCCAGCCAGCCCCGATAGGCCCGAACTAGGCCCAGCAGCAGGCTAAGCAGCACGGCCCAGCGGCCCAGGGAGTGCAGCAGCAAAAGGGTTGAGTACATGCGGCCGGGCTCAGGAAGTGAAGGGGCCGCAGGGGCTACTCAAACCAAAGAACCGGGCGCCGATGGGCTCTAATCCGCGCCACGGCAGACTTGTTGAAACGGGTGATAAAAGCATAAGACCTGGTGAATTACCAGGGCAAAGGTCAGGTTCCACGGCCCGGCTCGTTAGGACGCAGCAAGCCGGAATCAGGACTTTTCTATCCCTTTGCGGAACGCCAGCGGCGAGAGGCCGGTGTGCTTGCGAAAGAGCCGGCTGAAGTAGGAGGCGTCGGGGAGGCCCACAGCTGCCGCTACGTCGCCGATGGGCAAGGCGCTTTGCACCAGCAGCACCTTGGCTTCGAGCACCAGGGTCTGCTCCAGCCACTTGGCCGGCGACTGGCCCGTCACGGTGCGCACCGCTTTGGTCAGGTGGTTGGGGGTAATATGCAGCTGGGCCGCGTAGCCACTCACCGACTGTCGCGCCGCGCCCGGACTGGCCAGCAGTTGCTTGAAACGATTGGTAATCAGCAGGGCGGCGCTGGGCCGCTGCGGGGCGCTGGCCTGGTAAGCGCGGTTCAGCTCGTGGAGTACGGCCAGCAGGTAAGCCCGCAGAATATCGGGATAGTGCAGCGTGTTAGTGGTGTATTCCAGGAGAAGGCGCTGCAGCAGATTTTCCACGAAGCCGGCCGTGTCGGCCGTCAACTGAATAACCGGGCGGCCCCAGAACTGCAGGAAATCAAAGGTGGCGGCACCTTCCGCCGGGCTGCCCGGGGCCAGGAGCAGGTCGGGGTGAAAGTGACACAGGAAGCCGGTATTCTCGTCGCCGGGCGCAAACGAATATACTTGCCCGGCGGGCACTATCAGTACCTCCAGCGCCCCGATAACCACGGCTTCGGGGCCAATACTCATGCGGGCCGTGCCCGAAGTAAGAAAGATGCAGGTATGGGCCGTAGCCCGGCAGGGCGGAATAGCCTGGGTAAACAGCCGGTACATCTGCTCGACCCGCACGATAAAAAAATGCTCGGCCTTATCCGTCAGCAGAATATTTGGCTCCGGAGTGCCCGGCGCAAACCGTTGCAGAAAGGTTTCGGGCTGGTAGGTTTTGATAGAAGCAGAAGCAGGGCGGCGCATCGAAAGCAAAAGAGGTTCTGCCCCTGCTGACGGGCAACCCGGCTAGATATTTTGCCCGGCCCGGCAGAATTGACCGGCGGTTACTGCTTCTTGTTCTCTGAAAAAGGGTGTAAGCAGATCCACAAACAAAAGCAGCCAAGACTAGCTTTAGCACCTCAACTACCTACCAACCACACAACCCTCGATGAGCTACCCCAACGCTGTTACCCTCACCGCCACCGACAACACGCAGTTTCAGGCTTACACTGCCTTTCCCAGCATCGAAGGGCCCCATCCGGGCATCATTCTGCTCCAGGAAGCCTTTGGTGTCAACGGCCACATCCGCTCTGTGGCCGACCGCCTGGCCCAGGCTGGCTACGTCGTAATTGCCCCCGAGCTGTTTCACCGCAGCGCCCCGGCCGGCCTCGAAATTCCCTATACCGACTTTCCCAGCGCCGCGCCCCACTTCCAGGCCATTACGCCCGAAGGACTGACCGCCGACGTGCAAGCCGCTTACGCCTGGCTGCGGGCCCAAGGTGGCGTAACCGACAAAATAGGCAGCATCGGGTTCTGCCTTGGCGGCCGGGTGTCGTTTTTGACCAACATGGTGGTGCCGCTCTCGGCGGGGGTGTCGTACTACGGCGGGGGCACCCACCACTTGGCCGGCCGGGCCGCTGAGCTGCACGCGCCCCACCTGTTTTTCTGGGGTGGGCAGGATACTCACATTCCCAAAGAGCAGATTGATACGGTAACCGCCGCCCTCGACGCGGCCGGCAAGCCTTACATCAACACCGTCATTTCCTACGCTGAGCACGGCTTCCACTGCGATGAGCGGCCCAGCTACAACGCCGATGCCGCCCAGGAAGCCTGGGCCCTGACGCTGGCCTTCTTCCAGGAAAAGCTACGCTAGATAACGCCTGACTCCAATACCAAAAAAGCTCCTGACAGCAGTGTCAGGAGCTTTTTTGGTAATGGGGAGTACTGCCGTACTTAGTTGTTGCGGTTGCCCAGCAAGGCCAGCTGCGCGGCGGTTTCGGCCGGACCCTGGTACACGAGTTGCCCATCCTTCAGGGCACCGGCGTACACTTCTACTTCGGACGAGTCGCGGGGCAAAAACACCCGCACCGATTCGCGAGCACCGGGGCGAATAAAGGTTGTGCCTTCAATTACTTGCGTAGGCCAGGAAATTTCGTAGAATCCAGCATTCGCCAACTGCACGGTAAGCATAGTAAATGAGTTATGTTTTCAGGGCCACAATCATATTTTCCATTCGATAGTTCATATCAATGAAAAATATATTCTGATTGGTAGATAAATCTGGCTCCTATACGGCGTAAAGGCAGTTTTTGCTGTGTTAAATAATTAAAAACTTCCCGCTCCGGGATAAGTGCAAGACTGCTAACATGCTGGGTATTATTAGAGTTGAGCTTATGAATAAGGGATAGTCTAGCGCGAAACCGGGGCGGGAACGGGTGCGGGCTGCTCCTGAGCCTTCATGCGCCGCCCCGTCGCCTGGGCTATAACGCTGGCCAGGATGATTTGCAGGGCATGGTAGAGCATCAGCGGGAGCAGCAGGGTGCCCAGGGCAATGGTATTGGCAAACAGAACCTTGGCCAGCACCGTGCCGTGCACCAACGACTTTTTGGAGCCGCAGAACACGGCCGTAATCCGGTCTTCGGCCGAAAAATGGAGCAGGCGGCTGACGGCCGTAATCAGGCCGAAAATCAGCAGGAATAGAGCCACCATGCCGGCTGCCAGCGCCAGAATATCGGTGGCGCGGTAGTCGCGGAACAGGTTTTCGGCAAACGACTCACAAAAGGAAGTGTACACCAGCACCAAAATGATAATCTGGTCGAAGACGCGCAGCTGTTGCTTGTGTGCCTCAGCCCAGGTCCCGAAGCGGGAGTTGAGCGCCATGCCCAGCACCACCGGTACCACTACCTGCCCGCCCAGACTGGCTGCCATACCGCCCAGGCCCACCTGCGCTGCGCCGGTGTGCAGCACCATATTCACCCACACTGGCGTGAGCAGAATGCCCAGTAAGCTGGAAATGCTGGCGTTGAAAATGGCGGCCGGCAGGTTGCCCTGGGCAATGGACACCATGACTACCGAGGTGGAAACGGTGGAAGGTAGCGTGGTCAGGAAAAAGATACTGGCCCACAGCGCCTCGCCTTTAGGACCCGTAAACAAGGGCCGCACGGCCAGGGCCAGCAGCGGAAACAGCAGAAATGTAGCACTCTGCGTGACCAGGTGCAGGCGCCAGTTGCGCATGCCGGCCTTGAGCTTGTCGGCGCTGAGCCGCAGGCCGTAGAAAAAGAAAATAATGGCCACGCCCCCGTTCGTCAGCGCCGACCACGGCACGGGGCTGCTTTTGCTGCCGATGCCGGGTGCCAAATAGGCCGCACCCACGGCCAGCAGCAGGGCGCCCAAAAACCAGTCGATGCCGAGGCGGGAAAGCAGGCTGGGCGCTGAAGCAGCCGAAACAGGAGCGGGAGTAGGGTTGCTGGAAGACATAGGCGCTTGTACGCAGCAGCGGGCAATTGAGGTCGGAGGGGAAAGGGCCCAAAAACGACGATACCCCGAGCCGGCGCCCAGGTAAGGGCAGCCAATTCGGGGTATCGTCGGGTGGGCGGCGGAGCCGCCGGCAACCGGTATGGTTACATCAACTTCTGTTCAATCAGGGCAATAACTTCCTTATTGCCGCCTTCCTTGGCGTGGGCCAAAGCGTCTTTGCCGTCGTCGTCCTTGGCTTTGGCATCGGCGCCGCTGGTCAGCAGAAACTCTACAATGTCCTTCTTGCCTTTACCGGCGGCGGCCATCAGGGCGGTGCCTTTAAAGGCGTCGGCTTTGTTTACCTGCGCCTTGTACTTCACCAGGGCCTTTACCAGCTCCAGGTCGCCGTGGCCGGCAGCAGTAATCAGGAATGTAGTTGGGAAGCCGGGCACCAACTCGATAGAGGCGTTGGCGTCGGCACCGGCTTTGAGCAGGGCTTCGGCATCCGCCGGTTTATTCTTGACCACAGCCGTGTACAGTTCTTTGCTGGCGGTTTGGGCAACGGCGGCCGAAGCCAGGCTTACCAACAGGATAAGCAGGAAAAAACTCTTTTTCATAGAGTTGAGAGAAGTCGGAATACAATAGGGTTGGCAAAAATACAAAAAAGCTCCGGATGTGAGTATCCGGAGCTATATATAATTTTGCCGGGAATCGGCTGGGGCTAGCTAAACAGCGGCCACTGACACCGGAGTCGGGGTAAGTGCAAACGCCTCCGCTAGCAGCTCGTAGGAGCGGAGGCGGTCGGCAAAGTCGTAGGTGATTGTTACGGCTACTACTTCATCAACACCGTACTGCTGAGCTAGCTCGGTTAGCTGGGCTTTGAGCTGCGTTGGTGTGCCACTTACAATGCGCTGCCGGTGGTAGACCATTCGCTCTTGTTCAGCCGCCGAATATTGGTAATCTTTAATTTCTTCGTAAGGCCCCATGGGCTGTAGGTTGCCGCGCTCCAGCCGGAGCATCTGTAGGGCCAGGGACTCATGCAGTTGGCGGGCTTTCTCCTCAGTGTCAGCGCAGAGTACAAAAATAGCCACGTTGGCCAAAGGCTGCTGCAAGTGGACCGAGGGCTTAAACCGATCCTGGTACATCCTCACCATCTGCGGCCCGCCATTAGGGTTAATGAAGTGAGCGAAGGAAAAGGCCATGCCCAGGTAGGCCGCAAACAGCCCGCTCTGCCCGCTGGAGCTCAGAATCCAGGGCTCGGGCACGGTTTCGGCCCGGGGCGAGGCTTTCACCTTTTCCTGAATCGAACCGACCTCATCGGCGTCGGTCAGGTAGCGGCTCAAATCCATGAGCTGCTCGATAAAATCGTTTTCGGCGAAGTTATTTGCCGGGTTCAGCACCGAGGCGGTGAGGCGGTCGGAGCCCGGGGCCCGGCCTATGCCCAGGTCGATACGGCCGGGGAAGAGGGTTTCGAGCATCCGAAAGTTCTCGGCCACCTTCAGGGCGCTGTAGTGGGGCAGCATCACGCCGCCCGAGCCCAGGCGGATGCGGCTGGTAACGCCGCCAAGGTGAGCCAGCAGCACTTCGGGCGTGGAGCCAGCCAGCGTGGCTGTGTTATGGTGTTCCGAAACCCAGTAACGGGTGTAGCCCAGGCGGTCGGCCAGCTGGGCCAGCTCCACGGTTTCGAGGATGGCCTGCCGGGCCGTGCCGCCCTGCCGCACCGGCGACTGGTCCAGGATGCTAAGGCAAAGAGGTTGGTGGTTCATAGTCAGAGAGGAAAAGCCGCTGGCCCGCTATACGAGGGCGTTCGGGCATTCAGTAGCCTATAAAACCAGGTTGGGGCCGAGTAGGTTTAGCGGCAGCTTGGCCCACCTCCTGTTATTTCGCCCCGACCAGCACCGGGGGAGCGGCAGGCTTGCAGGCGGCGTTGGAGGTGCGCAACGGCAATTCCGGAATAAAGAACGTGGCCACCCACCCACAGAGCACCAGGCAGAGCGTGCAGAAGTACACCCGGGAAATACCGTGGGCAAAGGCCGCCCGAACTTCCGGCGTAGGCGGTGCCGCTGGGGCCACCGCTGTCCGACTTTCAGCGTGAGCCGCTACAGTGGAAGCCAGGGCCGGCGCTGCTGTGGCGGGCAGGGTCTGGGCCAAACTCAAGGTTAACACCGTGCCGAGCAGGGCCGCGGCCATGGCTCCGCCAATCTGCCGGAAAAACTGGCAGGCTGAAGTGGCCTGGCCGGTAAAGCCGGGCTCAATGGCGTTCTGAATAGCCAGCGTATAGAGCGGCATGCTGGGGCCCAAGCCGACGCCGCAAATCAGCACGTAGAGCAGCACCTGCTGGTAGGAAGCCGTGGCCGGCATGGTTGCCAGCAAGGCCTGCCCAGTAATCAAAATCAGGCCACCGCCCAGCATCCAGCGCTTGTAGTGGCCGAAGCGCGCCACCATCTGGCCCGCCAGCATCGAGCCGCTCACCACGCCCATCGACAGCGGAATCAGACTCACCCCGGCCTGGGTAGCCGACACGCCCACCACGTTGACCATGAACAGGGGTTCGAAGATGACGATGCTCAGAAAGGCCCCACCGAGCAGAAACAGGGCAATGTTGGCGGAGCGAAAAACCGGGTTGCGAAACAGCGTGAAGTCCAGAATCGGGTTGGGTGAGTGCAACGACCGGAACACGAACAGCAGCATGGCCAGGGCCGCGCCGCCCAGCAAGCCCAGTGTGAGCGGGGAGGTCCAGCCGTACACGGCCTTGTTGAGTTGCAAGCCCAGCACCAGCGGCACCAGGCTCATAATCAGTAGCAGGGCCGAGAGGTAATCCAGCGGCTTTTTCTCGCCCCGGGGCTTGAGGCGGGGCATGCGCGAAAGGATAAACCACAGCGCCAGCAAGCCCAGCGGAAGGTTGACGTAAAACACCAGCCGCCAGCCCGCAATGCCCGGAATCAGGCCCGAGCCGTGGTCGGTGAGCAGGCCGCCCAGAAACGGGCCCAGTACCGAAGCCGTGCCAAACGTGGCGCCCACGAAGCCCTGGTACTTGCCCCGCTCGGCCGGTGAAAACAAATCGGCAATGATGATAAAGGCCATAGCCAGCAGCCCGGCCCCGCCCAGGCCCTGCAGAGCCCGGAAGATGATGAGTTGACTCATTCCGTCGCCGAGCAGGGGCAGCGTGCCAAACTCGCCGGCTAAGCCGCACAGAGCCGAGCCGGTCAAAAAAATCAGGATGGCGGTGACCTCAATGTTGCGGCGCGAGTACATGTCGGCCAGCTTGCCATACACCGGCACCAGGGCTGTGCTGGCCACCAGGTAAGCCGTAGCTACCCAGGCAAACCGGTCGAAGCCGTGCAAGTCGGCCACAATGCGGGGCAGGGCCGTCGAAACGATGGTTTGGTCGAGGGAGCTCAGGAACAGGGCGAGCAGCACCCCAGCCAGCGTGAGCATCTTGCTGCGCTGGGTTAGATTTTCGGTCATGGCCCGAAGGTACGGTAGAAACGGCGGCGCGGTCCGAACTTTCCACGGTTTCAGCGCAGCTCAACCGTGGAAATCGGGCTTTTTGGCCCTGAAAATACCCCTGTACGCAGGACCGTAAGAAAAGTGCGCCCGTATCTTTGCCGCGCTTATGGACTTTCTCGACGCGACGCTGGCGCTACTCTGCGCCTTTGCTTTTCTGGCCGGTTTTATCGACTCTATCGTGGGCGGCGGCGGCCTGATTCAGCTGCCGGCCATGCTGCTGCTCTTGCAGGGCGTACCGGTGCCTACCATTCTGGGCACGGGCAAAGTGTCGTCTATTGCGGGCACGGCGGCAGCCCTGCGGCGCTACATGGGTCAGGTGCCCATCCGCTGGCGGGCCGTGGGCGCGGCCGCCGTTACGGCCGGCATTTTCTCTTTTTTGGGGGCCCGGCTGGTGAGTTTGCTGCCCAGTGAGCTGCTGCGCCCCCTGGTGCTGGGCCTGCTGGTCGTTATTGCCATCTACACCTTCTGGCGCAAGGATTTCGGCGCCATTCATGCCCCACGTCTGCCCGAGCGCAAGGAGCCGCTCTACGGTGTGGCCATTGGCCTGGTCATCGGCTTCTACGACGGGTTTTTCGGACCCGGCACCGGCAGCTTTCTGCTCTTTGCCTTCGTGGGCTTGTTCGGCTATGACTTCCTGAGTGCCTCGGCCTCCTCGAAAATGGTCAACGTAGCTACCAACCTGACCAGCCTGGCCTATTTTGCCTACACCGGCCACATCATCTGGCACATTGCTCTGCCCATGGCTGCCTGCAACATGCTGGGCTCCACGCTCGGGGCCCGCATGGCGCTCAAGCAGGGCGTAGGCTTCGTGCGGGTGCTGTTCCTGGTCGTCGTCTGCGGCATCATCCTCAAGCTAGGCTGGGAAACCTTCAAGGCTGCTTAGCGACGGCCCTTCGTCGTCCTCAGTTGCCGGGTTCAGAACGACATTTGGCTAACTCAAAACACTTCTTGGTGAATTGAAACCACCGTTTTCTTGAACATAATCAGACGACTAGGAACAGGTAGGTACATGCTGTTACCTTAGCTCCGTACATGGCAAAGGCTACCTTTACTGACGTCTCTTATGCGCCTCTCTACCGTCCTGTTCTGCGTGCTGTTCTTCTGTTCCTGCACGGATCAGGCGAAACAGACCACCGTAATTCCTTGTACTGGTACGTTGTATGAAATAGCACTCGACTCAACGGTTCATACCTACATTGAGCAGTATATCACGAAAGTAGCGCAAGCAGAAGTAGATGCTAAGGAAGCCGTGGTAGCGGTAACCTGGATGGGCATCTTTGGCGGGCAACGTGTGTACATCAGCCAGTCGGGCATCCATCCCAAAACGCAACAGCACTACCCTCAATTCTGGGCGCGCCACCGGGGCTACCTTGTCTTTGTCTATGACTCGAAGCATTCTGATCAATTAGTCAATCCGCAGGCCTTGCAACAGGAAATCGATCAGGTCTTGCAACAAGAGCACATAAAGCTGGAGACGGATCCGGGTCTTATCTATGAGCCGCTGCCATGGCGCATCACGGAAAGAGAGGGCAAAGTGCAAATTGATACGTCGCAAATGCTGCCCAAAGTACCGTTTTCGTGAACTAGGGAAGTTATCTAGATAGCGCTCACATTCTGCTCCATTTTATGCTAACTGCTCAAAGAGGTGATCTTGTTGAATTGAACGGCCTCCCATGTGTCATTATCGCCTTGGCTGGGGAATTCATTGGGGACGAAGCAGTGCCTGAGGAACACGTTGCAATATGGTACGGCGACCTCGAAGCCAAACCTATCTGGGAGGGAGGCACCGGCAACGTTAGAACCAAAGTATGGACAGTGCCATTGGAGTACTGTGTACCTGGCCAAATTCCCACAGTCCTGCACTAACGTGTGGTGCCTCGTTTGGACCGTTTTCCTGAACTGTACATTTGGCCTATGGCAATGAAGAATACGACCCGGGCGGAATTAGCCGCCAACATCAAAAAGCATCGGTGGTTGGTGTTCAGCGTTGTGGGAGACACCCAGCCGTTATATTCCTACACAGTAGGCTTGTTCGAAACATTCGGGCATCCGGAGGTGGTGCTCTCCGGGTTGGACATTGATCTGGCGCAAGACCTGCTTAATGACATTGGCAACACCGTGGCCCAGGGCTTGGTGCGGGAACCCGATGGCCTGTACGATGACGTGCTCGACAACTACCCGTGCTTGTTTAAGGCGGTGCCAGTCACGGCCTACGAACAGTACTTTGGCAGGGCTTTAGTTTTTTACGGGGACTCTACTTTCCCCGTCCTACAATGCCTATGGCCCGACGCCCAAAGTCGGTTTCCAGGAGATGAGGACTATAACCCTTTCAATCAGGAAGCCTTATTCAAGTAGTAAATCTTCGTTCCCGAACGACCGTTTATTTGAACGCTCAAATGCTATCTGATTCTAACTCGTACCACTTGGTTGAGATGCAGCTTGATCTGCAGTACCGGTGGGTGATAGAAAATTGTCTCCTGCATGGTGACAGTATCGCCATTGGGTCGGATGTGCCGTCCTATTATCCGACTGTTACTAAGAGGTAGGGCATGCTGCTTAGCAAACGCTTGCAGGTCCAAGGGCGGGTTCTGAGCACATGTACTTGCGACCACTAACACTTGATAGGCACCCAACTGCACCAGATCACAGGGCTCTAGGATCTGTAGTACAGTTGTCGTACCGATCAAGGAAGACATTTTCACTTCCGTGCTATCGCCTTGCTCAGTCACTTCCAGGTGATACAGCTGAGTTGAATCAATGGGGTTATGCAGGATATACGCCATAAGCTTCTCCTGCACGGTGACATTATCTAGTACAGCATAATGCAAGAGAGGCTTCTTCGTACAAGAGACCAGTAGGAAGATCATACCGAACCATTTCAACATAGAGCTATTGTGTAGCAGGGGCGGAAGATATACACTTGTCCTAGCAGTAGCCTTACGTTAAGTCGAGCAACTGGAGAATAGCTGCGTAAATGACCGTTTTCGTATACAAGACTGCACTAGTGAGTTCAGTCGATGATCAGCCGGTTAAGCTATCTGCTTTCGGTGGTATGAGACCAGAGCTTCCAGCGGCGTTTTGTGGTGGTTGGGGGTGAACCTTCCACAAATCCCACGACGAAGCTCATAATGGCTGGTATAGCTTTTCCCTGCACCAAGGCTGGCGTGAACCTCAAGGTGGAGACAATCTCATTCACCTCGGGTCGGATGAGCTCATTCGTTACGTGCAGCCGCAAGCAAGAGGGGGTGCCCCGCTCATCCAGAAGAACCCGGATGTAAGCAACACCTACGTGGTCTTTGGGCACATTATAGGTCCGTAACCGCTCTTTGCCAGCCGTAATTTGGGGTGGTTGGTCGAATAAGACTACCCCTGCTTTGCCGGCCATCCAGGCGTCGTAGCGAACATACATCGAATCGCAGGAAGCTTGTGCCTTACATTCTACAGTGCCCAGCGCTGCCAACAGAAAAAGTACTGCGTTTCGCATCATGTTAGTAAAATAACGCTCGTTTCTCTGAACCGCTCCCTGTGAGTACTGACAAGCACAGTAAACACCCTCCACTATTCAGGTTGGGTTCAAAAAACTCGTTCACGAAATCAAAGTTCAATAGACGCAACCGGGGATAAGTTTCGTGAACTCCGGCGTAGCGTGTTTCTGCGGCCGGCACGTGGAGTGAGGAGCAGATAGAACAGGCCCCGGCTCTCCGGCTATTCGGGCTGCTTGTCAGGGCCGATGTTGGCGGGTGGCTTGCAATTTTGGCAGCCGTTCTAGTTGGACCCTTTAGCTAATCGAAAACACTCCTTGGCGAATCGAAAATACTATTGGGCAAACTGAAAACCCCTCTTGACCAATGCAAAACACGAGTAGATCACACCCAACCGCCCGCTACAGCAGCTGCCTCAGGTCACTGAAAGCATTAAGCCGGGCCTCGTAGTCGGGGGCCGTGCCGAAGCCGTAGGCGGCAAAAATGAACGGCAGGCCGTTGGCCCGGCAGGCGCTATGGTCGCCTTCGGTGTCGCCCACGTAGGCAGGCTTCTGCAAACCAAACTGCTCCACGATTTCGCGGATGTTGTCGGCCTTGGGCAGGTTTTTGGTCCCAAAGCACTGGTGGCCTTCGAAGAACTCGCTGGTCTGGGTGTGCTCCAGAAAGGCCTCAATGTAGCCCGTCTGGCAGTTGCTGACGATGAAGAGCCGGTACTTCCGGCGCAGGTACTCCAGCGTTTCGCGCAGCTCCGGATACGGCACGCCGCCCCGCTCTTGGGCGCTACGCAGCTCCTCGACAGCACAAATCAAGCGGAATTCCTCCCGCTGCTCCTTGCTCAGATAGGGAAACAGCCGCTCGTACACTACCGGATACGGCTGCCCAGTCACGGCCCGCACGGCCTCCAGCGTCAGCTCGGTATGCACGTAGTCGACTTGCTGCTGGGCCCGGCGGAAACCCTCGGTTACGGTGGCGGTGGCGTCCCAGAGGGTGCCGTCCAGATCAAAAATCAGGCTGTCTAGTTGAAGCTGCATCAAGGCCAAAGTTGGTGGAATTAGGGCTTCAAAACCGAAGCCCCAAGCTGCTATAACCCCCGCCGGACCGGTTTTGTTGGCCTACGGGCTTGGCTGACGACCACAAAAAAGCGGGGTCACCTTGCCAGGCGGCCCCGCTTTTTTCAAATTCAATAGTGTTTACTCGTCGCGGCTGGGCAGGCCGGGCGCGGCGTTGCCCTGGCTGCCGGTGGCGTTGGGTACGCCCATTTTCTCTTCGCGCTTGCGCTGGTACTTGGCAAACTGGTCGGGGGCCAGCACGTCCTTCAGCATCGCCAGGCGTGACTGCCCGATGTCGTCTACCACGGCGTTGAGCTTGCGCACGTCGGCGCGGTATTGCAGGCGGGCTGTTTCCACGTTGCGCACACTGGTCAGGTTAATCTGGCGTACTTTCTCGGTTTGGGCCGGCGTCAGGTTCAGGCCCTGGCGCATGTTGTCGGTCAGGGCGTTGGCCTTGGCCTCTACTTTTTCGGCCGAGGGCGCAGGGGCGGGCTTGGGGGCCGCGGCGGGTTTAGCAGGTGCCGTGGTCTTGGTTTTCACCGTGGTGCCGGCCACCTCGGTCTTGGTTTTGGTTTTAACGGGGGCCGTCTGGGCCTGGGCTACGGCCGCCGAAAGCAGAAGGGAGGCCAGCAAAGAGGGTTTCATTGTCATCCGGTATGTCAGGGCAAAAAGGCCGGTTATTTCGTATTGATAGAACCTAGCCCACGTAAAGATGGTGCCAAAAATGACACAACAGCGCCAATAACGCGACAGTTGCCGGTTTTCTTGCCCCGCGGCCTCGGCCCCGAGTGTAACCTTTCCGGCCGGGTTTGCTTACAAGAGAGCTATGAAGCGACAATCCCGAAATAACTGGCTGGCTGCCGCGGGCGCCGGCGTTTTGATGGCCGCCGCCACGCTGTTCGTCAACCGCCGCGGCTCCTACGACCTCAACGGCCGTGTAGTGCTCATCACCGGCGGCTCCCGCGGCCTGGGTCTGGTGCTGGCCCGGCAGGCCGTAGTGGAAGGTGCCCGGGTGGCCATCTGCGCCCGCGACGCCGACGAACTGGAGCGCGCCCGCCAGGATTTGCGGGCCTGCGGTGCGTCCGAAGACGACGTGCTGACGTTGGCTCACGACATCACCAACGAAACGGAAGTGCGGGCCATGGTGGCCGAAGTAGAAGGACGCTTCGGCCCCATCGACGTGCTCATCAACAACGCCGGTATTATCCTTGGCGGCCCACTCGAAAATATGGAGGTGCGCGACTATGAGGAGTGCATGAACCTGCATTTCTGGGCCCCGCTGCACGCCATGTACGCCGTGCTGCCCAGTATGCGCCGCCGCGGCGCGGGCCGCATCGTCAATATTTCCTCCTTGGGCGGCAAGGTGGCCTTGCCCCACCTGATGCCCTACAGCGCCAGCAAGTTTGCCCTCGTAGGCCTCTCAGAAGGCTTTCGGGCCGAACTGAAGCAGTACGACATCAGCGTCACCACGGTGTGCCCGGGCCTGATGCGCACCGGCAGCCCCGGCCACGCTATGGTCAAGGGGCAGCAGCAGAAAGAATACGCCTGGTTTAGCGTGGCCGATTCTCTGCCCGGCATCACCATGAGTGCCGACCAGGCCGCCCGTCAAATCTGGAATGCCTGCCGCCGCGGTGACAGCGAAGTTATTCTTTCTCTACCGGCCAAGCTGCTGGCCGCCTTCCACGGGCTGCTGCCCGGCACCACCACCGATATTCTGAGCTGGCTCAACCGCGCCCTGCCCGCTACCGGCGAAAGTCCCGTCGCCAACGTGCGCCGCACCGGCTACGAAAGTGAGTCGGCCATCAGCCGTTCCCCCCTGACGATTCTCACCCGCAAGGCAGCTGAGGAGAACAACGAGTAAGTTGTTTGTTGTCAGTTGTTAAGCTTGATGGTTGAAAATCAGGCTACCCGGTGCCGCCCGCAACGCGCTACTGGTGTTCCCGGCTAAACTTGGCTAAGCAAAGCCCCCTGTTACGATTGACAGGGGGCTTTGCTTATCTATGCCTGCCACCTGTTAGGGGCTATGCAGGCTGCCTACCCAATAGCCACTTCTACCTACGCTGATCTGTCAACCAAACTGGTTCAGGCGCGCGTTAGGCGGCGCTGGGGCGTGCGGCGTCGGCGCTGCCACAGCACAAAGCCCGTTAGGCTAAGCAGGGCTGGGGACAGGCCGCCGACGGTCCACAGAAGTTTACTCAGTACGCCGCCAAACTGCCCGAAATGCAGCGTCAGCGCCACTAGTTCCGCCTGTTCGCCCACCCCGGCCTGCCGCACGTCGGCCGCTTTCAGAACCTGGCCGGTACGGGCCGAGAGTTCCACAGTCTGACTGAAGTTGCCGTAGAGGGGCCGGTCGGCCAACCGGCCTAAGGCCTTGACCACCGTATCGGCGGCGGTACGGGGCAGAGCAAGGCCCTGCAGTTTGAAGCCGGGCACGGCCCGAGCCGCCCGGCGGGCTAGGGTGTCGAGGGATACGGCTACCAGGGGCTGGGCAACCGAGGGCTTTTCCGGGGCCGCTGCGTACGTCGCGGGCAGGAAAGTATAGCGCAGCATCCATAGGCCACTAGCTCCCATCAAGAGGTTGAACAGCAAAGCCCACACGCCCACCACCCGGTGCAGGCCGGAGGAGGCCGCGCGCCAGTTTTTCCAGCTGAGCTTGGGCCGCAACAGCAGTACCGGCAGCAGGTGTTTGCGGTACACGACGGCTCCGGTGAGCACACTCAGCAGCAAGGCCATGCCCAGCAGGGCCACCGTCAGTTCGCCGCCCTTGCCCGCCAGCAAACTATAGTGCACTCCCAGTAGCCAGCCGAAAAGATGTTCCCGGGCGTAGCGCTGGCCCAGATACTGTCCCGTGTACGGGTCAAAGTAAGCCAGCGTCCAGGTGTGGTCGGGCTGGTCCACACTGACTTCCACCGCGTCGGTCGGCACTGTGGGAATACGGCGCAGGCGCAGGTAGGCAGGGTGCGGGAAGTGCCGGCGCGCCTCGGCCAGCACCCGGTCCAGGGAAGACCGGGCGCCGGGCGGCGCGGTTACCTGTAGCAGGCGTGGGTTGAGGGCGTGGTCCAGCTCGGGCTCAAACAGCAGCACTACTCCGCTCAGGCTTACCACCAGCAGCAACCCGCCCGTCAGCAGGCCCAGCCAGCTGTGCAGAGCAAATAAGCGGCGGGTAAGCGTGGCGCGCGACATGGCAGTAGCTAGCGCTTAGAAGGTGTAGCCCGCCGTCAGACGGAAGGAACGGCCGTTGCCCACCCACACGATGTCGCGGAAAAACACCCCGGAGTAGTAGCGCGTGTCGGCCAGGTTGTAGGCATTCAGAGCCAGTGAAACCTGCTTGTGCTGGTAATTTACCACCGCATCGAAGGTGGTGTAGGCCGGAATCGAGAAGCCCGAGTCGAAGCTGTAGCGTTTGCCGACGTGGTAAGCGCCGCCGCCAATGCCGAGGCCCGCCAGCGCGCCGCGCTGCAGCGTGTACACGGCCCAGAGGTTGCCCGAGTGGTTGGGCGCATTCTCAAACCACGGCGAGCCGTAGGGCTGGTCGGGGTTGCCGTTCTTGGTGATGCGGGCCTCGTTGTAGGCGTAGTTGGTAATCAAATTCAGACCCGGCAGCACCCGGCCCGTCACCGACACTTCCACGCCCTTGCTGGTGGCTTCGTTGCCGGCAATCTGGCGCTGTCCGTCGGGGTCGGTGGGGTCGGTAGTCAGAATATTGACCTTACGGATGCGGTAGAAGGCCAGGGAGCCCACCAGGCGTCGGCCCAGCAGCTCGGTGCGGGCCCCCACTTCCCACTGCTTGCCAGTTTCGGGGTCGAAGGGGCCACCGGCGCGCGGCAGGTTAGAGTATTGGGGCTCGAAGCTCTGGCTGTAGGAACCGTAGAGGCTCAGTTCGGGCAGCGGCTGATATACCAAACCCGCCCGCGGCACGAACGCCGACACCGACGACGTATCCCGGGTGAGTACCACGGCCGCGGCCGGGTCACTAACCTGTTCGGTACGGTCCTGGTCGAGGCTGCTGCTGCGGTAGGTGTCGTAGCGCAGGCCCAGCACGGCTTTCAGCTGGTCGGTGAGCGTGAGTTGGTCCTGCACGTAGGCGCCCACAAACCGGGTGGGGTTTTCGTAGCGGGCGTTGTAGCCCTCGCCGCGGTAAGTACCCCGGTCGAGGTTGCCATACTGCGGGCTAAAAATGTTCAGGCCCGCCACCCCCTCGTAGCTCTGGGCGTAGGTGTAGTGGCGCTGGGTGTTGCCGTAGTCGAAGCCAGCCAGCACGGTGTGCTCCACCGAGCCGGTAGTGGGTTTCCAGGTCAGGTAGCTGTTCACGAACACGTCGTGGTTGTAGTCATCGAAGTCGCGGAAGTGACGCTTAATGGTGCCTGTCGCCGCGTCGTAGCTGCGGCGGTTGATGTGGTGATACTGCTGCAGCGAGTTGTAGTAGCTGTAGCGGGCCAGCACGTGGAGGCTTAGCTTGTCAGTGAAGCGGTGCTGCCCCAGAAACTGGGCATTCACGATACGGTCAGTGCCCCTGTCATCC